>NC_010337.2:1822500-2122500 GCF_000019165.1 Heliomicrobium modesticaldum Ice1
CCTGGGGAAGGCTCGTCCGCCCAGGGTAAGTCGGGACCTAAGCCGAGGCCGAAAGGCGTAGGTGATGGACAACAGGTGGAGATTCCTGTACCACGTTGGATCGTTTGACCGATGGGGGGACGCAGGAGGATAGGTGAACCATGCCGCCGGTCGAGCATGGCCAAAGACGGTAGCGGAGCGATAGGCAAATCCGTCGCTCATCAACGCGAAGGTCTGACGGGGAGCGAACCTTAGTAGCGAAGTCACTGATTCCAGACTGCCAAGAAAAGCCTCTAGGGAGATGTAACGTGCCCGTACCGCAAACCGACACAGGTAGGCGAGGAGAGAATCCTCAGGCGCGCGAGCAAACCCTCGTTAAGGAACTCGGCAAAATGACCCCGTAACTTCGGGAGAAGGGGTACTCCGGCGAGCTATGACATCATAGCATCGAGGGAGTCGCAGTGAAGAGGCCCAGGCGACTGTTTAGCAAAAACACAGGTCCCTGCCAAACCGCAAGGTGACGTATAGGGGCTGACGCCTGCCCGGTGCTGGAAGGTTAAGGGGAGAGGTTAACGCTTTGAACCGAAGCCCCAGTAAACGGCGGCCGTAACTATAACGGCCCTAAGGTAGCGAAATTCCTTGTCGGGTAAGTTCCGACCCGCACGAAAGGCGTAACGATCTGGGCACTGTCTCAACGAGGGACTCGGCGAAATTGATCTACCCGTGAAGAAGCGGGTTACCTGCGATAGGACAGAAAGACCCCGTAGAGCTTTACTGTAGCCTGACATTGGATTTTGGTGTGTTTTGTACAGGATAGGTGGGAGACGTGGAAGCCAGGCCGCCAGGTTTGGTGGAGTCGCCGGTGGGATACCACTCTGAATGCACTGAAGTTCTAACCTGGCGCCCTGAAGCGGGCGCAGGGACCGTGTCAGGTGGGCAGTTTGACTGGGGCGGTCGCCTCCTAAAAGGTAACGGAGGCGCCCAAAGGTTCCCTCAGACTGGTTGGAAATCAGTCTAAAGAGTGCAAAGGCATAAGGGAGCTTGACTGCGAGACAGACAAGTCGAGCAGGGACGAAAGTCGGGCTTAGTGATCCGGCGGTATGTGAGTGGAAATGCCGTCGCTCAACGGATAAAAGCTACCTCGGGGATAACAGGCTTATCTCCCCCAAGAGTCCACATCGACGGGGAGGTTTGGCACCTCGATGTCGGCTCATCGCATCCTGGGGCTGAAGTAGGTCCCAAGGGTTGGGCTGTTCGCCCATTAAAGCGGTACGTGAGCTGGGTTCAGAACGTCGTGAGACAGTTCGGTCCCTATCCATCGCAGGCGGAGGAAGTTTGACGGGAGCTGCCCCTAGTACGAGAGGACCGGGGTGGACCGACCGCTGGTGTCCCAGTTGTCGTGCCAACGGCAGCGCTGGGTAGCTATGTCGGGAGCGGATAAGCGCTGAAAGCATCTAAGCGCGAAACCGACCCAAAGATGAGACTTCCCACTCGAAAGAGGTAAGACCCCAGGAGGATGACCTGGTAGATCGGCCCGAGATGTACGCGCCGCGAGGCGTTCAGTCGACGGGTACGAATCGGTCGAGGACTTGACCTTCTTTGCTGCTTTACGACAGATATCCGCTGTGTAGTTTTCAAGGGGCAAGCCCGTCTTCTATGCGGTTGATGCCAATCTCATATAAGACTAGGTAGAATCTCCTTACCCTTGTTCCTCGATAGCTCAACGGTAGAGCAACCGGCTGTTAACCGGTAGGTTGTAGGTTCGAATCCTACTCGAGGAGCCAGATTGCCGCGGGGTGGAGCAGTTGGTAGCTCGTCGGGCTCATAACCCGAAGGTCGCAGGTTCAAGTCCTGCCCCCGCAACCAAGACGGTATGACGCCTTCAGGAAATTCCTGAAGGCGTTTTTTAAGTGCTTGTTTCGCCCTTTACGTCAAGGTAAAATATGATGCGAGCCCGATTCCTGATTGGAGTATAGAAGCGCAAGAAGTATAGAAGCGCAAAGCGTACAATATGACGGCAGAGACAGAGGATTTAAATGATCAGAGACAAAACAATAGGCTAAAACAGAAGAAATACGTGATAGCAGGGAAACGTCGGGGTGTGGTTCGATGCGAATTGCGGTGATCGATGGACAAGGCGGAGGCATTGGCAGGCATATCGTCGAACGGCTCCGGCAAGAGCTGCCTGATCATATCGAGATACTGGGGCTAGGCACCAATGCGATGGCGACAGCGGCCATGCTGAAGGCCGGCGCCAATGATGGGGCGACTGGAGAAAACGCAATGGTACAGAACCTCCCGGAAGTCGACATCATCGCCGGTTCTGTCGCCATTTTGATGGCCCACAGCATGCTGGGTGAGTTGACCCCCGCCATGGCGGAAGCCGTCGGGAGGGCCAAGGCGAAAAAAATCCTGATTCCATTAAACAGAAGCCGCATCGAGATTGTCGGGGCGAAATCGGATCCGCTGCCCCATCAAGTGCTGGGCTTGGTTCGTCGTATCAAGGAACTTGTGGAGGAGGAGCGTCATGTGTGAGGCCAATGCCTATCTCCGGAGAAACGGAAAGGACCAACTGATCCTAGAGGCTGTCGATAAACTGATCCCCCAAGCCGGTCAGATATCGATGATCAACATCTTTGGTCAGCAAAAGACGCTCAAGGCGCGCATCATCGAATTGGCCTTGGTCGATCACAAGATTATCCTAGAAGAGTTACAGGAGGAATTATAGTCACATGGCTGGACATTCCAAATGGGCGAACATTAAACACCGGAAAGCGAAGGTAGACGCCCAGAAGGGCAAGATTTTCACCAAAATCGGACGCGAATTGATTGTAGCGGCACGCCAAGGCGGGCCTGATCCGAACAGCAACTTCCGCCTGAAAATCGCCATCCAAAAAGCAAAAGAGAACAATATGCCCAACGACAACATCCAGCGGGCGATCCAACGGGGCGCCGGCGGCACCGAAGGGGCCAACTATGAAGAACTTACCTATGAAGGATACGGTCCCGGCGGCGTGGCCATCATGATTGAAGCGATGACAGACAACCGCAACCGCACCGCCGGCGAGATCCGCCACCTCTTTTCCAAAAGCGGGGGCAACCTTGGCGAAACCGGGTGCGTCTCCTGGATTTTTGAACCGAAAGGCGTCATCCGTTTGGCTGTCACCCCTGAGGCGGGGGCAAAGGTCGTCGACGAGGACGAACTGATGCTGGTCGCCTTGGAAACGGGTGCACTGGACATCGCTGTGGAAGAGGACGAAGCGGAGGTTTTCACGCTGCCGGAGGAATTGGAGGGTGTTCGTCAAGCTTTGGCTGATGCCGGCTATGCTGTGCTGTCAGCGGAGGTGACCCTGGTTCCTAAAAACACCATGGAGGTCACTGATAAAGACATTGCCACTAAGCTGATCAAGCTAATGGATGCTCTTGAAGAACATGACGATGTGCAAAACGCCTATGCCAATTTTAACATTGATGACGCGGTGATGGAGCAAATCGGCTGATCTCGACTCGATTATCCTTAGAAACCAAAAAGTTTACGCCCTGTCAGTTCATAAGCGATGAAGAAAGAGGCTTTGAACATCACAAACGAAAGACGGGAAGATAAGTAACAGAAAAGGAGTCCCTAGAGATAGGGGCTCCTTTCGTTGCATTTTTATCGATCGAAGCATCTGCTTCGTTCGAGTGTCTGCTTCGTTCGAGTGTCTGCTTCGTTCGAGTGTCTGCTTCGTTCGAGTGTCTGCTTCGTTCAAGTGTCTGCTTCGTTGATGCGGTATTTCAATAGATCTGCCTGACCGTTGATGAGGATATCCCTCTCAAAAAAAGCGTTCAGGCCGACTGTTCTTCCGTAGGAAGGGGTAGAACCGTTTCTTCTTTGGGAGTGGCTAGGGCGATGGAGGTGCGCGTATGGCTGACACCAGGCAAGGATAAGATTTGTGTCGTTAAGATCTGCTCCAGTTCGACCGTGTCTTTGACGCGGATTTTCAAGAGAAAGCCGTCTTCGCCGGTGACCCGATGACACTCCAGTATGTAGGGGCAGCCCAGGATCTGTTCGACGAACTGTGGATAGGAGTTGGGATGATCCAACCGAAGGGAGATGAATGCGGTCAGACCCAGGTCGAGGGCTTTCGGATTAAGACGCGCCTGAAAACCCTGAATCACCCCTTTTTCCTCCAACTTCTTGATCCGTTCTGCCACAGCGGGAGACGAGAGGCCGACAAGCGATGCCAGTTCGGTCTGCGTTACTCGTCCGTTGCGTTGGAGGTGCTGAAGTATTCGGCAATCTACGGCATCATACATAAATTTTTGGCCTCCTTGCCTAAAACCACCAACCATTTGATAAGAATATATAAAATATGAGAGTGGAAGTCAAGGAAAAACACTTTATTGCTCGAAAAACCTTCGAATGACTCTCCTTTTTCCTTGCTGGTTAGAATATCTACTGCGTTAAAATGAAAATTTTTTACAAGAAGTCAGTAGAAAGTTCTTGCCGATGAGGAAATGGGGTTTACCGGAGTGTCTTTCTTTGATAAAACCCTCTCTGCCAGAGAATCAAAGACGTCCCTTGTAACATCTGCGCCCGTTGCGGAATGGACAGCTATAGGGTCTGTCTTATTGGCACTTTTTATGGTCACCTTCAGCTTGACGGTCATCACCGTTTTCGCCTATGATTTTATGGTCGTCAAAAGCGACGGCGCATGGGCGAACCGGTACGGCAAGGACATGCTTCATCAGCCCATCGCGCCGGGTGTCGCCATCACAATTGAAAAAACCTATCGCCTCTGCGGCCATCAGGAGATAGAAAACCTGGAACGACCGGAAGACTGGACGGGCCGTCCCTTTCGGGAACTGCTGCAGCGGTATCCGGAAAGTGCCGGTTGGCGCTGGGAACTGCGCCCCGGCCAGATCCGGCTGTTCCGCAGCGTTGATGGCCTTTGCCCTGATGATGCGGCGAAACGGCACCTGGGGATTGTCGGAGGAGTCGTCGCCGTCATCGTCGGCCCGCCCGGCCTCTATGGCGGGATCGATCGCTTAACCGATCTGCCTGCGGAGCGCCTCCCCCGACCCTTATATGAGTTGGCGGAACGGGGCTGGCTTGGTGGGATGACGCCGGAGGAACTCTCCCTGCTTTTGGATGGCATGGACGAATCTGACGGTCATAAAGAAAAGGATTCAACCGAAGGGCGTCGAAAACCTTAAAACGTATCGAATCAGGGAGGTGGCGGGTTGGTTATCCTGGGGATCGACCCGGGAACAGCCATTTGCGGATATGGTCTGATTGAAGTGCAAGGCAACCGGCTCTCTGCCCTTGCCTATGGCGCTGTGCGCACCCCGGCCCACACATCCCAGGCTTCCCGGTTGCAAACGATTTTTACCGATTTGGAGGCGATCATCGCCACTTATCGACCAACCCATGTCGCCGTAGAGGAGCTTTTTTTCAATCGCAATGTTACTACGGCCCTCACCGTCGGGCAAGCCAGGGGCGTCATCCTGCTGGCTGCTGCCCGGGCCGGTCTGTCTGTCCACGAATACAAGCCGTCCCAGGTTAAACAGGCCGTTGTCGGCTACGGAAGGGCGGAAAAACAACAGGTGCAACAGATGGTGCGCGTCCTCCTGGCGCTGGAAGAGATCCCCAAGCCTGACGACGTGGCCGACGCGTTGGCCGTGGCCATCTGTTGCGCCCATAGCCTGACCTGGGGGGTGGCCTGTCGGTGATCGCTTTTTTGCGCGGCCGTCTCGTCGGCTTGGGTGACGATTGTCTGCTTTTAGATGTGTCCGGCGTGGGTTATCGCGTCTTCGTTCCGGCGACGATGCTGGCATCGTTGCCCCAAGTGGGCAGGGACATATTGATCCATACCTTTTATTATGCGCGGGAGGATCAGGTCAGCCTCTATGGCTTTCTGACGGAGGAGGAGTTGGCCTTCTTCCGCCTTCTTTTGGAGGTCAGCGGCGTCGGGCCCAAGGTTGGCCTGGGGATCCTTTCCGCTTATTCAGTTGTGGAGGTCCAGCGGGCTATCATCGCCGAGGATGTGCTCGCCTTGACGCGGATCCCGGGCATCGGGCGCAAGACGGCGCAACGCCTTGTGATCGAATTGCGGGATAAACTGCTCAAACAGGGGGTTCGCGCCGTGCCCGTCTTTGGAGTGGACCCTTTTCTTGAAGAAGCGTCGTCACAGGAGCAGGATCAGAACGCGCAAGATCCTTTGCAACAAGAGCAATCGCCCGGCTCGCCAGAAGAGCAATTGCCGGAAAAGGCGTCTTTACAGAATCATTCGCTGAAGGACCCCTCCTCGGACCGGCACGTCCCCGAAGGGACATCGCCATTGGCACGCAGGCGAAAAAAAGCGGTTCCTGCCGGAGCCGATCGCATGTGGAAGACCTCCCCCCGCGACGAGGCCTTCTCAGCCCTGCAGGTCTTGGGGTATACGGCCAACGAAGCCAGGGACGCTCTGGTGGAAGCAGCGGCCCTTGTTCCGCCGGACGCCGACGTGGAGGCATGGATCAAGGGAGCACTTCGGTTTCTCGGGTCGCAGTAAGGGGGTGAGGTCTTATGGATGAACGGATGATGACCTCAGCCAAGCGGCCTGAGGATCGTGAGACCGAATGGAGCCTGCGGCCGCGGACGTTGCGGGAGTATATCGGCCAAGATAAGCTAAAAGAGAACCTGACGGTCTTCATACAGGCGGCGCTGGGACGGCGGGAACCGCTGGATCACGTCCTGCTCTATGGACCGCCCGGTTTAGGAAAAACGACACTGGCCCAGATCATCGCCCAGGAGTTAGGTGTCCAGTTGCGGGTCACCTCCGGGCCGGCGATCGAGCGACCGGGCGACCTGGCGGCCATTTTAACGAATCTGCAGCCGATGGATGTCCTGTTTATTGACGAGATCCATCGACTCAACCGCGCCGTCGAGGAAGTGCTTTACCCGGCCATGGAAGACTTTTGCCTGGATATTGTCATCGGGAAGGGGCCAGCTGCCCGGTCGATCCGCATCGATCTGCCCCGGTTTACCCTGGTGGGCGCCACGACGCGGGCGGGGATGCTCACGTCGCCCCTCCGAGATCGTTTCGGCGTCATCCACCGCCTGGAATACTACCGGCCTGACGAGTTGGAGTTTATCATCCTGCGGGCCGCCACCATCCTCGGCGTCACGGCCGAGCCGGAAGGCGCCCGGGAGATCGCGCTCCGCTCGCGGGGAACGCCCCGCATCGCCAACCGGCTGCTCAAGCGGGTCCGCGACTACGCCCAGGTGCTTTCGGACGGTGTGGTCACAGGGGAGGTAGCGCGGGAAGCCTTGCGGCGTTTGGAGGTCGATCCGCGCGGCCTCGATACGACAGACCAGCGGCTGCTGGAGGCGCTGATCCGTAAATTTGCCGGCGGACCAGTCGGCGTAGAGACCCTGGCGGCTTCAGTCGGTGAGTCGGTAGATACGGTCGAAGATGTGGTCGAACCCTACCTGATGCAACTCGGATTCTTGAACCGGACGCCCCGCGGTCGGATGGCCACTATCGCTGCCTGTGCGCATCTCGGAGTGCCTGTACCCGCAGGATTGCTGGCGCTCCAGGAAGGGCGCCCAGCTCTTTTGCCGTCGGCAACAGACGACACATCCTCAACGGCCGTCGGCGCAGCGGCGGAACAGGCGGCCTTATCCTTTGACGAGTAGGTGACTGTGATGCGGCTGCTGTTGCACACCTGCTGCGCCCCTTGCGGCATTGTTCCCTTTGATGTCCTGCGCGAGGAAGGGCATGCGGTGACAGCCTATTATTACAACCCGAACATCCATCCCTACAAGGAGTTCCTCCGGCGAAAAGAGACGTTGGAAGGCTATGCCGCTTCGATCAACCTGCCCTTGATCGTGGAAGAAGGGTATGCCCTGGAGGACTTCCTACGGCGGGTGGCTGCCGATCCGGCGGGCCGCTGTCCCCACTGTTACGACCTGCGCCTCCGCAAGACGGCAGAAAAGGCGCGGGAACTCGGTATGGAAGGCTTCAGCACTACCCTGCTGATCAGCCCGTACCAGGACCACGAGACCCTGCGGCGCGCCGGTGAGGCAGCCGGTCGCGAGGTGGGCGTGCCCTTCGTCTATGCCGACTTTCGGGCTTCTTTCCGAGAAGGCCAGCAGCGGGCGCGAGAAAGGGAACTCTACCGGCAGCCCTACTGCGGATGCATTTATAGCGAGAAGGACCGGTATTACAAGCCCAAAGGAGGTTTTAAGCGGTGATCGACGGCGGTTCCTTCGGCAAGTGGCTCATGGTGCTCGGCGCCGGGCTGCTACTGCTGGGCGGATTGTTCTGGTTGCTCAGCCAGTTCGTCTCCCTGGGGAGACTGCCCGGCGACATCTCTTGGCAGAAGGGGAATTTCAGCTTTTACTTCCCTTTGGCCAGCAGCCTCTTGCTCAGCCTCCTGTTGACGATCCTGTTGAACCTGTTTTTGCGCAGATAGGATAATTTGCCCCTAGAAAAATTGTCCTGGACCCGAACAAATATAATACAAAGAAGGTGACACCTTGGCATCCCTGTTGGGCAGCGGCGTCTTCGCATCGAGGAATCAGGAGCCTGAGAACCTTCTTGTTCGAGCCCGGGAAGGGGACGAGTGTTCCCGCAACGCCTTGATCCGGAAGTTTACCCCTTTTGTGCTGAGGGTCACCTCCCAGACGAGCGGACGGTATGTTCGCTTGGGCAGTGATGACGAGGCCAGCATAGCTTTGATTGCGTTTAACGAAGCAATCACAAGCTATCAGGAAGAAAAAGGTGTCTCCTTCCTGTCCTTTGCGGAGACGGTGATCCGTCGTCGCTTGATCGATTATTTTCGCAAGCAGACGCGGAGCCAGAAGGAGATCCCCCTGTCGGCCTTCGATTATGAATCGGAGGATGACACGGGGGAGGAAGGGAACAACCGGATGGAGATCAGGCAGGCGACGGCGGCCTATATGGCTGAGTCAGAAGCGAACGACCGCCGGAACGAGATCCTCTATTACAACAAACTGCTGCAGGAATACGGCATCCGGTTCAGCGAGCTGGTCGAAGTGGCGCCAAAGCATGAAGACGCCCGCAGGCGGGCGATTCAGGTGGCCCGGCAAGTCGCCGAAACACCGGCCTATCGCGAATACCTGAGACTTAAAGGCTCGCTGCCCTTGAAGGAACTGGAACGGGATGTCGATGTGAGCCGAAAAACGCTGGAGCGACAGCGGAAATACATTATCGCCGTCGCCATTATTTTCATGGAGAAACTGGATCATTTGAAGGAATACATAGACAAGGAGTGATTCTCGGCAAAGGACGGAGAAACATACCCCGGGATACACTGTGTCTGATGATTCCAACGGATAGGAGGTCGGCCGCCAAGTGGACCAACGTGGCGTGGTGCTGGAGATTGAGGGGGATGAGGCGATTGTCCTCACCCCCAGCGGTGAATTCCGGCGCCAGCGCATAGCTCATCCCAAGCCGGAGGTTGGCGATGAAATCCCCCTGTCTTGGGGAAAAACAAACCCTATTCACACAAAGGGGTGGCGGTCCAGCGCGACCTGGCATTGGATGACGACAGTTGTGGCTGCGACAGTGCTTCTGATGGTCAACCTGACTGGTTTCGGCGGCTTTGGCAGTCAGCCCCTTCAGGAACCTGCCGCAGACGGTGAGGCAGGCGCCGCCCGCTTTGTGACGGACCAGGCGCCGCCGCAAAGACCGGCCGTCAAGTTCGTTACTGTTGACATCAACCCCTCCATTGAACTGGCATTGAATGAAGAAAACCGGGTTATCAACTCCCGTCCGCTCAATGAAGACGGAAAAAAACTGCTCCAGGCGGAAGTGCTGGAAGGACTCGACGCAGAGGAAGCCCTTTCCCGGATCACCAATGAGGCGATCCATCAGGGGTTTCTGTCTCCTTCTCGCGATAACGTTGTCGTCATCGCCGTCGCCGGGGAGGAACGACCTGTTGAAGGGAAGGGCAGCTTGGAATCTCGGTTACGCGATTCAACGCTGCGCCTGTTGCCGCAGAACACGTCATCAGCCAGGCGGGTTCAGGTCGTCCGGGCGACTGCCGATGCCAGGGAAAAGGCGAGGCAAATCGGTCTGTCTGTCGGCAAGTACGCCATTTTTTTGGAAGCCCTCGATCGCGGGCTGAATGTGCAAGCAGCTGATCTGAAAAAGGCGTCCATCGCCAATGTCATTGCTGCTGCCGGTGGGGATCCCCTGGATGTCCTGCAAGGCGCTGCCGTCGAGCAGGACCTGGCAGGCAAAGAGGTGAGGCATCAGGAACGTCTCAAGGCAGCCCTTCAGGAAGCGGCCGAGAGTGCAACGACCGATGTCCGCGTGAACGCGCCGCCGGAGCCGGCGTTGCCGGGCTCGGACCCCATTGCCGACGGAGCGAAGATGCCCAAAGAGACTGCGCCTTCGAGTGCGCCGGCGATTGAACCCCCGACGGAAACGCCACCGCCCCCACCGACAATCCCCCCGGCTGAACCCTCGACCGAACGGGATGATGCCCCTTCGCCCAGCCCTGTTGCGCCCGAGCCTAGCGCTCCCCCTTGTGACAATTCTACCTCTGCGAGCACCTTATTTACTGTCAACCCTGCTGCGCCCGAGCCTGGCGCTCCCCCTTCTGACACCGAATCCAAGCTTGCGCAACCAGGCGAAATGAAATAGCGAATGATCCTGTCAAAAGAACTGCTGATCGACGCAGTTCTTTCTTTTTTGACGAAAATAGCAGGCGGACAGGAAAGTGCCCC
Source organism: Heliomicrobium modesticaldum Ice1 (assembly GCF_000019165.1). Classification (GTDB taxonomy): domain Bacteria; phylum Bacillota; class Desulfitobacteriia; order Heliobacteriales; family Heliobacteriaceae; genus Heliomicrobium; species Heliomicrobium modesticaldum. The sequence continues at coordinate 1,833,200 of NC_010337.2, forward strand.
CAGTTTGTCGAAAAACAAAGGAAGGTGATTCTACCGAAAGGAGACCAGTGACGAATGAGCGGCAACAAAAGAACAGCATGGGCGATATTTCTGGCCCTCTTTTCCATTTTCTCTTTGTCAACCGGCCTAGGTCCCGCCGTCGCAGCCGACAGGGAGGACAGGTTCGAACTCCGCGTGCTGCTCGATCAGCGATCTTCCGTCGATATCCGAGTGTTGTCCGGTACATATCAGTGGTATGATGAGGACTTGCAGACCCCGGTAGAGACCGTCTCTCCCTCCGATGGATGGCGCGCTTTCGCTGCCGGATCGACCATCCAGCTGGATAAAAACGGCCGATCGCTGGCCAAGGCTTATGGTGGTCCCTTGTTGCTTCAAGCCAAGGGCGCCGGTGAGAATAAGATTGAAGTGAACGGTAAAAAATACCGGGGTAGTTTGCGCCTCTATCACCTCCGCTCCCAAGGCGCCAACGGCATGGCGCTGATCAATGTCATCGATGTAGAATCTTATCTCTACGGCGTAGTCGGACAGGAGATCGGAATGAACGCCCCGGAAGAGGCGATGAAGGCCCAGGCTGTCGTCTCACGCACCTACGCCTTGCAGCAGCGGGAGCGTCGAAGGCAGATCGGCGACTATTACGACCTGCGCGCCGACTTGGGGAGCCAGGTGTATAAGGGTGTCGATGGGGAACAGGCACGCGTCCTCAAGGCTGTTGATGACACGCGCGGACAGGTGATCACTTACGACGGCGCCATCATTGAAGCCGTCTTTCACTCCAACAGCGGAGGCTATACGGAAGACGCCCGCTTGGTCTGGAACAGCGACGTGCCTTATCTGCGCGGCGTCCCTGCTCCGGAAGACAGGTATGCTGAAGAGTGGGGCGGAACAGCGGCGCTCGCCTATCACTGGCGGAAACAACTTACGCCGGATGAGATTGCCCGGAAGACTCAATCCCTGACCGGTAAGGATCTGGGAGAGCTTCAGCGCTTGCGCATCGTTGAGACAAGCCGCTCCGGCCGTGTGACCCGCCTGGAAGTCGTAGGATCCCGCGGAACCGTGTCGATCGACCGGACCAAAGTTCGCCAACTGTTGGATACGCCGTCCACCAAGTTTACCCTCGCCGATGGCAGCGGCAACTATGTAGCCTTGGGCTATGGTGCCGATGGTATAAAAAAGAACGCTCTCCCCGCAGGCGGGACCTATGCGATCACCTCATCGGGAGTAGCGGCGGTGAGCAGTGACCCTTATGTCATCACCTCCGACGGAGTCGGTCCGGCGCCCAAAGCGCCGTCGACGACGGCTGCAGGGATCATTGTCATCGACGGTTACGGCTACGGTCATGGCGTGGGCATGAGCCAGTGGGGCGCCATGGGGCTGGCCCGCAACGGCAAAAGCTACACGGAAATCATCGAGCATTATTACAACGCTGATCGCCGCGACGGACGGCTGCAGATCACAAACAACTGGGGGAAATGATGGAAGTCGCGCTTTATGATTATGAATTGCCCAAGGAAGCGATCGCCCAAACGCCGGTAGAGCCGAGGGACGCCTCTCGCTTGATGGTCCTCGAACGGCGGACCGGCGCCGTCGACCACCGGATCTTTCGAGATCTCGTTCATATCCTGCACCCTGGCGACCTGTTGGTGGTCAATCGCACCCGGGTGATTCCGGCGCGCCTGTTCGGAAAAAAACGCGACAGCGACGTGACCGTCGAGATCGTCTTACTGACGCCCATGGGCGATGATCGCTGGGAGGTGCTTGTACGACCGGGGCGGCGGCTGAAGCCGGGGGTTTTTGTCGATCTTGGAGAAGGTCGCTTGGCTGCGGAGATCGTAGAGACGACTGATTTCGGCGGACGAGTTGTCCGCTTTCATTACAGTGGGGACTTCGATACCCTCATCGATGAGATCGGCCAGATGCCGCTGCCGCCCTACATTGAAACCGCCTTGCCTCGGCAAGAGGCGGAGCGCTACCAGACCGTGTACAGTCAGGAACGGGGCTCTGCAGCGGCCCCCACGGCAGGGCTCCACTTCACCCCGCAATTGCTGGAGGATCTGAAAAAGCGGGGAATTGAAATCACCTCAGTGTTGCTGCATGTGGGGCTCGGCACCTTCCGGCCGGTGCAAGTGGATCGGATCGAGGAGCATAAGATGCACTCCGAGTTCTTCCAGGTTGATCCAGAGGCCGCTAGAGCTATCGCTAAAGCCAAGCAGGAAGGTCGCCGCGTTATCGCCGTCGGCACCACCGTCGCCCGCACCCTTGAAACCGCCGCCGGCCTCCACAACGGAACCGTCGCCGCCGGATCTGGCTGGACAGACATCTTCATCTACCCCGGCTATACGTTCCAGTGCATCGACGGCTTGATCACCAACTTCCACCTGCCCCGTTCCACCCTGCTCATGCTCGTCTCCGCCTTCGCCGGCCGCGAACAGGTACTCGCCGCCTACCGAGAGGCGCTGGAGAAGGGGTACCGTTTTTTCAGTTTTGGAGATGCCATGTTGATCATCTAAGAAAAGCCGGGAAGCACAACTGTTGCAAAAACAAAAACAGAGTACTATGAAAGGGCTCCTAGGGCATAACGCGCCGGAGCCGCCAAGGAGGATGCACTTGACCGCCGCAGTCCGCTACGAACTGATCAAAGAATGCACCCGCACAAGCGCCCGGGCGGGGATCCTACATACCCCCCACGGTTCCTTTGAAACACCCATTTTCATGCCTGTCGGCACCCAAGCGACCGTCAAGACGATGACGCCGGAAGAGGTGCGCGAACTGGGCGCCGGCATCATTTTGTCGAACACCTATCACCTCTACCTGCGTCCCGGCTCCGACCTGGTTCGCGAGGCCGGCGGTCTGCACAAATTCATGAATTGGTCTCACGGCATCCTCACTGACTCGGGGGGATTCCAGGTCTTCAGCCTCGGGCCGCTTCGCAAGATCACCGAGGAAGGCGTCCGTTTCAAGAGCCACATCGACGGCTCGGAACACTTCTTTACCCCCGAAAAGTCGATCCAGATCCAGATGGACCTGGGCGCTGACATCATCATGGCCTTCGATGAGTGCCCGCCCTATCCGGCTGAGCGGGAGTACGCCCAAAAATCACTGGAGATGACGATCCGTTGGGCGAAACGCTGCCGCGCCGCCCATACTAGGAAGGATCAGGCGCTCTTCGCCATCACGCAGGGCGGCATGTACGCCGACCTGCGCAAGGAAAGCGCCGCCCGCCTGGTTGAACTGGACTTCCCCGGCTACGGCATCGGCGGCTTGAGTGTCGGCGAGCCGAAGCCCCTTATGTACGAGATGCTGGACGCCACGGTCCCTGAGCTTCCGAAGAACAAAGCCCGCTACCTGATGGGCGTCGGCAGTCCCGACTGCCTCTGGGAAGGCGTTGAGCGGGGCGTCGATATGTTCGACTGTGTGCTGCCGACTCGGGTGGCCCGCAATGGGCTCGCCTTTACATCCCATGGCAAGGTGGTCATCCGCAACGCCGAACATGCCCGTGACTTTGAGCGCCTCGACCCTGAGTGCAGTTGCTACACCTGCCGCCATTACAGCCGCGCCTACCTGCGTCACCTTTACAAGGCGGAAGAGATCCTCGCCTACCGCCTGCTGACCATTCACAACCTGCACATGCTCCTCAACCTGATGCGGAACATCCGTCAGTCCATCCTGGAGGACCGTTTTTACGAAGCCAAAAAAGCCTTCTTTGACAAATACGGGGAGGAACGGGGATAGTAAGTCGCGAACAAGAAGACGTCAATACCAAACAAAAGGCGTCAAAACCGAGCAGGTCATGTAAGAACCATTCTGGGAAGGAGGGATTTCCGCCGTGATGGATTCGTCGCTCCTGCTGGTTTACCTGGCAGCCATGTTCGGCCTCTTCTACTACCTCTTCATTCGTCCCCAGAAGAAGGCGCAAAAGGAACACAAGGAAATGCTCGACAAGCTGAGGGTGCATGAGAGGGTCTTGACTGCAGCCGGCATCTACGGCGTCATCACAGAAGTGGGCGAAGATACGGTCACCGTGAAGATCGCTGAAGGTGTTCAGGTCGATTTCGCCAAGACAGCCATTCTGCGGGTTGTGGACAATAACTGAAAGGAGCCCTCTCCTTTGACAAATTACTGCAAGAAGCCTACATGAATAACAGGATTTCTATAAAATTGGTCGAATATGGGTATGCAGGATGGGAATCCGTTATTATGTGACTGGTTGCAGTTGCGAACTGTCGAAGGGAGGGGGAAACATGGACTCTTCGGTGCTTTTGCGCCGAATTCAGCGTAAGCGCAAGGAATTGGAACGATTGGCCCGAAGATTCGATAGCCGCAACCTGACGAGTGGTGTTGTCTATCGAAAATCCTGCGAACTCGATCGGCTGATTGTCGAATACATGCGCACCAATCGCCAGTTGGAACTTGATTTTCCGGATTTTCTTCCCGGCCGCTGAGCAGACTACTCAGCGGCTTATTTTCCGTCTTTACCCCAAGAGGAAGGCGAAGGCAAGAGGGAGATATTCATGACAGTGAGCATCCAGGAGATTCGCGAAAATCCTGAAGTCAGGGCTTACATCGAAAAAGGCGATGAGCGCCTCGCCGTGCTCGGCTTTACCGAACATGGGTTGCGACACTCTGCTCATGTGAGCGCCCAGGCGGAAGCGATCCTTTCTCACCTGAACTATCCGGAACGTATTGCCGAATTGGCCGCCATCGCCGGTTACATGCACGACATCGGCAACGCCGTCAGCCGAGATAGCCACGCCCAGATCGGCGCCTTGCTGGCCCGCAGCATCCTGCGGGACATGAAGATGGACTTTCGGGAGATCGCGGAAGTGATGGCCGCCATCGGCAACCATGACGAAACGGTGGGACAGGTGATGAACGTCGCAGGTGCAGCCCTCATCTTAGCCGACAAGAGCGACGTCCACTACCGCCGAGTCCGGAATAAGGAGCGCGTCGCCTTTGATATCCACGATCGCGTCAACTACGCCGTCCGGGATTCGAAACTCGTCCTGGAGGGGGCAGACATCTCCTTGACCTTGACGACAGACCCTGACATCAGCCCTGTCCTCGACTATTTTGAGATTTTTTTGCCGCGGATGGTGATGTGCCGGCGGGCGGCGGCTTTTTTAGATTGTCGCTTTCACCTGGTCATCAATGACGCAAAGATGCTCTAGTTTATTTTTGTAAACCTGGCGCTTTCGTTTGACATTCTTTGAGATTTGGGAGTATAATTCGAATTGTTTCGTATTTCCTGGCAATCATCCGTAGAAAAAAAGCAAACCTTTGCAAGGAGGCAGCGGGCAAAAATGAATGCACGCAAACTGCTCCAACTGGTGGCCCTGATTTCGGTCGTGGCCATCGCTGCCGCGCTCAGTTACAATCCGATTGTGCAGAACACAAAGCTCGGGTTGGACCTGCAAGGCGGTCTGCATGTGGTCCTTCAAGCGGTAGAGACGCCGGACCGCAAGGTAACCCAGGAAGAGATGCAGCAGGTTCATGCGATCATGGAGCAACGGATCAACGGCTTGGGCGTCGCCGAACCGTTGATCCAGTTGGAAGGCACCAATCGCCTGATCATTGAACTCGCCGGGATCCAGGATCCCGATAAAGCCGTCGACCTGATCGGCAAAACGGCCCTGTTGACCTTCCGGACAGCCGATGGCCAAACAGTCATCGAGGGCAAGGATCTCAAAGAAGCGAAAGAGGCCTTGGAACCGGGAAGCAACATGGCCATTGTCCATCTGACCCTCAACAGCGAAGGCGCCAAGAAGTTCGCTGATGTCACCCGAGCCAACGTAGGCAAACAGATCGGCATCTATCTTGACGAAGACCTGTTGCAAAATCCCACCGTTTCTGAAGCCATCACCGGCGGACAAGCCCGCATCACCGGCTACGGCTCGCTGGAAGACGCCCGCCGCATCGCCATGCTCCTGAATTCGGGAGCCCTGCCCGTCAAGATGGAGATGGTGGAAAAACGCACCGTCGGTCCTACCCTCGGCGCGGAAAGCCTAGAGAAAAGCAAGGCGGCAGCCATGATCGGCGTCGGCCTCATCTTCGCTTTTATGTTCCTTTATTACCGCGTTCCCGGCTTTGTGGCCATCGTGTCTCTGATTCTCTACTCGGTCATCGTCGTGGGCATCCTGACCTTGCTGAAAGCCACCTGGACATTGCCGGGCATCGCCGGTTTTCTCTTGTCTCTCGGCGTGGCCGTCGATGCCAACGTCATTATTTACGAGCGGCTGAAAGAGGAGCTTCGAGCCGGAAAAACCTTGCGCACGGCCATTGAAGACGGCTTCCAGCGCGCCTTCACCACCATTCTCGACTCCAATGTGACCACCCTGATCTCCATTGTCATCCTTTATTACCTGGGCACCGGTCCCATTCGCGGCTTTGCCGTCACCTTGGGCATCGGTATCCTCACCAGCATGTTTACGGCGCTCAGCTTCACCCGGATGATGCTGCGTTCGGCTGGCGGAAGCGGCCTCTTTAACAACAAAAAACTCTACGGAGCCTGATCGGAGGGAGACCCGGACATGGAAATCATCGGTCGCCGCAAAATCTGGTATGCCCTATCCTTGCTGATCCTGATCCCTGGGTTGATCTCCCTGCTGCTTCAAGGGTTAAACCTCGGCATCGACTTTACCGGCGGTTCCATGCTACAGCTGAAATTTGAAAGAGCCGTCACTGTCGAAAATGTCCGCGACGTTCTGGACAAGGCCAATGTTGGTTCCTCCACGATCCAGTTGGCGGAAGGGAACAGCGTCATCGTCCGGACCCATACGCTGGAACAAAGCCAGCGCAACGAACTGGTTGGCGCGATGAAAACCCAACTAGGCGACCTGACGGTCGAACGGGATGAGAACGTCGGCCCGGTCGTCGGCAAAGAACTGACCCGCAACGCCTTGCTGGCCTTGTTGCTCGCCATCATCGGCATGGTCGCCTATATCTCTTTCCGCTTTGAATTTAAATTCGCTGTCGCCGCCATCATCGCACTGCTCCATGACATTCTGGTGGTGACAGGTCTCTTCTCCATCTTCCAAATCGAGGTAGACAGTTCCTTTGTGGCCGCTATCCTCACCGTCTTCGGTTATTCCATCAATGACACCATCGTCATCTTTGACCGCATCCGGGAGAACCTGCGCAAGAAGAAAAAAGACGAGAACCTGGACGCCCTTGTCAACCGTTCTGTAAAAGAAACGTTGACCCGTTCCATCAACACGGTTCTCACCGTTATCTTCGTGCTCGTAGCCCTGCTCTTCTGGGGCGGCAATACGACCAAGGTCTTCACCCTGGCCATGTTGCTCGGGGTTATCGCTGGCGCCTATTCGTCCATCTTCAACGCCAGCCCTGTCTGGTATGATCTGAAGCAGTGGGAACGGGCGCAGCGGCGGGCGAAAGCGAAAGCGGCGTAAGCGCAGCTTCGGCCATCGCTCTTCGCCTGTCATCAGCGATACATCCTAGAAGCGATGGAAAAGCGAGAAATCACTGCGAATCGCCATAGACTGCAAGTCAAGAAAAGGTTCTGGAAAGCACTCCAGGCAACTGGGGTGCTTTCTGCTTGCGCAAACTGTGCTACAATAGGTGGCGGGAGTGTTTTTGGCTTCCGATCTTTGAAAGGCTTGGATAAGAAAAGGCTTGGACAAAAAGGGGAAAGGGATCGTGGATGAACGGCTGCGGGTAGCGAAGTTATCGGTCTTTTCCAATTTATTGCTGGTCATCGGCAAGCTAGCCGTCGGTTGGCTGATCGGTTCTGTCAGCGTCATCTCTGAAGGGATTCACTCGGGGCTTGATCTAGTGGCGGCGCTGATCGCTTTTTTCAGCGTCCGGGAAGCGAGTCGTCCCGCCGACGACAGCCACCAGTTCGGACACGGCAAGATCGAAAACGTGGCGGGGACCATCGAAGCGCTGTTGATCTTCCTGGCAGCCATTTGGATCATCTACGAGGCGGTTGAGAAGCTCAGCCATGGGGGAATGGCGCCTGAGGCGGGTTGGGGTGTGCTGATCATGGCCATCTCAGCCGGCGTCAATTTCTATGTGTCATCGCGGCTGATGGCGGTAGCACGCAAGACCGACTCGGTCGCCCTGGAAGCAGACGCGCTGCACCTCCGCACCGATGTATACACCTCGCTGGGTGTCCTGGTCGGCCTCATCCTGCTCAAGCTGACCGGTTGGTGGATCCTCGACCCGCTGGTGGCCATCGGGGTGGCGCTTCTGATCGTCAAAGCCTCCTGGGACCTGCTGCAAGAGGCTTTTATGCCACTCTTGGACCAGCGGCTTCCCGAAGAGGAAGAGAGTCAGATTCAGGAGCGGATTCAGCGCCATGCGGAGAAGTATGTCAACGTTCATGCCATTCGCACACGCCGTTCCGGCGCTGAGCGCCACATCGACATGCATATGGTCTTTTGCAAACGGACATCGATTCAGGAGACCCACGAGATCTCCGATCGGGTGGAAGCGGAGATCCAGGAGATCTTCCCCAAGAGCACCGTCCTCGTCCACCAGGAACCCTGTGATGAACGTTGTGGCGAGTGTCAGTTCGGTCACAAAGAAGGGAGACAATGAACCGCCCCCCGGAATCCCGGGGGTTTTCTGCTATATTCTGTGCCGGAGGAGAGCGATTTTCATGGATGAGAATAGTGTATAGCAAAATCTGGGACAATGTAGGCAGCCTTTCGCAATCGTTGAGGATTTCGATCCCTTTGGAGGATTTCCGAGTCGCGAAGAGAAGATAGTAATGCCTTTGCCCTTTTTTAGGTTTTCCGAAGCAATATACGACTTGCCGTAAGGCCTTCTCGGGAGGTGAGCAGATGCAGGTAACCTTGGGACAGTTGTTAAAGCGAGTCCAGAGTTATACGCAAAACCCAGCCGATCTTGAATTCGTCCGCCGGGCCTTTGAATATGCCGATGCAGCCCACACCGGCCAACTGCGCAAGTCCGGGGAACCCTACATCTACCATCCCATGGCCGTTGCCTATATCCTGGCCGACTTGGAACTGGACGTAGCGACGATCGCCGCTGGTCTGCTCCATGACGTGGTGGAGGATACAGCGATCACCCAGGAGCAGTTGGAAAAGGATTTCGGCCCTGAAGTGGCCCTCATGGTCGACGGTGTGACCAAATTGAGCCGCCTGGAATTTCACTCCAAACAGGAGCAGCAGGTCGAGAGCCTGCGCAAGATGTTCCTGGCTATGGCCAAGGACATCCGCGTCATCCTGATCAAGCTGGCCGACCGTTTGCACAACATGCGCACCCTGAAGCATCAGACGCCGGAAAAACAGCGGGAGATCGCTATTGAGACGATCGAGCTTTTCGCTCCGCTGGCCAACCGGCTCGGGATTTCACGCATCAAGTGGGAATTGGAAGACCTGGCCCTCCGCTACTTGGAACCTGAGACCTACTATGACTTGGTGACGCGCATCGCCACCAAGCGGGCTGAGCGAGAGGAGCGCATCAACGAGATCATCGCCATCTTGCGAGAAAAGCTGGCGGCCGTCGGCATTAAGGCGGAGATCTCAGGGCGGCCGAAGCATTTCTATTCCATCTATCGCAAGATGACCTCTCAGAAGAAGGATCTCTCCGAGATCTACGATCTGATCGCTGTCCGCGTCCTCGTCGATTCGGTGAAGGATTGCTACGGCGCCCTGGGGATCATCCATACCATCTGGAAGCCGATCCCCATGCGCTTCAAGGATTACATCGCTACGCCAAAGACGAACATGTACCAGTCGCTACACACCACCCTCGTCGGTCCCCTTGGCGAGCCCTTCGAGGTGCAGATCCGCACCGCGGAGATGCACCGGACGGCCGAATACGGCATTGCCGCCCATTGGAAGTACAAAGAAGGCGGGAAGACGCAGGGACGCAGCTTCGAGGAGAAGCTGGCCTGGCTGCGCCAACTGCTCGAATGGCAGTCCGATCAGAAAGATACGCAGACCTTCATGGAGACCTTGAAGATCGAGTTTTTCTCTGACGCCGTCTTTGTCTTCACCCCGAAAGGGGATGTGATCGAATTGCCGGCCGGGTCGACGCCCATCGACTTTGCCTATCGAATTCACTCCAATGTGGGCCACCGCTGCATGGGCGCCAAGGTGAACGGGCGCATCGTCCCCCTCGATTATCGACTGAACAACGGGGAAATCATTGAAATATTGACGAAAACGACGGCAGGCCACTCGCGGGACTGGCTGAATGTCGTCAAGACCTCGAACGCCCGCAACCGCATCCGCCAGTGGTTTAAGAAGGAGAAGCGGGAAGAGTTTGTCGAGCGGGGCAAGGAAGCGCTGGAAGCGGAACTGAAAAGACTCAAGCTTGATCCGGCTGATGTCTTGAAGACCGAGCGGATGCTGGACATCAGCAAGCGTTTCAATTATCAGACTGCGGATGATCTCTACTTCGCCATCGGCGACGGCGTCTTGACGGTCAACCAGATCATCCTGCGCCTGAAAGAAGAGTTGAAAAAAGAAAAACGCCTGGAAGAGGATCAGGCGCCGCCACCGGAGGTGAAACCTTTCTCCGGTTTCGGCAAGCCCTCTCAGGGCGTGCGGGTACGCGGCGTGGATAACGTGCTGATCCGCTTCTCCCGTTGCTGCAACCCCTTGCCGGGCGACGAGATCATCGGCTATATCACCAAGGGGCGCGGCGTCTCCATCCACCGCGTCGACTGCACCAATGTGGTCAACATGTCCGAAGAGGAGCGGGAACGGATCGTCGAGGTGGCTTGGGACGCCACCTCCCAAGCCACCTACCAGGTGGAGATAGAGGTCATCGCCATGGACCGCGAGCGGCTGACGACCGATGTGATGCTGTCAGTGGCGGACACGAAGACATCGATCAACTCCATCTACTCGCGGGCCACAAAGAATAAGATGGCCCAGATCAACATGGTCGTTGAGATCCGCGATCTCGGACACCTGAAATTCTTGATGGACAAGGTCTCCAGGGTGCGCGATGTCCTCGAAGTTCGCCGCCTCACGCCCAACACCAAAGCGGAGAGAGACGGCGAATCCCTCTTGGGTTAGGATATTTGCTTGATTCGCAGCGGCTCGTATAGAGGGTTCCGATAGACCCCCAGAACGGCCTTTGCTGGATAGGAGGATGTCTGATTGCGCGCGTTGATCCAGCGGGTGTTGCGCGGGCGGGTGACCGTCGAAGGCAGTGAAGTCGGTGCCATCGGGCCAGGCCTCGTCGTCCTTGTCGGCGCCGGTCAGGGCGACGGGGAAGCCGATGCCCGCTACGTGGCGGAAAAGATCGCCCACCTGCGCATCTTTGAAGATGAACAGGGCAAGATGAACCGCTCTGTCTCCGATGTGGGCGGCGAGGTTCTCGTCGTCAGCCAGTTCACCCTTTACGGCGATTGCCGCAAAGGTCGCCGGCCCAGCTTTACCCAGGCGGCGCCGCCCGATGAGGCGCGCCGCCTTGTCGAAGCGGTCGTAGCGGAATTACGAAAATTCGGCCTCACCGTGGCCACAGGACAGTTCCAGGCCCACATGGTCGTCGAGATCATCAACGACGGCCCCGTTACGCTGATGGTAGAAGGAAGAGGAGGCGAATCATGAACATCCGTCGTTGGGAAGCAGGCATGCTTGCCGCCAACTGCTACCTCGTCCAGTGCCCCGAGACGGGCGAGGCGGCCCTCATCGATCCCGGCGGCGACGGAGAGATGCTCCTGCGCCGCGCTGAGGAAGCAAAAGCCAAGATCGTGGCCATCATCAACACCCATGGCCACAGCGACCACATCGCCGCCAACGGCGACATCAAAAAAGCGACCGGCGCGACGATCCTCTGCCATGAAGCGGAGGCGGCGTCCATCATCTCTCCTGGCAAAAATCTCTCCCTCTATATCGGCGCGTCCATCACCAGCCCGCCGGCAGACCGGTTGCTCAAGGACGGCGATGTGCTCACCATCGGACGCACCGTTCGGCTGGAAGTCCTCCACACGCCTGGTCATACAGTCGGAGGCATCTGCCTGAGGGGACAGGGCGTCGTCTTTACAGGAGATACCCTCTTTCACGGGTCGATCGGTCGCACCGACCTTCCTGGCGGCTCCTACAACCAAATCCTGCACTCCATCCGGGAAAAACTGCTTGCGCTGCCGGACGACACGGTCGTCTATCCCGGTCACGGACCGGAGAGCACCATCGGCTTCGAGCGGGTGAACAATCCCTTTTTGACTGAATAAATATCTGCCATTGATCGCTGATGGCTTGGAGGTTATCCCATGGATGTCTGCTTGCGGGGGATGCCCCCGGGGTATGGGGTCACCCTGCAAGAAATCCTCTGGATTTATTTCCCCGATGCCCAGTTTGTCGAGGATGACGACTTTTCGACGGAAGGCGGCTGCGTTGCTGCTGCAGCAGGAACAGCAGAGGTTTGCTTTTGCGAGAAAGCCAAAGACGAAGGACTGCCGATGCTCGCGGCTCGGTTCTGCCATGCCGGCAGGGTAGGGCTAGGGCAGGCCTTGTTGTCCCCCGATGGCGAGAAGGAGGGTGGCGATAGCGATACTGCTTACGACGACCACCGTCGAGAGAGGGAGAACGCCCGCCGCCGTGCCGCAAAGCTCGCCCTCCTGCGGGCATTAGAGGACTACAGCGGCGCACGACCCAACACCTGGGGGATCCTGACCGGTGTGCGCCCGGCAAAGATCGTCCATCGCCGCCTCGATCAGGGGAAAGACCTGAGATCCATCCGAGCGGAACTGCTTCGCGATTACGCCCTCCTACCAGAAAAGGCGGATCTGCTCCTGGAGATCGCCCTCCGGCAGCGCCCCTTCTTCTATTCTAGTCCCGACGCTCGCCGCAAGGTCGGCGTTTATATCGGCATCCCCTTTTGCCCCACCCGGTGCCTCTATTGCTCCTTCCCCGGCTATGACGTCAAGAAATTCAAAGGCTGGCTGGAGCCCTTTCTTGATTCGTTGCGGAAGGAGATCGAGGCGGTCGGATCGGCGCTCTGCCAGGCAGGACAACAGGTGCAGCATATTTATATCGGCGGCGGCACGCCGACAGCGTTGTCGTCGGAACAACTGGAGCGACTGTTCTGTTGGGTCAATAGGCATCTGCGCGGCCCGGAGACGGTAGAATTCACCTTGGAAGGCGGTCGACCGGACACGCTGGACCGTGACAAACTACAGCGCGCCTTTGTCGGCGGCGTCAACCGGTTGAGCATCAACCCCCAGTCGATGAACGCCGCTACGCTTAAACGGATCGGCCGTTGCCACCGGCCCGACGATGTGGTAGAAGCGGTCGAGCTGGCCCGCGCCATCGGCTTTCCGATTATCAACATGGACATGATCATCGGCTTGCCCGGTGAGAACGCCGATTCTGTCCGCGCCACCCTCGACCGGATCGCGCCGCTTTGCCCCGAAAACCTGACCGTTCACACGATGGCCATCAAGCGGGCTTCGCGGCTGATGGCGGAGAGGGAACAGTGGAGCCTGCCCGCAGCGGACGAGGTGGAGGCCATGCTGGCTGTCACCCGCTCCGGCGCGCGCGACTTGGGGCTCGTCCCTTACTACCTGTACCGGCAGAAGCGCATCCTGGCCAATCAGGAGAATGTGGGCTACACAGTGCCGGGACGGGAGTGCATCTATAACATTCATGTTATGGAGGAACGCCAGACCATCTGGGGGATCGGCGCCGGCGCCGCGACAAAGATCGTCTGCGCCGAAGACGGCGAGATTCTCGACACCTGGCACAACCCGAAGGATCCCATGAACTACGTGGAGCGCCTTGACGGAATCATCGGGCGCAAACTGAAAAAACTGGAGGGAACCTAATGCTGATCAGCGCTCCGCGCGGCACTAAGGACATCCTGCCTGGTCAGTCGCGGCACTGGCAGACCCTGGAGGACACGATCCGGCGCCTCTGCCGCGAATACGGCTATGAAGAGATCCGCACCCCCATCTTTGAGCACAGCGAGGTCTTCCACCGCGGCGTGGGGGATACGACAGACATCGTCCAGAAGGAAACCTACGACTTTCAGGATCGCGGCGGCCGCGATCTGACGCTGCGCCCCGAGGGCACCGCCCCGACTGTGCGCGCCCTCCTCGAACATAAGCTCTACGCCGGCTCTTTGCCGGTGAAGCTCTACTATACAGGTCCCATGTTCCGCTTCGGCCGTCCCCAGACGGTGCGTCTGCGCCAGTTTCACCAGTTTGGCATCGAGGTCTTCGGCGCTTCCGGCCCTCGCGTCGACGCCGAGGTCATCGCTATGGCCATGGACTTTTACAGCCGGCTGGGCCTTAAGAACCTGGAACTGCTCCTAAACTCCATCGGCTGCCCGGCCTGCCGCCCGGCCTACCGCGAGGCGTTGCACCAGTTTTTGCGTCCGAAAGGCGGCGAGCTCTGCGAGGACTGCAAAAAACGGATGGACCGCAACCCCTTGCGGGTATTGGACTGTAAGAACCAGCGCTGCCAGGAGCTTTCCCAGGGCGCGCCGACGACGGTGAACCACCTCTGTGACGACTGTGCCAACCACTTCGCTGACGTAAAAGAACTCCTCGACGCCGCCGGCGTCGCCTACAGCCTCGACGACCGCCTTGTCCGCGGCCTCGACTACTACACGAAGACGGCCTTCGAGATCGTCTCGAGGGACATCGGCGCCCAATCCTCCATCGGCGGCGGCGGCCGCTACGACCACCTCGTCGAGGCCCTCGGCGGTCCGCCTGTGCCGGGCATCGGCTTCGGTCTCGGCCTGGAGCGGGTGTTGTTGACCATGAAAAATCAGGGGCTGCTCGACGCCGACAGCCGCGAACAGCGAGACCTCTTCATCGCCCTGGCCGGTGAAGGCACCCAACCGGTTGCCTTCGGCCTCGCCCAGAAGCTGCGCCAGCGCGGTGTAGCGGTGGAGATGGACTACCTGGAACGCTCCCTGAAAGCTCAAATGAAAACAGCCGACCGCTTCCGCGTTCCCTATGTCGTCATCGTCGGCGAAGGGGAACTGAAAGAGGGGAAACTGACCCTGCGCACGATGGCGACAGGGGAGCAGCAGCAGATTCCTCTCGGTGAGGCGGCGGAGTACCTAGATAACCTCTTCGCAAACCGGGAAAACTAGTGATCATTGCGATCATGAATTTCATTGCGATCAAGGCTTCTTTGTGAGTTAGGATTGCGTTACGATCATGGATATAATTTTTGGAGAGAATAGGCGCGGCGGATTGCTCCCTTGCGCTACATAGATGAAAGGACGATTCACCAGATGATGATCGATATGTTCACAGGCCTGAAACGATCCCACCGGGGTGGCGACCTGCGCATCGACCACGCCGGCCAAACGGTGACCCTCATGGGCTGGGTTCAGCGCCGCCGCGACCACGGCGGACTCATCTTTGTCGACCTGCGGGACCGCTCCGGCCTCGTTCAGGTCGTCTTCAGCCCCGAAGTAGGGAAAGAGGCCTTTACCAAAGCCGAGGACGTTCGCAACGAGTACGTCCTCGCCGTCACGGGCGACGTGCGCCCCCGTCCTGAGGGCACCGTCAACGCCAACCTGCCCAGCGGTCAGATCGATGTCTATGCCCGCCAGCTCTGGGTCTTAAACAGCGCCAAGACACCGCCCTTTTACATCGAAGACGGGGTGGACGTCGACGAGACGGTGCGCCTCAAGTATCGCTATCTGGACCTGCGCCGCCCGGAGATGCAGCGCAACCTGATCATCCGCCACAAGACGGCCAAAGCCATGCGCGACTTCCTCGACCGCAACGGCTTTTTGGAGATCGAGACGCCCATGCTGACCAAATCGACGCCGGAGGGCGCTCGCGAGTTTATGGTGCCGAGCCGCATCCATCCCGGCGAGTTTTTCGTCTTGCCCCAATCGCCTCAACTCTACAAGCAGATCCTCATGGTAGCCGGCATGGAGCGCTACTTCCAGATCGTCCGCTGCTTCCGCGATGAAGACCTGCGGGCGGACCGCCAGCCTGAGTTCACTCAACTCGACATTGAGATGTCCTTCACCCAGATGGACGACCTGCTGACGCTCATGGAAGAGATGGTCGCCCATATCTTCAAAGAGGCCCTGGGCAAAGAGATCTCCACGCCCTTCCGCCGCATCCCCTACGCCGAGGCGATGGGCCGCTTCGGCTCCGACAAGCCAGACCTGCGTTTCGGTCTCGAACTGATCGATCTGACGGAAACGGTCAAAGACGTGGAGTTCAAGGTCTTCGCCAGCGTCGTCAAGGGCGGCGGCGAGGTGAAGGCCATCAACGCCAAAGGCTGCGCCCACTTCTCCCGCAAGGAGATCGATGATCTGACGAAGGGCGTCGCCGTCTACGGCGCCAAGGGCCTCGCTTACATCCAGATGACCGAGGAAGGCCCCAAGTCGCCCATCGCCAAGTTCTTCACCGACGAACAGCTTAACGCCGTCCTGGATCGGCTGGGCGCCGAAAAAGGCGACCTGCTCCTCTTCGTGGCGGACAAGCCCTCTGTCGTAGCCGCCTCCCTCGGCTTCCTGCGTCAGGAACTGGCGCGCCGTCTCAACCTGATCGACTCGGAAAAACTGGAGTTCGCCTGGGTCGTTGACTTCCCCCTCGTTGAATATGATCCTGAAGAGAAGCGCTACAACGCCATCCACCACCCTTTCACCGCGCCCAAAGACGAAGACCTGGACCTGCTTGACAAAGAACCGGGCAAGGTGCGGGCCAAGGCTTATGACCTCGTCCTCAACGGCGTCGAGCTCGGTGGCGGCTCCCTGCGCATCTACCGCCGTGACATCCAGGAAAAAATGTTCGCCATCCTCGGCTTGACCGCCGAAGAAGCCTATCAGAAGTTCGGCTTCCTTCTGGACGCCTTCGATTACGGCACACCGCCCCACGGCGGCATCGCCTTCGGCCTTGACCGCATGATCATGCTGATGACCGGTCGCGACACCATCCGCGACGTCATCGCCTTCCCCAAAACCCAGTCCGCCTCTGATATGATGGTCGACGCCCCGAGCGCCGTCACCCCTCGCCAGTTGAAAGAGTTGCACATCAAGCTGGACCTTCCCGTCAAAGCACCGAAAGCAGAGCCGGCCAAGAAGTGAAACAACAGGCCTTTGCCAGAACAGAACTGCTCATCGGCGATGAGGGGATCGAACGCTTGGCCAGCGCCAGCGTGGCCGTCTTTGGCGTCGGCGGCGTCGGTTCTTTCACCGTCGAGGCCCTGGCGAGATGCGGCGTAGGTAGCCTTGTGCTGGTAGACCATGATGAGATCTGCCTGACCAACGTGAACCGACAACTGCACGCCCTTCACTCCACCGTCGGCAGGGCCAAGGTGGAGGTCATGGCCGAGCGGGTCAAGGACATCCATCCGCAGGCAAAAGTGACCTGCTACCGCCGCTTCTACGGCGTCGAGGCAGGGGAGGAGATCATCACGCCGGAATTGGACTATGTCGTCGACGCCATCGATACGGTGAAGGGGAAACTGACCATCATCGAAAGGGCGAGAGCGGTCGGCGTCCCTGTCGTCAGCGCCCTCGGCGCCGGGAACAAGCTCGATCCGACCCGCTTCCAAGTGGCTGACATTTACGAGACAACGATGGATCCGCTGGCCAAGGTGATGCGCAAGGAACTGCGTAAGCGCGGCGTCGACAAACTGAAAGTGGTCTATTCGACGGAGGCCCCGCGTCCCCTCAGAGGAGAGGCGGCCTGCGCCGACAACTGCATCTGTCCGCATCCTAAGGGGCCCTTCGGCGCATCATGTAAGCAGAAGCGCCAGATACCGGGGAGCATCTCCTTCGTCCCTTCCGTGGCCGGTCTGATCGTCGCCTCCGTCGTCGTCCGCGATATCCTAGAGGCCTCCGGTCTCTTGACAGCGGCGAAGTAATCTTATACAATGAATATGGATACGGGGTATGGGTATCTACTGGGGGTGGCGGATCTGGAATGTACCCAATCGAAAGAGGCGCTGATTCGGCGATTGAAGAAGATTGAAGGCCAGATCAAGGGCATTCAGAAAATGATCGCTGAAGACAAAGCCTGCCTTGACCTACTCGTCCAAGTCGCTGCGGCCCGGGCGGCTATCAACCGGGTTGGCACATTGATCATCATGAATCACACCCGCCGGTGCCTTTCCAACGTACCGCTCTCGGGAGAGCAGGAAAAAGCATTGGAGGAACTCGTCGACGTACTTACCAAGTTCACCAAGTAAAATAAAAATAGTCTGAAGGAGATGGTAGTTCCATGGCTAGCGCAAACGTGGTCGCCCTGACGGACGACAATTTCCGCACTCAGGTCCTGCAGTCCAGCAAACCGGTGCTCGTCGATTTCTGGGCCGCTTGGTGCGGACCCTGCAAGATGATCGCCCCCATCATCGACGAAGTTGCTGACGCTATGGCCGGCAAGGCTGTCGTCGGCAAGCTGAACGTCGATGAGAACCGCGCCACCGCCGCCGAGTATGGCATCATGTCCATTCCGACCTTGCTGGTCTTCAAAGGCGGTCAGGTCGTCGATAAGGCCATCGGCTTCAAACCGAAGGATGAACTGATCAAACTGCTGAACAAACACATCTAAGGGAGCGTCCAAACAAATTGTACATGGATGCCGGGGCGACAGCTCCGGCTTTTTGCTTTTTACGGCGGAACGGGTCCTTTTCAGTGCTTGCTTGACACTGCCGAGGTGTGGCTCGATAATGTGAATAATGAGGGCGCAATGTTATCTCGGAAGTGATGGAAAGGAACGCAGAATGACAGATTTGTGCTTAAAAAAACCCCTCATCCTGGTCGCCGACGATGACCCCGCGATGCGGTTCATGCTGCGGCGCGCTCTAGAAAAAGACGGCTACGCTGTTATAGAAGCCGAGGATGGCGCGGCGGCCTTGGAAGCTTATGAACAGGCAGAACCAGACATCGTCTTGATGGATGTTCTCATGCCGGTGTTGGACGGATTTGCCCTTTGCGCACAGCTGCAGACGCTCCCCCGCCACCGTCGCGCTCCCGTGTTGATGATCACCGGCCTTGACGACGACGCCTCTGTAGAAAAGGCTTACCAGTCAGGGGCAACCGATTATATCACCAAACCGATCCAATGGGCCGTGCTTCGGCAGCGGGTGCGCCGGTTGTTGCAGGCGCAGCACACGGAAAAGGCGCTGAAAGCCCGAGAAACACAACTCAGCGCCGTCGCTTCGGCGCTCGGGGAAGGCCTCATCGTCCTCGATGCGGAGGGGCGTTTGACCTTCATGAACCCGGAAGCGGAGCGGCTCCTGGGCTGGAGTCTTCCCGAACTGCTGGGGAAAAAGATTCATTCCATCATCCACAACCGTCGTCCGGAAGGCGATCCCATCGCCGAGGCAGACTGCCTCGTTCTAAAAACAATCGGCGCCGGCGAAACCTACCGCAGCGACGAGGAATACTTTACCCGCAAGGATGGCGCTCTCTTTCCCGTATCGCTCGTTTCTACCCCGTTGCGTGTCAATGACCGGATCACCGGGGCCGTGACCGCTTTCCACGACATCAGCGATCGGAAAAAAGTCGAGGAAAGGCTGTTGCTGGCCGCCAAGGTCATTGAGACTACGACAGAAGGCATCATGATCACCGACGCCGGCGGTGTCATTGAGTCGGTAAACCCGGCTTTTTGCCGATCCACAGGTTACAGTGAATCTGAGGCAATCGGCAACAGCCCGCGCATCTTAAAATCAGGGCGCCATGACGGTGAATTCTACCGTAAGATGTGGAAGGCCTTGCTGGAAACGGGCCAGTGGCAGGGGGAGATCTGGAACCGCCGCAAGAGCGGGGAACTGTACGCCGCCTGGTTGACGATCAGCGCCATCAAGGACAGCCACGGCCGGACCACCCAGTATGCCGCCATTTTCAGCGACATCACCGAAGACAAGCGCAACCAGGAACGGATCAAGCATCAGGCTTACCATGACGCCTTGACCGATCTGCCCAACCGACTGCTCTTCATCGACCGCCTGACACAGGCGATCGCTCAGGCGACGCGGAACTGTTACATGCTCGCTGTCCTCTTTCTCGACCTGGATCGGTTCAAGCAGATCAACGACACCTATGGCCACGCGCTGGGAGACCTGCTGCTGCAAGGTGTGGCGGGACGCCTGCGTCGGGCTGTCCGGGACAGCGACACGGTGGCGCGCCTCGGCGGCGACGAGTTTACGATCCTGCTGCCGCAGATCGGCAGCGTAGAAGACGCCGCCAAGGTGGCCCAGAAGATCCTGGCCTCCCTCCGCCAGCCATGGTCATTCGAAGGCATACCGTCCTTTTGCATCACTACCAGCATCGGCATCGCCGTCTGCCCGACTGACGGTGAAGAGGCGGAGACATTGATGCACAACGCCGACGCGGCCATGTACCGAGCCAAGGCGCAGGGGCGCAACCACTATCAACTCTATACGCCCGAGTTGAACGCCTGGGCCTTCGAACGGCTGGCTATGGAAACCCGCCTTCGCCGCGCTTTGGACCAGGGCGAATTCGTCTTATACTACCAGCCGAAGGTGGAAGCGGCCACGGGAAACTGGTGCGCTGTCGAGGCATTGATCCGCTGGCAGCACCCCGATCTGGGGCTGGTCTCGCCGACGGAGTTCCTGCGCTTGGCCGAGGATACAGGGCTGATCGTGCCTATCGGCGAATGGTGTCTGGAGGAAGCTTGCGTTCGCAACAAGGCTTGGCAGGATGCAGGCTTGCCGCCTGTGCGGATGGCCGTCAACCTGTCGGCGCGCCAGTTTCAACATCCGAATCTGCTCGCCGCAGTGGAAAAGGCGCTGCAAAAGAGCGGTCTGCCACCTGCCTGGCTGGAACTGGAGATCAGCGAGGAGGTCATCCTTCGCTTTGCCGATCTAGCCCCCATAGTGCTGGGTGATCTGAAATCGCTCGGCCTAAGCCTGACGATGGACCAGTACGGAAAGCGCGACAGCCGCATTACGCTATTGCAGAAGCTGCCTATTGACAGAGTAAAAATCGCTGCGTCCCAGGTCATCGATCTGAGCGCCTGCCATGATGCCCGGAAGAGCGTCAAGGCCTTGATCGCCCTCGCCCGCAGCCTCGATCTGCATGTAGCCGCAGACGGCGTCGGAACGAGAGAACAGTGCGATTTTCTGACTGCCGCCGGTTGTGACGAGATACAGGGACACCTCTTCAGCGACCCTTTATCGGCTGAGGAGATGGGCCGGAAAATGGGCGACGAAGCAAAACAGGAGAAGGACGCTGAAGTAGAATCAAGGCCAAAGAAAACAGGAACCCTGTTGCCTGATCTGGTTGCCTGTGGGAAGCCGATCCGTTATGATAAGAATGATATTGGATAGAAACACTTGTACGAATCGGCGCTTTTTTCTGCGTCAGTCTTCGCTTCCTCCATATCAGGAAAATCCACAATTTAGCATATTACATAACGCTTCATAGCATTTACTCTTTCCGACGGGCGATGATGGCCATGCACTTAAGTGAAAAACTGCAGATCTTATCGACAGCAGCCAAATACGATGTTTCCTGTTCCTCCAGCGGCAGCAATCGGGGGAGGAAGGCGGGTACGATCGGCAGCACCGCTTCTTCTGGCATCTGCCACAGCTGGTCTGACGATGGCCGCTGCATCTCCCTGCTCAAAGTTCTCTTCTCCAACGTCTGCTGCTATGACTGTTCCTTCTGCGTTAACCGCGTCTCCAACGACGTTCCTCGGGCTTCTTTTACACCGGATGAATTGGCCGATCTGACGATCAACTTCTACCGCCGCAACTACATCGAAGGGCTCTTCCTTAGCTCCGCCATTGAGAAGGGACCGGACCATACGATGGAGCAACTGGTACGGACGGTTCGCAAGCTGCGCAAGGAATACCGCTTCAACGGATACATCCACTTAAAGGCCATCCCCGGTGCCGACAGCCGGCTCATCGCCGAAGCCGGTTCCCTCGTCGACCGGATGAGCGTCAATATCGAACTGCCCACCAGTGAAGGCTTGCGCCGCCTGGCCCCTCAAAAAAAGAAGGAGAACATCCTTCGGCCGATGGGGCAGATCACCGGCGCCATCGCGCAGAACCGGGAGGAGCGACGGCACTTTCGCCGGACGCCCACCTTTGTCCCGGCAGGTCAGAGCACTCAACTGATCATCGGGGCGACCCCTGAATCAGATCGGCAGATCTTTACCCTCGCCGAGGGCCTTTACCGCAAGTTTCAACTGAAGCGGGTCTACTACTCAGCCTATGTCCCTGTCAGCAGCGATCCGCGCCTGCCGGCATTGCCTGCGCCGCCCCTGTTGCGGGAGCACCGGCTCTACCAGGCTGACTGGCTGCTGCGCTTTTACGACTTTCGGGCCGACGAGATCGTCGACGCCGACAACCCGAACCTGGACCTGGAACTGGATCCAAAGACCGGCTGGGCGCTGCGCCACCTCGGCTTTTTTCCCGTCGAGGTGAACCGCGCCGATTACCGCACCCTCCTGCGCGTGCCCGGCATCGGTGTCAAGTCGGCCAAGCGCATCCTTGCGGCTCGGCGACTGGGAAGGATCCACTTTGAACACCTGGGCCGGATGGGCGTCGTCATGAAGCGGGCGCGCTATTTCATCACCTGTAACGGCCGCTATTACGGTGAAATCGGGCCGGACGCGACCAGCCTCCGGCAACGGCTGGTTATGCCGGAGCAGGGGGCGATCAAAGGAATGGCTGGCGGGGAACAGTTGACGTTATTTGGAGAGGAGATGGCGATGGAATCGGCGATGGCGACGCTGTTTTTGCCTGCGCCTGTTGAGGAACAGTGGTCGGTAGTGACGGGGGATCTATAGGGAGCGCCCGATCAGGGGACGGCAGCCATGGTCAAGAAGGAATTGTCCGCTTCATCCCGAATAGACTAAACCATTAACCGAATAAGTCTGGGAACAGGTCACCTGTCCGGAGGACAGGTGTGAAAAGGGAAGCCGGTGCAAAACCGGCGCGGTCCCGCCACTGTGAGAGGGAGGCCCCCTGTGCGATGTCACTGGCTAGATGCTGGGAAGACGCAGAGGCGGCTCATGATCTCGAGCCAGGAGACCTGCCTGTTCTGACACTGCCGGTGTACCTACGCGGATAGGGAGGTGGTCTGCTTTGCCGTTCATGCATCTTCCTCTTGGGATGCGTCACGGTCCGACTGTGCCATGACCTTAGCCGATAGGCTGAGGTTTTTTGCGTTCCAAGGGCGGATGAAGACATTTTTTTCGTTCCTTCCTCAATAGGAAAGAAATGACAACTGCATCATACGAACAGGTCGCCTGTCCCGAAGGGCAGGAGTGAAATGGAAAGTCCGGTGCAAAACCGGCGCGGTCCCGCCACTGTAAGGGTGTGATGAGGCTCTTCCATGTCACTGGCAGCAGGCTGCCGGGAAGACAGCGCTTCAGATGACCCCGAGCCAGGAGACCTGCCTCTTCGTGCTTACCGGCAACCGCCAACGACACACCAAAGGAGGAGACACCATGGCATACAGGGGCGTCACTACCGGGATGGGAAGTCTCCATAGAAATGCGGAAAGCGCCTTGGCGTTCATCCGCCGCTATTGCCCGGAAAGGACGCCGGGAAGCTGGCTCTCCCTCCTTCCCGGACTGCGCGGTCGCCTCGAAAAAGAGTGCATCCTCATCGCCGCCGATATGCCCTGGCGCTGTGTCAGTTCAGGCATCCTCGGTGGGGGGATCAGCGACAAACGTTTTTTTGTCAACCGGCAGGTGCACAAAAATTACAATGAATGTCAGCCGCAAGGCGAGACGATCGCTTTTCTGACGGGCGCTTTCCCCGATTGCCCCATCGATCAAACGACTGCGTTGATGACAGCCGCCCGGGTCTCTCAGGCGGCCTGGATGCAGAACCGTTGCGGCCCTATCGGCCTCTCGGTGGTGGTGACAGCTGGTGTGCGCAACGCCTGCGCCGCCGGCGTCACCCCCTGCTGGGAAAGGACACCGGAAATCGGGACGATCAACATCATGGCTTTTCTGGATAACTCACTCACCGACGGGGCACTGATCAACGCCGTACAGACCATCACAGAAGCGAAAAGCCGGGTATTGCGGGAATTGCGTATCTGTTGCGCCCAGACAGGCGACTGGGCCACCGGCACAGGTACCGACGCTGTGGTGGTGGCAGCCCGGCCCGGCGGTGAGCCGCTGGCCTATGCCGGGCCGACGACACGGCTTGGCGCCTTGCTCGCTGCCACCGCCGGCGCAGCCCTGCGGCAGGCTGTTCAAGCCTACTTGAGCGCAACAGGCCGCCGTGCAGGTCAAGCGAAAGAAGCGACAGGGGCAAAGTAAATAAAGCAAACGAAGCAGAGAAGGCAGACGAAGGAAAGGACATAAAGGGGATTCAGCCCAAAAGACAGGGCGAAAACACAGATAAATGAACAGGAGGATGGATGGTCTTGCATTACTTTTATCGTGCCAATCAGAGCGGCCGAAAAACAGCGGCGCTGGCGATGGTTTTCCTGCTCCTTTGGAGCCTTTGCCTGCCCCTTTTCACAGCCCATGCGGCGTCGGGAGTTCCCTCCGTCCAGGCCGGGCAGCTGGCCGGCAAGGCCGTCGATTTCATCTGCAATCAGGTGAAGAGCGGAGAACCTGTTGATGGTTATACGGCTGCCGTGTTGATCGCGGCAAAGGAGGATCTGGGCGCAGCCAAATGGACGCCGCCTTATTCCTTATCTGTGAAAGAACAACGGATATCTGAGGCGGATGCCCTTGCGATCGGGCCTGAACTGGGAAGCAAAAACAACCTGATTACCTATCTTTTGGCCAATCAAAATAGCGACGGCAGTTTCGGTCCCTTTGCCAACGAGTATGGGACCAAGGTCAGCCTGGAAGCTTTGGCCCGGATCAAAAGCGATGTCCCCGTTGGTCCCCTGAAGGAACGGGTCGAACAGGCGATCGAAAAAGGGGTTCACTTTCTGCGGGAGCGCTTTGCCCAGAGCGATGAAGCCTATTCGAACACCGGGTTCGCTTCTTTTGACGCCCGCTTTGTTTCTGCGCTCGCCCTTGCCGGTGAGGACTTGACGCAAGCCTACTGGCAGAAAAAGGGAAAAACGCTGCGCGAGCAGGCTGTCGCCGATGCTGTCTATGCTGCCGACAATCCTGATGGTAAGAGCGTCACCGAGTTGTCCAAGCACCTGACGGCCCTGTATCAGCTAGAGCCAAACCACGAAAAGATCAACGCCCTTGCGGAAGCCATTCGCAATCAGAAGCAGACCGTCGACGACGGCGTCCGCTTCGGCGCATCCCTCTATGATGACGTCGCCGTATTGCAGGCGCTGGGACAAAGCAACCAACTGGCGGGCATCGAGCCGGCGAAGGTCCTCAACTATATCAACCGGTTCCGCACAGACCACAGTGATGACTGGGGAACGCCGGCAGGGAGCGCCTACGGCAGTTATAGCCCCAAAGAACCGGAACTGACGGCCCAGGTGTTGTCAGCCCTTTCCGGATTTAGAGCGGGAGCGGACATCGACAAGGCCATCGATGCCATCCAGACCTACCTCAAAGCGATCCAGCATAAGGATACGGCGGCCATCCCTGTTTCCGGCGACAGCACTACCGCCACCGCCGAAACGCTGATCGCCTTGAAGCGGCTCGGCCTCCCCTATGAGCAATACGGAGGAGACGATGGAGGCTGGTCGAAGGCGCCTCGTGTCAAACCGTTGGCGCTTTCCCTCATGGCGATGCAGGCGCTGCAGGAAAAGGAACGCGCCCACAAGCTGGCAGACTTGCTCCTGGCCCGTCACACAGCGCAGGACGGCTTTTCCAACAGCATCTACAGCGACAGTTGGGCCTATCTGGCCTTGGAGGAAGCTGGAAAAATTGCTGAAATCAAGGAAAGCGCCCGCGCCTATCTGTTGAACAAGCAACGACAGAACGAATCGGACAAAGGCGCTTGGGGCGAATCTTTTGGCGGCGCTTTCTATGCCGACTTCATGTCGACGGCCCAGGCGATCCGGGCGCTAAAAGGTCTGCCCGGGATGGATGGCGATGCTGCTGTTCAACAGGCGATAGCTGACGGACTGGCCTACTTGAAGAGCAAGCAACAGGCAGACGGCAGCTTCGGCGGCTCCTTCGACGATCCCGTCGTCGACACGGCGGAAATGATCGTCACCATGCAAAAGCTCGGTCTGAATCCCGGTGAATTGAAAAACAGCAACCAACAGAGTCCCGTCGATTGGATGTTGACGAAGGCCCTCAACAAGGACGGCAGCTTCGGCGGCAGCAAGAACGTTTTTGGCGCTACGGAAGCCCTGGCCGCTTACCTGGTGCTAAACGGCCTGCCTTCCGGCGTCGGGTCGGACGGCGGGATCACTCCGCAGGATGACACAGCCGATGTGTACGTCGCTGTGATCGGCAGATCTGGCGAGAGACTTTTCGGTCCTGCCGCTGTCAAGGTGAGCCTAAAGGGTCGCTGGGGAATGACCGTCCTGGGGGCGTTAGAGCGCACCGGTTTGCACTACGCTGACCGAGGCGGTTTCGTGACCTCTATCGCCGGTCAAGCCAACCAGGGGATGTCCGGTTGGATGTACAAGGTGAACGAAGTCACCCCGATGGCAGCAGCCAAAGATCAGGCGGTGAAATCGGGAGACGAAGTGATCTGGTGGTACAGCGTGGATATGAACA
The DNA here is from genome assembly GCF_000019165.1 of Heliomicrobium modesticaldum Ice1. Classification (GTDB taxonomy): domain Bacteria; phylum Bacillota; class Desulfitobacteriia; order Heliobacteriales; family Heliobacteriaceae; genus Heliomicrobium; species Heliomicrobium modesticaldum. Next base: position 1,859,706 of record NC_010337.2, read on the forward strand.
ACCCCGGACCGACCTGGGACGATGTAATCAGCGGCAAGTCGCTGGGAAGCGTACCGCAGCCGACGAATACGGTTCCGACCAGTATCACTGAACAAATCAAGCATTTTCCTCAAGTGTTGCAGGCATCGGATAAAGCGATTCAAGCCTTGGAGCGTTTGAAAAAAGAGGCCGCCTCGACTGCGCTGGCACAGGAAAGACCTGTCGAGGCGATCGACAGCGGTTTAGTGGCCCTGGTGGTGGTGGGCGAGTTTCAGCCGCTTACCGAAGCGGCCTACCAACAACAGCAGCGTGAACAGGCTGATAATCGCCTGCTCTTGCAGCAGGAGGTACAGGCCGATCAAGGAGCGGTCATCGCCGATGCCAAGGGAGAAGTCGCCCTGGCGGTGCCAGCCAAGGCGTTGAGAAGGGACATGAAAGTGACCATCCAGGAAACGGCGCCGCCTTCGGCGACTGAGCAATCAGCGCAACAGGCGCCGGCAGGGTTTCGGTTCCTCTCGTCCCTCTACCGCTTTGGTCCAGACGGAACGACCTTTGCCGAACCGGTCACCGTCGCCTTGCGCGTGGCGCTGCCCCCGGAAGTAAGCCCGAAAGATGTGTCGCTGGCTGTCTTTGATGTAAAATCCAAGGCCTGGATGGCCGTGCCTGCCGTCTACGACGCTGTCAAAGGCGTGTTCCTGACGCAACTTCGTCATTTTTCCGACTATGCTGTCTTGGCAAGAGCGATGCCCGAGGCGCTTCCGGTTATGGCGAAAGTCCAAGCACCCTTTGCCGATCTGACGGGGTTCGAGTGGGCTGCCGAGAGCATTCGGCGGTTGTCTGAGGCCGATATCCTCCGCGGTGTTGCGCCGGACAGGTTCGAACCGGGTCGGACCGTCACGCGGGCTGAGTTCACCGCTTTGCTCGTCCGCAGCCGGCGCCTGCCAACATCAGGCCAGGCGAATTTCTGCGATGTGCAGCCTGGGGATTGGTTCGCCCCGGTAGTGGCCGCCGCTGCCGAGGCCGGTATCGTCAATGGAGACCCTGATGGTGCTTTTCGGCCCCATGACCGCATCACCCGGGAAGAGATGGCTGTCATGTTAGGCAAATCGCTCCGTTGGCAGCAGACAGAGACGGGAGGGGCGCCCTTCACCGATCAGGAGGCGATTTCGCTTTGGGCACGCCCTTGGGTCGCCCAAGCGGTCAAGCAAGGCCTGTTGCGCCGATATGAAGACGGCAGCTTCCGGCCCCGGGCAGAGGCCAACCGCGCCGAGGCGGCGACGCTCATCGACAAGTTGGTGCAGTAATCCTGCAACAGTCTAGGAGGTGAAGGCGATGGGCAAGAAAATCGGCTGGCATTGGGGATTTTTGCTGGTTCTCTTGGCCCTGTTGTTTGGGGCTGTCTCTCTTTCCGGAAACAGCGGCACATCGGAGAACATACAGACGGCGCTGAGCACCGCTGCCGATAGGGATGCTTACGAGAAAGCCCAAGGGGCGGTCGCGAAAGAGCCACCTGTTCTACAGAACACCTCCACTCAACCGAGTGAGGAAGGAACGCAAAAGGGCGTTCCTTCCTCGCCTGCTTCCAAGGAGCTGACGAAAGGCGTAGAAAAGGCCCCTTCAGGGATGAGCAAGTCAGCCGAGATTCCTGCAGTGACAGGCGGCAAGGAGGCAAAGGGAGAAACAGAGGCTTCTGTAGATAAAGAAATCCCTAAGGGTCTCTCTGTGTCGATTGCCGTCGTCGGCCAAAAGGGAGAACTGCTTTTCGGACCGGAGAGCGTCTTGATCAAAGACGATAACCGTTGGGGTAAAACGCCCCTGGGAGCGCTGGAGGCGACAGGATTGCGGTATGGCATGGGCGCAGGTTTCGGAAGTTTTGTCACCAGCATCAACGGCCAGGTTAACCAGGGGATGCGCGGTTGGATGTACAAAGTCAATGATGAGACGCCCATGGTGGCCGCCAACCAAAAAGCAGTGCAAAGGGATGATCGGATCATCTGGTGGTACAGCAATGAGATGGATGCGCCGAGCCCCGATTGGGAGGCGCTGCTGCAACAGAAACGATGACCGATGCAGCGCAACGGCGGAATCAGCCGATTCATGTTTTAGAGAGCGCATCGATACTGACCACCTTGCATCCGGCGGCTGCCTTGACCTATGCTGTCTCACTCCTCTTTCTACTCATGTTCATCGACCACCCCCTCTTTCTCGCCGGCGCTCTCGCGGTTCAAGCCGTCACGATCGCGGCCTTGGGCCGGTGGGCAAAATGGAACGAGGCGATGGGCTTCGCTCTGCCCATGAGTACGCTGATCCTGCTCATCAACCCGCTCCTGGTGCGGTCTGGGGAGACGGTCCTCTGGAGCGGACCGACCATCCCGTTGCTGGGACCGCTGTTCATCACCATGGAAGCTGTGGCCTACGGCGCGGCTATGGCCTTGAAACTGCTCAATGTCCTCAGCCTGTTTTTTATTTACAGCGGCATGCTCTCACCTGACGATCTGCTGCATCTCTTCTCCAGGGTGGCCTTTCGCTCGACTATGGTGATCTCCTTGGCGACGCGGCTTTTTCCGACGATGCGCCGGCGGCTGGAACAGATCCGTCAGATCCAGGAAATGCGGGGCGTACGTTTTGACGAGGGGACCATCGGGGAGCGGGTGGGCAAGTATGCCGGACTGGTGGAAGCGCTGCTCTTGGCATCACTGGAAGATTCGTGGGAAACGGCAGAGGCAATGGAGGCGCGCGCCTTCGGCGTCGGCCCCCGTACGAGTCACCGCCGTAAGCGTTGGCGGCGGCGCGACAGCCTCTGTATGGGCGGGGCGATCCTGTCCCTCGCTGCTGCTGTCGCGGGCGCCTGGGAGGGTATGCTGCTCTACGCCTATTACCCGGCCCTCGCTCCCCTTCACGGTGATGTTAAGACGCTTACGGCTTTGGCCTCTATCCTGGCGGGGTTGCTGGTCCCGGTAATCCTGCATTGGGGGTGTCGCAAATGGACCTTTATTCGCTCCGCGATCTGAGCTATTTCTATCCTGAAAAAAGGCAGCCTGCCTTGCGCATCAACAGCTTGCGCATCGAAGACGGGGAGTTTGTCCTGGTGTCCGGCTTATCTGGATCGGGAAAATCAACGCTGGCTCGGGCCTTGGCGGGGCTCGTTCCCCGTTTTTACGGCGGCCGGTTCAGCGGCGAACTGCGTTATCAAGGCCGCCTGCTGATCGATCTGCCGCGGCGAGAACTCGCCCGGGAGGTGGCCATCGTCTTTCAAGATCCGGAAAAGCAACTGGTCATGACCGAGGCGGAAGCGGAAATCGCCTTCGGATTGGAGAATCTAGGCCTTTCCCCAGCTGATATGGCGGCGCGGATCGCCGAGGTGATGAGCTTCTTTCAACTGTCTGCGCTCAAAGGGCGGGAGATCTGGACATTGTCCGGCGGACAGCAGCAGAAGGTGGCCCTCGCGTCGGCGCTGGCCATGCAGCCGCGCGTCCTCATCCTCGATGAGCCCACATCCCAATTGGATCCGGCAGCCGCCGAGGAAATCCTGAGTCTTGTCAAGCGGCTGAATGAGGACTTGGCGATGACCATCGTGCTGGTGGAGCAGCGCCTGGACCGGTGCTTCCATCTGGCCGACCGCGTCTTGTACATGGAAGAAGGGGCTATCGTTTTTAACGGTTCGCCTGGGGAGATGGCCCAGTGGGGCGCCTGTCGAGCGGGCACCCTTGCGCCACCGGTGGCTCGTTTCTTTGCCGGAATGGGCCTGTCGCCTGTTCCGATTACCGTCAAAGCCGGGCGCAAAGCCCTTGCGGCGCTGCTCTCTCGGGAAGGCGAACCGGAACGAGCACTCTCTCTATCCCCGCCGACAACCTCCAATGCATCGAACCTTCCGGAGCTAGCCACGTTGAAGGGCCGGAAGGGAGTTCCGCCAGCTAACGCTGCTGTATCGCTGGATCGGATCTGGTTTAGCTACCCTGACGGGTGGGAGGCGTTGCAGGATGTCAGCCTGAGCGTCGCGCCGGGAGACTTTTTGGCGCTCCTGGGGCCGAACGGCGCCGGCAAATCGACACTCTTGCGGCTCATCGCCGGGTTGTTAAAACCGGGGCGGGGCCGCTGTTCCTTATCATCGGCAAAGCAAGGGGTTCGCTCCCTCCATGCCGGTGGGCGGATCGGCTACCTGGCTCAAAACCCGAACGACTACCTGCTTCAGGACACGGTAGAAGCGGAAGTGGCCTTCGGGCGACGCAATTTTGGCCTCCCCGACGACGGGACGGTGGAGAGGCTTTTGCAAGAGCTCCGACTCGAAGCCTACCGCGGCGTTCACCCTCGCGATCTGAGCGGCGGGGAACGGCAGCGGGTAGCCATCGCCGCCGTCTTGGCCACCGATCCGGAAATCCTCTTGCTCGACGAACCGACGCGGGGGATGGATGAGCAGCTGAAAGACGAACTGGGCGCGCTGTTGCGACGGCGGATGGATGGTGGGGCCGCTGTAATCCTTGTTACCCATGATGTGGAGTTTGTCGCCCGCCACGCGACGCGCGTGGCGATCCTTGACGGCGGCAGGGTGGTCAGAGAGGGCGGTTTGTTGACCGTGCTGGGGGAGTCGCTCTTTTACTCGACCCAGATCAGCCGCCTGTTTCGCCATGCAGCGCCTCAGCTCCTGACGCCGGAAGCCGCCTGGGCAGCTTTTCGGGATGTAGGTCGGCAGGCGCGCAAGCAAGCGGAGGGAAGGGAGGCGGACGTCCATGTGGCCTGCTTGGCCTAAACTGCAAGTTCCGCTCATCCTGGCGCTGGCCGCCGGTTCCCTCTTTGCCAGTCTGATCGGAAGAAACATCGTCGGACGGCAGGGTTGGGGATTGTTGGCTCTGGAGATGGTCTTTCTGGCGCTGCTGCTGCTCTTCTGGGCTTTTGAGCGAAAAGAGATCTGTTCCCGCGAACTCGCCATGATCGCCGTCCTGGGCGCGCTGGCGGCAGTGGGCCGGATCCCTTTTTCCGCCTTGATGGGCATCCAGCCGGTCACCTTTTTGACGGTCCTCTCCGGCGCAGTCTTCGGTCCCCGGGCAGGGTTCATGGTCGGGGCGACGGCAGCGCTCGTGTCCAATTTTTTTCTCGGCCAGGGACCCTGGACGCCTTGGCAGATGTTCAGTTGGGGCATGGCCGGCCTGTCGGCAGGCTTGCTGACACGCTTTTTTCCGGACATTGGGCGGCTTTGGATGCTCGCCTTTCTCTTTGCCTGGGGTTATCTCTACGGGTGGATAATGAACTTCTGGCACTGGAGCGCCTTTGTCCATCCCCATACAGGGCAGTCCTTCTTGCTCACTTATCTGGCCAGCCTGTCCTTTGACACGGTCCATGCCATCGGCAACTGCCTCTTTTACGCCCTTTTTGGTAAACGATTTACGATGATACTCCAGCGTTTTCGCAATAAGCTGCAGGTGGCGGTGTCATAAAAAGGACTTTCAAAGGGAAAAAGCGTGGGCGGTTCAAGAGCATTTGGCGCAATGGGCGATAGCGCGGTGCTTGGCACCAGCAGGCGGAGATGATAAGTTAAAAGGAGGGGGACTTGCGCTCTTTTACATAGGAGGTTTGAATTTTTGATTCAACGCGAACGAATCCAAGTCCTTAACGCTGGCTCTGCTCAGGCGGGTCGGTATGTTCTCTATTGGATGCAAGCCAGCCAGCGGGCTGAATACAACCATGCCTTGGAATACGCCATCGGGGAGGCCAACAAACTGGGCCTGCCCGTGCTCGTTTTCTTCGGCCTGACAGGAGGCGTACCCGGCGCAAATGCGCGTCATTACCGTTTCTTGTTGGAGGGGCTCTGCGATGTTCGGGAGGCCTTGCAACGCCGGGGCATCGCCATGATCATCCGGCGCATTCCTCCGGTGGAGGGTGTCGTCGCGCTCGCCCGGCGGGCCGCCCTCGTCGTCACTGACCGAGGCTACCTGCGCTACCAGCGCCAGTGGCGGGAGGCTGCCGCCGCCCGGATCGACTGTCCCTTCATCCAAGTGGAAAGCGATGTCATCGTCCCTGTCGAGACGGCGTCGCCGAAAGAGGAGTATGGGGCGGCCACGTTTCGGCCCAAGATCAAAAGGCTGCTGGACACTTTCCTGGTTCCATTGGAGGAGCGGGATACGGATTGCCCAGCTCCGGATGTTGAAGCATTGCTCGATGAGGCGCTTCCCGGAGAACCGGTTTTTGCCGACTCCGCTACCCCCCTGTCGTCGATCGTGACTGCCCTGTCCGTCGACGCCTCCATCTCCCCGGCCAGGGGCTGGCGGGGCGGTTCAAAAGAAGCCCACCGTCGCCTTGACGATTTCCTGGGCAAGAAGCTCTTCCGTTATCATGAAGACAAAAAGGACCCCTCCCTCGACGGCCTCTCTGAGCTGAGCCCCTTCCTGCATTTTGGCCAGATCTCACCGTTGGAGGTGGCATTGAAGGCCCGGCAGGCTGTTGCAACAGACCTATCCCTTGATGGAACGGGCTTATCCCTCGATGGCACAGGCCCATCCCCCGTCGGTGTGGGCCCATCTCCCAACCCCGGTCTGGCTGCTTTTTTGGAAGAATTGATCGTCCGCCGCGAACTGGCCATGAACTTCGCCTACTACAATCCCGCCTATGACCAATTCGCCGCCCTGCCCGCCTGGGCGCAGGCAACACTGCATAGCCACCGGCTCGATAGCAGAGAATTCAACTATACAAAGGCGGAATTGGAGAACGCCTGCACCCATGACCGCTACTGGAACGCCGCCCAGACCGAACTTGTCCTGCGCGGCAAGATGCACGGCTACATGCGCATGTACTGGGGCAAGAAGATCCTCGAATGGACGGCCGATCCGGAGAGGGCCTACCGGATCGCCGTCGAACTGAACGACACCTACGCCCTTGACGGGCGCGATCCCAACGGCTACACCGGCATCGCCTGGTGTTTCGGCAAACATGACCGGCCCTGGGGCGAGCGGGCCATCTTTGGCAAGGTCCGTTACATGAACGCCGCCGGCCTGCGCCGCAAATTCGACATCGAGGCCTATGTCCGGAAGGTGGAGAACTTGGTCGAAGAGAACGAAAAAAACGGTAAAAGCGGGGTTTGACAAATCCCGAGTGCCATGGTAAACTATACCCCAAGAAATCCTATTAAATTAGTAGGGTATGCGCGGGACCTGTCCCCGATGGCGTTACAGAGTAGACAGCGAGCGGATCGCCAAACTTTTTACCAGAACGCCCCAGAAATCGAACCAGAGCAAGACAGCGATACGACCGAGAGGTGGTGCCATGAAACTCTCGACGAAGGGACAATACGGTGTGCGAGCCATGTTCGAACTGGCCATGCAGTACGGCCAGGGACCCGTCTCCTTGAAGCTTGTGGCCGAGCGCCAGGACATATCGGAGCATTACCTCGAACAGATCATCGCCGGATTGCGCAAAGCCGGCCTCGTCAACAGCATCCGGGGCGCCCAAGGGGGCTACGTCCTCGCCAGGGATCCCGCCGAGATCACTGTCGGCGACATCATCCGCGTCCTCGAAGGACCGGTGGCCCCCGTCGACTGTGTCAACGACGACATCCCCGAGCGCTGCACCCGCGCCAGCCAGTGCATCTCCAAGCGGGTCTGGGCCAAGGTGCGCGACTCGATCGAACAGGTCATCGATTCCATCACACTGGCGGACATGTGCAAAGACGCTGAAAAGATGAAGTATGACGAGGGCGCCTTCATGTACCACATCTAGCGAAACAGACAGACTTTTTCGCTGCGCCCATTTGAAAATCGGAGGAGAGAGAGCCATGCGACGCGTCTACCTCGATCACGGCGCGACCACGCCCGTCCATCCCGCAGTCATCGAAGCCATGGTCGACTGTATGCAAAACCATTTCGGCAACCCGTCGAGCGTCCATTCCTTCGGCCGGGAGGCGAAAAAGCTCCTGGAAGAGGCGCGGGCGAAGGTGGCCCACCTGATCGGCGCTCGACCGGAAGAGATCATCTTCACCAGCGGCGGCACCGAGGCCGACAACTTGACCATCTTCGGCGTCGCCCGGGCCATGCGCAAAAAGGGCAACCACGTCATCACCTCGGCGGCGGAGCACCACGCCGTCCTCGACGCCTGCCAGGCGCTGACCAAAGAAGGCTTTGAAGTCACCGTGCTGCCTGTCGATAAATACGGCATGGTCCGCGTCGAGGACGTGAAGGCGGCCCTCAAGCCGGAGACCGTCTTGGTCACGATCATGCATGCCAACAACGAGGTCGGCACGATCAACCCCATCAAGGAGATCACCCAACTCGTCAAGGCCCATGGCGCCGTCATGCACACCGATGCCGTCCAGACCGTCGGCAAAATCCCCGTCGACGTGAACGACCTCGGCGTAGACCTCCTGTCCCTCTCCTCCCACAAGATCTACGGCCCCAAGGGGGTCGGTGCCCTCTATATCCGCAAAGGGACCAAACTGTTCCCCCTCTCCCACGGCGGCGGTCAGGAGCGCAAGCGCCGCCCCGGCACGGAAAACCTGCCTGGCATCGTCGGATTCGGCAAGGCCGCCGAGATCATGGCCCGCGAACTGCCTGAAGAAATGGGGCGCATGGGTCGACTGCGCCAACGCCTGATCGAGGGTCTGCTGGCCATCCCCGAGGTGCAACTGAACGGCCACCCCACTGAGCGTATCCCCATCAACGTGAACGTGTCGATCAAATACATCGAAGGTGAATCGCTGCTGCTGATGCTGGACATGAAAGGCATCGCTGCCTCCTCCGGCTCTGCCTGCACCTCCGGATCCCTGGATCCCTCTCACGTCCTGCTCGCCATGGGCATCTGCCACGAAGTGGCCCACGGCTCGCTGCGGCTGACGCTGGGACGGGACAACACCGAGGAAGATATTGAATATGTGCTGGACGTGCTGCCGCCGATCGTCGAACGGCTGCGGGCCATGTCCCCGCTCTATGCCAACAAGGAGGGCTGAGCATGTATACCGATAAAGTGATGGATCACTTTATGAACCCTCGCAACGTCGGCGAGATTGAAAACGCCAGCGGCGTCGGCGAAGTGGGCAACGCCTCTTGCGGCGACATCATGCGTATTTATCTTGACGTTGAGGACAACATTATCAAAGACGTGAAGTTTAAAACCTTCGGCTGCGGCGCCGCCATCGCCACCAGCTCCATGGTGACAGAGCTGATCAAGGGCAAGACCATCGACGAGGCGCTGGGGTTGACGAACAGAGCCGTCGCCGACGCCCTCGGCGGCCTGCCGCCCCAAAAGATGCACTGCAGCAACCTGGCCGCCGACGCGCTCCATAAAGCCATCGCCGATTACAAGGCGAAGCAGGAGGCGAAGAGGTAGCGGAGATGCCCCTTGCAGCGGCGCCTCTAAGGGCGAAGGCGGCCGGATGCCGAGTGCGGCTTGACTGAATCGCATCGGATTCAGAACCCGGATGGGCCTTGCCTGTCCGGGATGTCGCTGTACCGCCTGTAGCTATCGAAATGATCATCAGAACCGATCGGCCGAAAGGATTACCGGAAAAGTGAACATGAAATAGATAATCGAAAGAACGGGATTCAAGTGAAAGAGACCGTAGTAGTGGCGATGAGCGGCGGCGTCGATTCTTCTGTGACGGCCGCTCTTTTGTTGGAACAAGGCTATGACGTGATCGGCGTGACCTTGCAGATCTGGCCGAAAGACGCCCCGGAAGGCGCCGAAGGGGGCTGCTGCTCCTTGTCGGCCGTCGAGGACGCCAAGCGGGTCGCCTCTAAACTGGGCGTCCCTCACTATGTGCTGAACTTCCGCGACTACTTTGAAACGGAGGTCATCGAATACTTCGGCCGCGAGTATTTGGCCGGCCAAACGCCCAACCCTTGCATTCGCTGCAACCGGGTGATCAAGTTCGAGGGCCTTTTGCAAAAATCGCTCGCCCTCGGCGCTGCCAAAGTGGCCACCGGCCATTACGCCCGCATCGAGCAGGACAGTGCCACGGGCCGCTACCGCCTGGGCCGGGGCATTGACGCGAACAAAGACCAGTCCTACGCCCTCTTTAACATGACCCAGGAGCAGCTCTCCCGGACGCTCTTCCCGCTGGGCGGTTTTACCAAGCCGGAGATCCGTGAAAAGGCGGCCCAACTGGGCCTGGCCGTCGCCTCCAAGCCCGACAGCCAAGAGATCTGCTTCATCCCCGACAACGACTACCGGCGCTTCTTGGAGGAACGCTACCCCGACCACCGCTTCCAGCCTGGTCCCTTCGTCGATCAGGAGGGCAATGTCATCGGCACGCACCGGGGGTTGCCCTTTTACACGGTAGGCCAGCGCAAGGGCCTGGGCGTCGCCTTCGGCTTTCCGGCCTACGTGATCGCCCTCGATGTGGAACACAACGCCGTCGTCATCGGCCCTGACGAGGCGGTGAAAGGCCGGCGGCTCCTGGCCGACGACCTCAACTGGATCGACATTGCGGGCCTGAAAGCGCCGATGGAAGTGGAGGCCAAGATCCGCTACAGCGCCTCACCGGCAATAGCGGTCATCTCTCCCGTCAAAGACGGTTCCGCCGTCATCGTAGAATTCGCTGCGCCCCAGCGGGCGATCACGCCGGGACAAGCCGTCGTCTTTTACCGGGGCGATTGGGTCGTCGGCGGCGGCACCATCGTTCGCAACCTGGATCTGAAGCTGCCCGAGATCCGTCATCCCGAGCCGAAGCCAGTGAAAGGCGTCAAGGCGAAAGGACGAGTATAAAAGCCGTCCGCTGCCGTCAACAATAGATCATGGAAAAGTTCCCAAAAGCCGCTTCAACGCTAACATGAGGGGAGACCGCCGCAGCAGTGCGAAAGGGAAGAGATATCATTCACCTGCCTGTGGTTCACTCTGCGACGGGCAAGACCGTCGGCCGGGTCACCGATTTGATCGTCAACACCAGGGAAGGCCGGGTGACGGGGTTGCTGCTGGCGGCAGAAGGGGAAAGCGCCAACCGGCGCATCGATTGGACGCAGGTCATCTATGATCGGGACGTGATCCGGACCGAAGCGGAGCCAGCGCCTCATGACCCGGCGTCGCTTGAGCCGAAGCCACATGATCGAGCGGGACATGATTCTGCGTCCCACGAATCGGCCGGTCATGCGCTAGCGATGCAAGAGCCAGCGGGTCATGCGCCTGATGATCAGGCGCCTTTGTCTAACGTCCCAGCGGCTTACGATCTGGTCAATCATGAGCCCCCAACTGACGATCAGGTTCGTCATGAGCAAGCGCCTTGCGAACCAGCACATGAGCAGGCATCGCCTGGCGAACCGTCTCCGGCGACTCCGGTCCTCCTCTGCCTGTCTCGTTGTGAGGGCCATCCCGTGCGGACCCAGGCAGGCCGTCCCTTGGGGCAGGTGGGCGACATCCTCTTTGACCCTGCCCAGGGCCAACTCACGGCGGTAGAGGTTTCTGATGGCCTGATGCAGGACCTGCTTACAGGGCGGCTCCAGCTTCCCTGGCCGGACGTAACAGAATGGCGGGCCGATACGGTCATCGTGGCTGATCACTGGCAGGACGCGTGGCAGCGGGAATAGCAAAGGGAGGGACTTCCATGAGCTGCCCTGTCTGTGGCGGGAAGCAGGTTGGCAAGGTCGGCGTGAACCAGTTCTACTGCTGGAATTGCTTTATCGAGTTCAACGAGCGGAATGAGATCTTCGAGGTCGCCGAAGACGGCAGCCTGATGGCCCTGGAGCCCGATCCGCCGTTGATGGATCTCGATGGGGCGAATGCGGCGCCGGTGTAAAATTGGGCGAAGGTTGCGCTGTCTCGATGGGACGAACGCTGCGCCCTAGGGAAAAGGGAGCTTGCGGCGCGAATCCTGCGCCGATTTCGAATAAGGCGTTGAGTGGAAGGAAAAGCCCGCGTCATAGGCGGGCTTTTCGGATTCTCCGGCGAAAAACATGTGGAGGTGGAGACGGCGTTGCCGAAAGGCCGTTGGCGCATCCTGCTTGTAGCTGGATTCTGGGCGATCGTGCTCCTGCTGTCGTACCTGTTGCGGCAGACCTTGGTTCCCTTTGCCGTGGCTTTCGTGCTGGCTTATCTGCTCTATCCCGGCGTGGTCTGGTTGGAAAAAGGGGGGCTAAGCCGCGTGGTGAGCATCCTCGCCGTCTTCGCCGTCGTCTTCGGCGGTTTTGCCAGTCTCATCGCCTTCGGCATGCCGCGCATCTTCAGCGAACTGAACCGCTTCAGTGTCCAGCTTCCTCAATACACCCAGCAAATGCAGGCATGGCTCGCCCGCATCCAGCAGGACATGATTCAGTCCGGCTTCCCGCCAGGCATTCAACAGGTCTGGAGCGACACCCTCGCCCGGGGGGAAGCGACGATTCTGGCGGCGGTGCGCTGGCTCCTGGAGAGCGCCGTCAGCCTCGCTGAAAACGCCTTCGACATCGTCCTGATCCCGGTCATGAGCTTCTATTTCCTTCGCGACTGGGAAGCCATCGGCAAGGGGAGCTTAAACCTCGTCCCCCAGAACCTGCGCGCTCATGTGCAGATCGTCGGCGGGGAAGTGAACCGCATATTGCGGGCCGTTGTCCGCTGCAACTTCCTTATGGCCCTCGTCGTCGGCGTGCTGACCACCGTCGGTCTCACCCTGATCGGCCTCGAATACAGCCTGCTCATCGGCATCATCGCCGGCATCGCCGATCTGATCCCCTACTTCGGCCCCCTCATCGGCATGGTTCCGGCATTGGTCGTCGGCCTGCTCGAATCGCCGCGGCTTGCCCTCTATGCCGTCCTGATCATGATCGTCGTCCAGCAGATCGAAGCAAACCTGCTCTCGCCGAAGCTCTTGGGCGACTCAGTGGGACTCCATCCCTTGGCCGTCATCTTCGCCCTCCTCGCCGGCGGACACCTCTTTGGCATCGTCGGCCTGCTCCTGGCCGTGCCGGTGGTGGCGGTTGGAAAAGTGGTGGGGCGGTATGTGCTGTTGAAGGTGTTGGTGTGATACTTAACATAACAAGGGTGAGGTCAGGGTAAGGGTGAGGTTAGGGTATGACCCCAGTCTTGTCTTGGCCTTTCAACTGGTTCGCGAGCTGGAGGTCTCGATCGGAGAACCGTTCTGTTACAGACCGGAGCAAGCTGAACCCGGTCTGTGACTGCCGTAGCCTGACATCCCCGCGACGAGCAAATGAGTTACAGACCGAAGCAAGCTGAACTTAGTCTGTGACTGGCAAGTCCTAAAAGAGGCCGTCTAGAAAATAAGCAAATTCCCTAGCCAGCCCTTGCAAAAGCATGATTTTTTAATACAAACAGCAAAAAACTAGAGTCTTTTTATCGGTCTCACCGGCCCTTTTTGAGGATTTTCCTCAAAAAGGGCAGATCTCCCCCTTGCACCTTATGCGGCTTTTTTGAAAGCAACACCGCGTAAGGCACTCACCTCCAACACCATGGTTGCATTCTTATCATTTCGTAGACGGTTGAGTTTTTGAAAGTTCGCCGCTAACGCGCTGAGCCGGGCGGCATAAGCCAGATTTCGTTTTCCGATACGGCGAACCCGGCGCAGTCCGTAACGGTTGACCAGTTCATTTTGCTTGGCTTCGATGCGGCTGCGAAGACGCATCTGTTCCTTATAGATTTTCGTTTGGGAGTGCTTTGCCGCCTCGAGCATGACACCATAGGCGTTGTGAATAAAAATCGTGCGCCGATGTTTCTTTTCTTTAAAACAGGTCGTGTAACGAGGGCAGTGCTTGCAATCATGGTCCTTGGCGCGAAGCACGAAGTTCTTCCCATCTGCCACTTCCGAATAGGTGGTGATGACTTTTCCTCTCGGGCAGATCAGTTGTGTTTGGTCTTCGGAAACTTGAAATCCCTCGCCCGCGAGGATATCACATTTTGTCTTTGGTGAAAGTGGCGCCACTACGTCAATGCCTTTTTCCTTGAGGGTGACACGGTCATCGCCCGCACCATAGTGGGTATCTCCAATGATCGTCGGGTTTTCTACACAATCGGTGGGAAGCTGATCCGCTAACGGCACCAGACTGGAGCCGTCATAGTCGTTGGCTTTCATGGCCTCGGCGGCGGCGATAAATCCGGAATTTCCGACTTCGACGATGGCCATCTTATACCCGCGCCATTTCGTCTTGCCCTTACAACCGAAACGGGCTTCGCTGTCTACAGCCGAAACTATCATATCTTTGACAGAACCGCCGGGGGCTATCTCAAGAGTTCCATCATCTTTCCGAATGATTCGTTCACGGAGGATACGGCAAAGCAAAAGGGCGTAATGAATGACATCGGGCTTCTTCTTCCACGAAGCCTCCGATGACTCCACGTAGGCCAGCAGTTCGTCAGCCTCGCTGACCACTTCAACAAGCCGTTCCATTTTGGCCTTATCGTCCAGGTTATGCTCTTTCACTTCCGTCACTGTTTCCAGGTAACGTACCGCCCGAGGGGCATGGGGGATTGCATGCCATGGAACACTGTATTGCTTCGCCAAAAGACGCACCAACAGGCGCATGGCTTGGCGGATCAGTTCGATGGTCGTGGGGGCACTGATGGGAGCTATGACATGGGTCGTGTCCGTTATCCAAGGTTCTTTCCCTGTCAAAACGCCCAGGTAGTACATCAACCGGATAAAGCGATCGAGATAGACCTTATCAAGTTCCTTTTGGATGAGCCGTTGCCGGTGGACGCCAAAATTGGCGTGATCAATGCCCGGTTCATCGAGGGCCATTCCTAACGCAAACTTGACCTCGATGTTCACACGTGTCTGTGCTTCCATCCCCCGGTCTGTTTCGCCCAGCATTTCCTGTAACATGCAGGCCATCGTCATCTGCCGGGCCGCATGACTGGGACGTCCGTTGTCAAGGCAATAGAGACCTGTAAAATCCTCCGGTTGTATTAATAGGGGCGCCAATTCACGAAACAGGCGAAAGACGGAATCGGCAGGCACAAGTTGGTCCCAGAGGGCTGCAAAGTCGTAAAAGCTAACTTGGGGGTCCACATCGAATCGAAACAAGGTACATCGCCTCGCTATAAACAGTCTTTGTACCTATATCCTTCGACGCGAAGAGTCGAATTCCCTTTAAATTCCACCAATTTCCATATAAAAACGTCTTGCTTTTTGCCCTCTCTTGAGGGGGTTTTTAGACAGACTCTTATAATCTGTTGGAATTATTCGGGATTGAAGCTTGGGTGGTCAATGCGCAGCATATTAAAATGGTTCCTGGGCGAAAGACGGACGTTAAAGATGCGGAGTGGATTGCGAGCTTGATGCGGCACGGGCTTCTGAAACGAAGCTTTATTCCGAACCGACCTCAGCGGGAACTTCGGGAATTACTCCGATATCGCAAAAGCATGATTGATGAACGAAGTCGAGAACTGAACCGAATGCAAAAAGTTCTCGAAGGAGCCAACATTAAGCTGGCATCCGTCGCTTCGGATATCCTTGGTGTATCATCTCGCAAGATGATCGAAGGTATCATTGAAGGTCAGTCTACACCGGAGGAACTTGCTCAACACGCCAAAGGGCGGATGAAAGCGAAGAAAGATGAATTGGCCAAAGCATTGGATGGATTGGTGGGACCTCACCAACAAATGATGCTGAGCGAGCAATTGAAACATCTTGACTACCTGGATGAGCAAATCAAACGATTGGATCATGCCGTAGCTCGCCAAATGAACATGGCGGAAGAATTGATCCAGCTCCTTGATACCATACCGGGTGTGGGTCGTCGTACAGCAGAGCATCTGCTGGGGGAGGTCGGACTCGATATGTCCCGATTTCCCGACGCGGCGCATTTAGCCTCTTGGGTGGGTATGGCTCCAGGGAATAACGAAAGTGCCGGAAAGCGAAAGTCCGGGAGGACACGTAAGGGAAATAAGCATCTTCGCAGCGCATTGGTCGAAGCAGGGCGTGCAGCAACTAGAACGAAAGATACCTTTCTTTCCGCCATGTACCACCGAATCGCGGCTCGACGTGGAAAAAACCGAGCGGCCCTCGCGGTGGGACATCGAATTCTCGTGATCTTCTATCACATTGTTACAAATCGTGAACCGTATAAAGAGCTCGGGGCAAATTATCATGACCAGCGGCGAAAGCAGTCTGTGGTGAATCGGACCGTGAAACGTCTTGAAGCCATGGGATATAAGGTAACGATTGAGGAAACAAGTCAGGCCGCATAAAAATGATGTTGATATTTACAGGTAATGTTTTCTAGGCGGTTTAGCAATGGGCTGTCCCGGGCATCCTATTGTATTTTTTTGGAAAAGTTTTCAGGGTAGTTTCACTGGATGACCCGCTATGTAGGGGATATCCAGCAACTCTCGGTCAGGCAATCCCAGCAGCTTTTGGGCATTTTAGGCCAGCGTAAACAGGGTTGAACCGCGCGAGTCCCGCCGGAGAGACTTAGCGGAGATTGCAGAAAAAGGCGATCAGAAGTGTAAAAATTGATTGTGAAGATCGGTGCGAAAAAGGATTTTTCTCGGTAAGCGCCAATAGATAAGTGTCAATAGCAAGGAAACGAGGGAGCCATGAAGGTTCCAATGCCTTAGCAGAAGCAGAGGCTTGGTTCTTCGTGGCTTTTTTGTTTGTCTAGATTCGTATGCCTAGAAGAAGCACGAAAGGTGGACGCTCCAATGAACCTTCAACAGGACAATCAACAGGACAATCAAGTGGATACCCGGAACTGGCAGGAACAAGAGCGCTGGCAACAATGTGTGCGCTTTCATGGTCATGCCTGTCCCGGCTTGGCCATCGGCTTTCGGCAGGCGCTCATCGCCATGGAGGCGCTGAAAGTGAAGCGCGACGGCGATGAGGAACTCTTCGCCGTTATCGAGACGGACGCCTGCGGCGCGGACGCCGTCCAGTGGTTGACCGGGTGCACGATCGGCAAAGGCAATCTGATCTATCGCGATCGGGGTAAGCACGCCCTGACACTGGCCGATCGAAAGAGCTGTCAAGCCGTCCGCGTGGTTACCCTTCCTGGCGAATCGCATAGGGATAGACGGAGTGCCGAACTCCGGGCCAAGGTGATGGCTGGGGAGGCCACGCCAGAGGAACGATCCGAGTGGAGCCGTTTGCAACAGGCGCGCATGAACGATTTGCTGCGCATGCCGGTTGAAGCCTTGTTCCGGATTACAGCGGTTCCCATGCCTCCGGTGCAAAAAGCCAGACTCTTCAATACGGTTGTCTGTAGCCGCTGTGGCGAGCCCCTGGCCGAGTCACGGGCGCGTTTGGCTGATGGCAAGCCTGTTTGCCTTGATTGCCACCCTGACTACAGCCGAGGTTGGTAGAAGGAGGGGCAATGATGAAAGCATGGACGAAGCAGACAGCCCGCCCTCTGGCCGGCCTTGTGACAACCCTGTTTCTGGTTATGACCTTGCTGTCCGGATGTGTCGGCCAACCGGCGCAGAAGGCGGTTCAAAGCGGGCCAATCGACACCTATACCATTGCCGATCCCCGGGGCGACTGGGGTTTTCCCTCTCCCTGGGGCCACTACCAGCGGGGGCCCGGTTATCTGCGCATGAGTTTTCTCTACGATACGCTGATCTGGAAAGACGAGCAGGGCTTTACGCCTGCCTTGGCCAGTCATTGGAGTTACGATGAAGGGACCAAGGCCTACCGTTTTGCACTGCGCGATGACGCCCTTTGGCATGACGGACAAAAAGTCACTGCCGGCGACGTTCTGTTCACCTTTGAGTATATGAAAAAGCATCCCTATCCATGGGTTGACTTGAGCGAAGTGGAGAAGGTGGAGGCTGTCGACGCGCAAACAGTGCAGATCACTCTCAAGAGGCACTACGCGCCTTTTCTGGAGAACGTTGCCGGTGCCTTGCCCATCCTGCCCCGCCACATCTGGGCTGCGATTGAAAGACCGGAAGAGCATGCCGAAAAAGAAGTGCTCATCGGCTCCGGTCCTTACCGGCTCGTCGATTACAGCAAGGAGCACGGTACATACCTCTATCAGGCCAACGACCGCTATTACGGCGGCAAGCCGAAGGTGGCGCAGATCCGTTTTGTGAAACTGAATGAAAGCATGGCCGCTGCCGCGCTGACCAAGGGGGAGGTGGACGCGGCCCAAATTCCGGGAGAGACGGCGGAGCAAATGAGGCAAGTCGGCATGCAGGTGATCCGAGGGCCTCATTTCTGGAACGCCAAGCTGATGTTCAATCACCAGAAGGCGCCGTTTTCAGACAAAGCTTTTCGCCAGGCCCTGGCTTATACGATTGACCGTCAGGAACTGGTGGCCAAATCGCTGCGCGGACAAGGCGCTCCGGCCAGTCCTGGCCTGATCCCGCCCGACAGCCCTTGGCATGAGCCGCAGGTGACGCCTTACACTGCCGATCTGGAGAAAGCCAGGGAGCTGTTGGCGTCGCTGGGATATTTTTTGGAACAGGGGAGCCTGGTCAAAGAGTGTCGGGAACTGTCTTTGGAACTCCTCTGTTCGCCTGATAACGGGCGCGACGGGGAGATCATCAAAGAGCAATTGGCCCGCATCGGGATCAAGGTCCGCGTAAAAAGTCTGGAAGCCAAGACCGTGGACGCCAAGGTCGGCGCATGGGATTTTGACCTGGCCGTCAGCGGTCATGGGGGCATCGGCGGTGACCCGCAGTTTTTCAGCAGGATGATCACCGGGCAGGGCTTTCTCAGTGCCCGCTACAACGACAACAGCCGGTTGAATGCATTATTGAATGAACAACTGTCCGCCATGGATGAAGAGAAACGCAAGGAACAGGTGCGGGAGGCTCAGCGTATCTACGCGGAGGATCTGCCGGCCTTGAGCCTCTACTACCCCACAGACTACTGGTGCCATAACGGCAAGGTAAACCTCTTTTACACACAGGGCGGCATCTCCGTCGGCATCCCGCTGCCCCTCAATAAACTGGCTTTCGTGCGGCCCTGAACGAGAGAGTGATGTTTTTGGGCAAGTCTTCACGAAAAGGCCTCCTCACGCATCTCTTCGCGTTGCTTGTTCTGATAACGCTGAATTTTGTTCTGCCTCGTTCGATGCCGGGGGATCCTTTACAGGCCCTTGGGGAAGAGGCGTTGCTGTGCATGAGTGAGGAGACTAAGGCTGAACTGATCCGCCGTATGGCCCTGGACCAGCCCTTGTCGGCTCAGTTTGTCTCATATTGGGTGAACCTGCTGCAGGGCGATCTGGGCTACTCTTACGCCTATCAGGCGCCCGTCAGCGCCGTCATCGGTGGCGCCCTTCCCTGGACGTTGGCCCTGACAGGTGTGTCCCTGTTGCTTTCCTTCTCGATTGGTCTGTTGGCGGGCATCTATTCCGGCTGGCGCCGCGGCCATCCTGTCGATCGCGGCCTCTCCTTGGCCATGGTGGCTCTCAGCGGTTTGCCCAACTACTTCATCGGCGTGCTCTTGCTGTTGCTCTTCGCCGTCCAGCTAGGCTGGTTCCCGCTTTCGGGCGCCGTGACCGCTTATGCGGGATGGACAGGGCTGCGCTGGCTCGGTGATGTGATCGCCCACATGATCCTCCCGGTCGTCGCCTTGACCTTGGCCACTTTGCCCGAGTTTTATTTGTTGACTCGCAGCGCCATGGTGAACATCCTGGACGCGCCCTTCATGCGGACGGCCCGAGCGAAGGGCGTCGGTCCCTGGAGACTCCAATTTCGCCATGGCGGGCGTAATGCGTTGCTCCCTTCTGTGGCCCGGCTGGGTGTCTTGGCCGGCAAGGCGTTGACCGGGGCATTGTTTGTAGAGATGGTTTTTGCCTACCCGGGCTTGGGCCATGTGATCCATCAGGGGTTGCTGTCCAGGGATTACCCCTTGGTGCAGGGCCTCTTCTTCATCGTCGCCTGCCTGGTGATCACCTGCAACCTGCTGGCGGACAAGCTGCTGCAAAAGCTGGATCCGAGGGTCAACGATGCATATTAATTACCGCCAACGCTTTATTTCCCATCCCCTCGGGCGGCTGGGGCTGACGCTGGCTGCCGCTTTCGCCGCCCTTTGTCTCATCGGACCTTGGCTGTCTCCCTATGCGCCGCAGGCTACTTCTTATGCCCTTTTTGCGCCCCCCTCGGGGGAACACTGGCTGGGCACCAACGATGTGGGCCAGGACATTCTGGCCTGTCTGCTTGCCGGCGGTCGCACCTCCTTCCTGGTAGCCCTCGGGGTGGCTTTTTCATCGACGGCCCTCGCCTGCCTTGTCGGCGCTCTTTCGGCCATGGGCGGGGGCTGGGTCGACCGGTTGCTGATGAGGTTGACCGATGTGCTGCTGGCTGTACCTCATCTGGTGCTGATCCTGTTGGTCTCCACCTACCTCAGTCCATCGCCTTGGTTGGAGATCGCCCTCTTCTCGCTGCTGCTCTGGGGACCGGGGGCGCGGGTGATCCGAGCGCAGGCGCTGTCGCTGAAAGAAAGGGCGGCTGTCTATGCGGCCGCTGCTTTTGGCGCCGGGAAGAGCTATCTCTTTGCTCGCCATATCTTTCCCGATCTGGTTCCCCTCCTGTCGGTGCTGTTCTTGCAGGGCGCCCGGCAGGCCGTCTTCATGGAGGCGGGACTGTCTTTTATCGGCTTGGCGGACCCCAATACGGTCAGTTGGGGCGCCATGATCCGCCATGCTCTCGGTTTTACCTATCTGGAAGTGTGGATGTGGTGCCTCTTGCCTGTCGGCGCCGCCCTGTCCGTGACGATGGTGGCCTTGACCTGCATCGGTCACGCCCTGGAAGAAATGGTCAAACCACCTGTGGAGGGTCATGGGGTTGAAGATTTGTATCCGTGATGTACAGGTTTGCTTTGGAGGCAAGGAGATAATCGGCGGTGTGGACCTGGACATCGCCCGGGGAGAATCTGTCGCCGTCATCGGTGAATCAGGGGCCGGCAAGACGACGTTGGCCCTCTCCTTGATGGGCCTGAGCGAGGGAGAGAAGGCAGGGGCCATCGTCGTCGAGGGGTTGCCCTTTGGCGAAGCGGAGACAGATCTGCTGCGTCTGTCTGAGGAGAAGTGGCGCGAACTGCGGGGTCGGCACTTTGCCATGGTTTTCCAAAACACAGCGAATGGGCTTAACCCGGTGATCCCTGTGCTCGACCAGGTGGCCGAGGCGGTCTTCGTCCACGGTCTGGCGTCGCCGGAAGGCGCCCGCAAAGAAGCGCGCCAGGCGCTCGTCAAAACCGGTTTTCCCTCCCGGCGGCAGAATGCCTACCCCCATCAATTGAGCGGCGGCCAGCGGCAGCAGGTGATGCTGGCGATGGCGCTGGTCAATAACCCTGATTTTTTGATTTTAGATGAGCCGACTGCTTCCCTCGATCCCATCACCCGTAGCGAGATCCTTGACTGCCTGAAAGGGTTGCAGCGGGAGCGGGCGATGCTGGTCATCACCCATGACCTGGCTACGGCGTCGGCCCTCTGTCAACGGGTGGCGGTGATGTACCGGGGACGGATCGTCGAGGAAGGAGCCCTTTCCGATGTCTTTTCCAGACCGGGTCACCCCTATAGCCGGGCGTTGCTCCGGGCTTATCCCAATATGACGACGACGAAGGACATTCAGGGAATCCGCGATGAATGGGAGGCAATGCTGCTATCTTCCCCGGCGGAGGGATATGCCGAAGCGACGCAGGGGGCGAGTCGGCCGCGCCTGCTGCGGGGCTGCGCCTTTCGACCTCGCTGCACCCAGGCGGTGGACCGCTGCGCGACGGAAAGTCCGGCCCTTCAAGGGCGGGAAGGCCGCAAAATCGCTTGTCACCGGGGCGGTGTTATTCCCTTGATCCGCGTCGAAGGTCTCAGCAAGTCCTTCGGTTCTGTCACAGCCGTGGCGGGGCTGTCCTTTTCCTTGGCCGAAGGGGAAACGCTGGCGATTGTCGGTCAGAGCGGATCAGGGAAAAGCACCATCGCCCGGTTGATCATGGGTTTGGAAAAAGCGGAGGCAGGACAGCTTTTTTTTGAAGAGGCGCCGGTCAGCGCGCGGGGAAAGGATTTTTACCGGAAGGCGCAACTGATTTTTCAGCATCCGCAAGATGCCGTCAGCCACCGCATGACAGTGAGGGAGGCCCTTCTCGAACCGCTCGTCATCCAGGGGCTGGGCAGTAGGGAGGAGCGGGAAGAGCGGATCAAAAAAGCCCTTGTCGAAGTGGGCTTTTTCCCCTCAGAAGCCCTTCTTTCCGCCTATGTTCACTACCTCAGTGGCGGGGAGGCCCAGCGCCTGGTTATCGCCCGAGCGCTGATCCTGAATCCCAAACTGCTGATCGCCGATGAACCCACGTCGGCCCTGGATACTCTGGCTCAGGCGCGTATCTTGAAACTGCTCATGCACCTGCAGGAGCAGCGTGGGTTGGCCATGATCTTTATCACCCATGACCTGGCGCTGGCCCGGAAAGTCAGTGACCGCATCCTGGTGCTTCAAGAAGGGCAGGTGGTGGAGGAGGGGCTGTCCTGGCAGGTGACAGGCATGCCACAGATGCCCTATACGCAGCGCCTGATCGCGGCGGCGCCACGGTTGTTGTAACGAGTGGTCGCGAAAAAGGGAGGAGGGCAGGAGGGAATCAGGCTTTTTCGTCGTACAGTCTAGTAGATGGCAGCAAGACTCCTTCGGTCTGCAGGTACTATGCAAGATCTGCCCCTTGCCGCCTTCGGCCTGCAGAGATCTCTTCGGCCTGCAGAGATCCCATCGGCCTGCGGAGAACCCTTCGGAGGGGACGGTCCCTCAAGTCGCGGGTCAATGAAACAGGAGTGTCAAAGTGGTGATAAAATGCCATGAAGAGAGGAAAGGAAAAGGTTTGGCTCAGCTAGGCTTTGAGGTGACCTTTTGGGGGGTAAGGGGTTCCTTGCCCGTGCCGGGACCATTGACGACTCAATACGGCGGCAACACCGCCTGCGTCCAGGTGCGGATCGGTGAGCGCGACTTTATCATTGATGCGGGATCCGGTCTCTACCATTTGGGACAGGCCTTGCTCAAAAACAACAGCGGACCGATCCGGGGCGCCTTTCTCATCTCTCACATCCACTGGGATCACATCCAGGGCTTTCCCTTCTTTGGGCCTGCTTTCGCTGACCAAAACCGCTTCGCCCTCTATGGTCAGGCGAAGTTGGGACGCACCTTTGCCGATCTGTTTCGGGGGCAGATGCAGCCCCCGTATTTTCCAGTCCTCTTGGAAGCGATGGGGGCGCAACTGGATTTTCACGACCTGTCCGGCGGCGAAGTGCTTGACTTTGACGATGGGATCACTGTGCGGACGGTCTTGACCAACCACCCCGATGGCTGCCTTGCTTACCGGATTGAGCAGGGCGGCCGTTCTTGCTGTTATCTGAGCGACACGGAACACTGCGCCTCGGTAGACCCGGTGCTGAAAGCTTTCATCGCCGGCGCTGACTTGGTCATCTACGACGCCTGTTACACTGATGAGGAATACAAGGGTGAAGGGTTGCAACCGTCTCGGAAGGGCTGGGGGCATTCTACCTGGCAAGAAGGCGTCAAACTGATGCAGGCGGCTGGGGCCAAGACCTTAGTCCTCTTCCATCATGCCGTTGAACGAACCGACGCCGATATGCAGCGGATCGAAGAAATGGCGAAGGCAGCCTACCCCGATTGTCTGGCGGCGCGGGAAGGGATGACGATCCGCCTGTAGCGATCACCTGCCAGCGAAGCCGGGAACAGGGCGGAGGAAGATACTGACGCCTTGACAGCTTTTTTCGACCATGCTAAGATGACTCCAGGTTTATCACAAGTTCATAGAGATGCCTCATCTCCATCGAGGTGAGGTAGAGGCGCGGTTATCAAGAGTAGCTCCGGGAAGGTCCAACGGCATGGACAGCGCACCGGAGGGAAAGGGATCGCCGCCGAAGTTCGGGTTTGCCACACCTGGGCTGGGTCTGCAGTGAAGAACTGCAGGACTGTCACCGTCGGAACATTCCCACTCCTGAATCGGCCTATTTCGCTCGATGACGGAGGTTTCACGGTGGAGCGCTATCTTACGAGATGATTGGGAATCGGAGAGCGGCATTCGCAGGCGTTGACACTAACCGCCGCCGGGAATGACCCCGGCGGTTTTTGTTTTGCCACGAATAAATGCCATTCAATTCCAAACGGCCATATAAAGAAATTAAGCACATTGTGATGAGGGGAGTCGGCAACATTGAAACTACATGGAACTGCTACCATCAACGAACGGGGAAATCTGGCCATCGGAGGCTGTGATGCCACAGACTTGATCAAGGAGTTTGGCAGCCCCTTGTATGTGATGGATGAAGCCCATCTGCGGGAAAACTGTCGGAAGTACTATCAGGCTTTCAGCGCCTCCGGCGCCGGCGAGGTGCTCTTCGCCTCGAAAGCCTTCATGACCATGGCCATGTGCCGCCTGGTGGAGCAGGAAGGGCTGGGGCTCGACGTCGTCTCCGGCGGCGAACTGTACACGGCCCGTCGCGCCGGCTTTCCCATGGAAAAGGTCTATTTTCACGGCAACAATAAGACGCCGGCTGAGCTGCGGCAGGCGATCGAATACGGTGTCGGCCATATCGTCGTCGACAACCTCTATGAAGCTGACTTGCTGAATGCTATCGCCGGTGAGACGGGCGCTCTGGTGCGGGTGCTCCTTCGCATCACCCCGGGCATCGACTGCCATACCCATGAGTTCGTCCGCACCGGCCAGATCGATTCCAAGTTCGGCTTCACCCTGCCTACCGGTCAGGCCCTTGCCGGTGTGAAAGCCGTCCTGGAGCGCGGCAACCTGATTTACGACGGCCTCCACTGCCACATCGGCTCTCAGATCTTCGAGTTGGAATCCTTCGGCTACGCCGCCGAGGTGATGATGACCTTCATTGACGAGATCCGCCGGGAGACGGGCGTCGAAACGGCTATCCTCAACCTGGGCGGCGGCTTCGGTATCCGCTACACCGAGGCCGACACCCCTGGCGACGTGGCCGAATACGCCCGCATCGTGCTCTCTGCCGTCGCCTTGGAGGCGGAAAAGCGCGGCCTGCCCACACCGAAGGTCCTCGTCGAGCCGGGCCGCTCTATCGTCGCCACGGCGGGCACGACCCTCTACACGGTCGGCTCGGTTAAGGAGATCATCGGCGTCCGCAAGTATGTCGCCGTCGACGGCGGCATGACCGACAACCCCCGTCCGGCCCTCTACGGCTCCCGCTATGAATCGATGCTGGCCAACAAGGCCACCCAAGAGCCCGAAGAGGTCGTCTCTGTCACCGGTAAGTGCTGCGAATCGGGCGACATGCTCCTCTGGGACGTGTCCCTGCCCAAAGTCGAGTCCGGCGATATCCTCGCCGTCTCCTGCACCGGCGCCTACAACTACACCATGTCCATGAACTACAACCGCATCGGTCGCCCTGCCGTGGTCTTTGTCCGCGATGGCAAGGCGGCGGTCGTCGTCGAACGGGAGAGCCTCGATGATCTGATCCGCAACGACCGGATCCCTCCGTACCTGCAACGGTAGAACGAACCGGTCCGATCCGCAAGCGGCGAATCCCCCTTGGTAAAGGCTGCGCCCACAATGATGCGGCGCGATTCAGTGACCATCGCTGTTTGACGGGTACCGACGAAAGGTGGTGAAGCACATGTCGGAAAAGTTCTACGAGATGATGATCGAACAGATGAATCAGTCCCAGAATCCCCAAGCGGTACGCTCGGGAACCGACGATGCCGCTGACACCACGCCGGAAAAAAGCGGCCGGTAATCGAAGGATGTATTGAATCAAAACGGTGATAAAAGCGGTGGCGCTGATGCCGCCGTTTTTTTTATTCCGGAAGGGCCTCCATCCTCAGCAAAAGGGCAAGAAGTGGAAAGAATCAAAGCGCCTATGCTATAATGTACGTTATGAGATGAGCAAGGAGGCGGACAACGGTGGAGATCATCCTCACACACAACAATACCGATTTCGACGGCCTGGCCGCGTCTTTTGCCGCCTCCAAGCTCTATCCACGGGCGATCCCGGTCCTCGCAGGCAAATTGAGCGCCAATGTACAGGAGTTCATGGCGCTGCATAAAGATACACTGGGATTCAAGACGATCAAGGACATCCCGTCCCAGCAGGTGAAAAGGGTCATCCTCGTCGACACGAAGATGGCCTCCCGGGTGGGGCCCTTAGGACAGCTGACGCAAAAGCCGGATGTGGATGTGCACATCTATGACCACCATCCCGCCGGCGCCGACGATACGCCGGCGTCGCAACTGGTGCGGGAGGATGTGGGCGCCGTCACGACGATCCTCGTCGAGATCCTGCGCCGCCGCCACTGCCGGCTCACACCCTTTGAAGCGACGGTGCTCGCCCTGGGCATCTACGAAGATACGGGCGGGCTCATGTTTTCCACCACCACCGAGCGCGATGCCGCCGCCGTGGCCTACCTGCTCGGCCGCGGCGCCAACCTGTCTGTCATCAACGAGTTTATCGACAGGCCCCTCTCGAAGGAACAGAAGGAACTGCTCCGGGAACTGACGTCGCGTTCCGTCGTTCTGGTCATCCACGGCATCCGGGTGGTCGTCACATCGGCGGAGCTGAATGAGTATGTAGAGGGACTCTCCCATCTCGTTCACCGTCTGGGCGACATCGAGAGCCCCGACGTGATGGTGGCGGTCGTGCGCATGCATGACCGGGTCCATGTGGTGGCCCGCAGCCGCATCGAGGCGGTGCGGGTCAACACGTTGCTTCAGCCCCTTGGCGGTGGCGGGCATGGCGCAGCGGCGGCCGCTTCGATCAAGGGGGGCGATGCTGCGCTGACCTTGGAGCAACTGGTGCGCAGCCTCTACGATACGATCCGGCCCCAGCGGGGCGCCCGGGAGATCATGTCTTCGCCGGTGAAGACGATCACACCCGATACGACCGTCGATGACGCCGGCAAGGTCATGCTCCGCTACGGCCATACGGGGCTGCCTGTCGTCGAAGGCGATCGGCTGGTGGGCGTCATCAGCCGCAGAGACTTTGATAAGGCCTATATCCATGGTTTGCGCCATGCCCCGGTGAAGGGGTTCATGTCCCGCAACGTGATCACCATCACCCCCGACACATCGCTGCGCCATATCCAGCGCCTGCTGATCGAGCATGACATCGGCCGTCTGCCTGTCCTCGAAGAAGGAAAACTGGTCGGCATCGTCTCTCGCACCGACGTGCTGCGCACCTTGCACGGTGAGAACATGCCGGTTCGCTACTGGACCAACTTTGGAAGCGCGCGAGCCGGAGAGGCGGCACCGGTTGGGACGGATCGGCAAGTGGTCGACCGCATGCGTCAACAGTTGCCGCCCCATATCCTCGACCTCTTTGACGACGTAGGCCGCCTGGCCGACGGAGAGGGCGTTCAGGTCTACGTGGTGGGCGGCTTTGTGCGGGACCTGCTCCTGGGCGTGAACAACCTCGATATCGACCTGGTCGTTGAGGGCGACGGCATCTGTTTCGCCACCGAATTGGCCCGCTTTTTAAAAGGAACCTTGCGCACCCATGAGAAGTTCGGCACTGCTGTCATCCGCTGGGGCGATCAGAAGATCGACGTGGCCACGGCTCGCCGGGAGTTTTATCAATACCCGGCAGCGCTGCCCCAGGTGGAGGCTTCCGATCTGCGTCAAGACCTGTATCGGCGTGACTTTACCATCAACGCCTTGGCCATCCGCCTCAACCGGGAGCGTTTCGGCGAACTGGTCGATTTCTTCCAGGGGGTCAAGGACCTGGAACAGGGGCTGGTCCGCGTCCTCTATAACCTGAGTTTCGTAGAGGATCCGACGCGCATCCTGCGGGCGATCCGTTTTGAACAGCGCTACGGCTTCACCATCGAGCCGCAGACGATGGGCTTCGCCCGCGAGGCCATTGCCCGGCAGATGATCCGCGAACTTTCCTATGAGCGCATGGTCGACGAGCTGATCCTGATCCTGAGCGAAGAAAACCCGGCGCCTGCGCTCCGCCGTTTGACCGAATTGGGACTCTGGGAGTACCTGCTGCCGGGATTGGTGTGGACGCCCTGGGTCGAGGTGGAGGTGTCCGCCGTGCCGTCGATGCTGAAAGCCTTGGCGGAGGCCGGTCTGCCTGTCCCACAGCGGCCCTGGGTGGTTTATTTCTACATCCTGGCTCGGCACCTGTCTATGGAAGGCGTCTGTTTTGTCAACGACCACTACCCGCTGAAGCAGGTCATGCGGGACGACTTGTTCAAATTGCATAAGGAAGGGAAAGATACCAACCAAGCCCTGATGAACTGGCTGCGCGGCGATGATCCCTTGAGCCGGCTGGAGTCGATCCTCCGGGACTGGTCCGAGGAGGCCATCTTGGCCTTGCGCGCCGGCTTTTCCCTGCCCGATACGGTGCGTCTTTTCGAAGCTTGGCGGCGGATCCGGGAGACCCGTCCCTGTCTGACGGGCAACGATCTGAAAGCACTCAAGATCCCGCCGGGACCGATCTACGCCCGGATCCTGAATCGGCTGCGCCGGGAGCGACTCGACGGCCGACTGACCGACGCAGGCGCCGAGCGCGACTTCGTGCGCCGCCTCCTGCAAGAAGAAGCGCCGGCGTCGGAGACAAAAGGAGGAAATCATGTTTGATTTTGACCTGACGAGCCTAGTGGCCCGGGCGCCGGCCATCCTGATCGCCTTGGCGTTGCACGAATACGCCCACGCCCGCATGGCCGTCTGGCTGGGCGATCCGACACCGCGCTGGGAAGGCCGGCTCACCATCAACCCGCTCCCCCACCTGGATCCGATCGGAACACTCATGCTCATCTTCGGTCCCTTCGGCTGGGCCAAACCAGTCGGCGTCAACCCTTACAACTTCCGCGGCAACAAACAGCGGGGGATGATGCTCGTCGCCCTGGCCGGCCCGTTGATGAATGTGCTCCTGGCGATCATCTCGGTGGCTCTTTTCGTCGGTTTCGGCGATATCGCTGAGGCGCGTCACTTGCTGCGGAGCATGATCGGGATCAACGTGGGCTTGGCCGTATTCAACCTGCTCCCCATCCCGCCCCTTGATGGTTCGAAAGTCCTGGCCGGACTCCTGCCAGCTCGGAACCAGGGCTGGCTGCGTCAGTTGGAACAATACGGACCGATCCTCCTGCTGGTGCTCGTCTTCTTCCCGGCGCTGTCAAGGGTGATATTTTGGCCTCTTTATGAAGCCTTGTACAATGTGGTCTTCCCCGTAGGCAGCGCCATCGGGCAAATCCTATTCTAGGGAAATCCTATTCTAGGAAAATCCTATTCTAGGGAAATCCTAATTCTGGGATAGCCTATTCTACATGAAAACGGTCGCTTTTATACAGGAAGGAGCCTTTATAGTGAAAAAAGGTAAAATCTTCAGCGGCATGCGCCCGACGGGCCAACTGCACATCGGTCACCTGAGCGTGATCGAAAACTGGATCCGGTTGCAGGATGAGTATGACTGTGTCTTTGGCATTGTCGACTGGCACGCCCTGACCACGTCCTTTGACGATGTCCAGGCGTTGCAGCGGCGCATTCGCGATATCGCGCTTGACTGGCTGTCGGCCGGTCTCGATCCTGAGAAGAGCCCCATCATGGTCCAATCCCAGGTGAAGGAACATGCCGAACTGCACCTGCTCTTTTCGATGATGACCCCCTTGAGTTGGCTGGAGCGGGTCCCCACCTACAAGGACCAGATCCAGCAGTTCGGCGCCCAGGGCAAAGACATCAGCATGTACGGCTTCCTTGGGTACCCCTTGCTTCAGGCGGCGGACATCCTCATCTACAAGGCCACCCATGTGCCGGTGGGCCAGGATCAGATCCCTCATATCGAGTTGAGCCGCGAGGTGGCCCGCCGTTTCAACCACCTCTATCAGACGGAGGTCTTCCCGGAACCGCAGGTTCTCCTCTCCGAGGTGCCCCTGCTGCCCGGGATCGACAACCGCAAGATGAGCAAGTCCTATGGCAATGACATCGCCTTGTCGGCATCGTCCGAGGAGATCAAGGAAAAGGTTCGCCTGATGGTCACCGACCCGGCTCGGGTGCGCAAGACCGACCTGGGCAACCCTGATGTCTGTGTCGTCCACACCTACCATAAGATTTATAACGATGGGGAGGTCTGCGACATCGGCGACCAGTGCCGCAAGGCCGGCATCGGCTGTGTGGCCTGCAAGCAGCGGCTGGCGGCCAAACTGGAAACCATCCTCGGCCCCATCCGGGAGCGGCGCGCCGAACTGTTGGCCAAGCCTGGCCGCGTCGATGAGATCCTGGCCGAAGGGTCCCTTCAGGCCCGGGCCAAGGCGGCCGATACGATGGAGCAGGTCCGTGAGGCCATGGGTGTCCGCGGGGTCATGGACTGACCGGCCATGGCATACCGGGTCAGCCTGCCCGTTTTTGAAGGTCCCTTTGACCTGCTCGTCCACCTGATCGAGAAAAACCAGGTCAACATCTATGACATACCCATCGCCCAGATCGCCGCCGAGTACCTGGCGTACCTTCAGCAGTTGGACGAGCTCGACCTGGAAAGGGCCAGCGCCTTTTTGCTCATGGCGGCTCAACTGCTGGCGATCAAGGCGCGTATGCTCCTGCCCAAACCGCCCAAGGCTGAGGCGGAGACAGAAGGGGATGAGGGCGAGGATCCGCGCCGGGAACTGGTCGACCGTTTGATTGAGTACCGCCGCTACAAGGCGGTGGCGGAACTGCTCAAGGAACGGGAGGTGGACCGGAACCGCCGCTTCAGCCGCGTCGTCGACCCGACCACCTTGGCCCACCTCTTTGTGGAGGAGAACCCGCTGGAAGGGGTGATGATCGGCGACCTGCTGGCAGCCTTGCGTAAGGCCTTGAGCCGCCGGGCCAAGGAAGAGCCTGTCGCCGCCATCCCCCGCGAAGAGGTCTCTGTGCAGGCGCGGATGCAGGAACTGCTCACGTCGATGGCCCAGCTGCCGCCCCATGCGCCGATCGCTTTTTCCACCCTCTTTGCAGGGCGCTGGCGTCCGGCGGAGATCATCGTCACCTTCTTAGCCATGCTGGAGCTGGTGCGGCTGAAAAAAGTGCGCGTGCTCCAGCGGGAGGCCTTCGACGAGATTTACTTGCTGGCGTCGCAGTTGTAGATGCCGGCGCCGATGGAATCAGCCGGCGGGGATGATCCCATTGTATAGGCAACGGCGCGTGGAGGGATTCCGTTGATTGCCATCTTTCCCAATTCAAAGAGTCGCGTGATCGAGGCGCTCCTGTTTGTCTCCAGTGATCCTCTGTCTGTTGAGACGATTGCCGAAGCGACAGGCTTTGCCGCGGAAGAGGTGCGCGAACTGTTGGCCGGGCTCAAGGCCGAGTATGACGATCAGGAGCGGGGGTGGCAGTTGGAAGAGGTGGCCGGCGGCTTTCGCCTCTCCACCAGGGCTGAGTTCGCCCCTTACATCGAACGGTTGCTCCGGACGCCCCAACCGGGTCTTTCTAACGCCGCCCTGGAGACGCTCGCCATCATCGCCTACCACCAGCCTGTCACCCGCGCGGAGATCGAGCAGATCCGGGGCGTCAAAGCCGACCGCTCCCTGGCGACACTGCTGGGCAAGGGGCTGATCCAGGAGGTGGGGCGGAAAGAGGCGCTGGGCCGACCCATCCTCTATGGCACGACGGACAGCTTTCTTCGCCATTTCGGTCTGCGCAGCCTGGCCGATCTGCCCAAACTGGAGGAGGTATTTCTCCAGGAGGAACTGCCCTTGACGGGACGGGACGAACATCACAATCCGGAGGGATAAGGCCGATGCAGCCTGAACGCCGAGAAGTGACGCTGCCCGGGATTCGCCTCTCCTACTTGGAATGGAAGGGAGAGGGGACCGAACCGATCCTGTTGCTGCACGGTCTGGGCGACCACGCCCTGATCTGGGTGCTGCTGGCGGAACGGCTTGCCGACCGTTTCCACATCATCGCGCCCGACATGCGCGGCCACGGCGAGAGCGACAAGCCCGGCAGCGGATACACCTTTCGTCAAGTCATTGCCGACATGGAAAACCTGATGGATCACCTGGGGTGGTCAGACGCCCACATCCTGGGGCACTCCTGGACAGGCAAGTTGGCGCCCATCTGGGCGCGCGAGCACAAGGAGCGCTTTCGGAGCATGATCCTCGTCGACCCGATCTTCATCGTCAAGATGCCGGCGGTGATGAAGCTCTCCTTTCCCATCCTCTTTCGAGTCCTTGACAGCTTGAAAGGAATGGGACCTTTCAGAAGTTACGCCGAAGCGGAAACCCTGGCCAAAAGCCTGCGCCAGTACCAGGGGTGGAGCGCTCACCAACAAAGGGTCTTCCGGGAAGGGTTGGAGCGAAAACCCGACGGCCGCTGGGGCAGCAAATTTGTCGTGCCGGCGCGCAACCAGATCTTCGACGATGTGATGCGCGTCGCCGGCTTGACTGAGCCCATCACCGTGCCCACCCTGTTTGTGCAGCCTGAAAAAGGCGTCAACCGCGCCGATTTTCAGATGAAACCCTACATAACCTATCTCAAGAACCTGGAGGTCCGCCGCATCGCCGGCAACCACTGGCCCATGCTGGTCGAACCGGAGATCTTCAACCGGACCATTGAGGATTTTCTGATGAAGCGACTGGCGCAGAAGAAATCCCGGGAAAAGTAGGGGTAGATGGATCTGTGAGCGATTTGGGCGGAGCGGCGAGAGCGAGCACAGGCTGCCGAGCATTAAGGGCGCCATGACATGCAGAAAAGCCCGGGATGTTTGGCGCCCAGCGAAGTAGCCAAAGCGAGCCCGCCGCGCAGCCCTTAGCGAGCAGGTTCATCTACCACCGCTTTTCCACAAATGTTGAATCGAAGGGAATACGAAAATAGCGCCGCTAGCATTCTAGTTCAGCTGAGCGGCTCTTGAAAGCGAGGTGGGCCCATGACGGCCCAATATATCGACGGCAAGGCCATCGCCGCCCAACTGCGGGCGGAGATCAAGGCAGAGGTCGCCAGCCTCCGTGAACAGGGGATCGTGCCCAAACTGGCCGTCATCTTGGTCGGAGACGATCCGGCGTCAGTAGTCTACGCCCGTTCCAAAGAAAAAGCGGCGGCTAACCTGGGCATCGCCTTTGAACTGTTCACACTGCCCGGCGACACGACTGAGGCTGCTCTCTTGGCCTTGATTGAAAGGCTGAACGCCGACGCCGCCGTCCACGGGATCATGGTTGAACTCCCGCTGCCCAAACAGATTTCCAAAGAGAAGGTGCTGGAGGCCATCCACCCCCTCAAGGATGTAGACGGCGTCCACCCCCTCAACCGGGGCTATCTCATGGCCGGGCAGCCCGGACTCGTGCCGGCAACGCCGATGAGCTGCATGGAACTGTTGGCACGTTCCGGCGTTGAATTGGCCGGCAAGCGCGTTGTCATCATCGGTCGGGGCGAGACAGTGGGCAAGCCGCTCTTCTTCTTGCTCCTTCGCCGCAACGCCACCGTCACCGTCTGCCACACCCGCACAAAAGACCTGGCCGCCGAGGTGCGCCGCGCCGAGATCGTCATCGCTGCCGCCGGCAAAGCCGGGTTGGTCACCGGGGAGATGATCGCTCCCGACGCGGTTGTCATTGATGCCGGTATTAACGAAGGCGAGGACGGGAACATTGTCGGCGATGTGAAGACGGCAGAAGCGGCGGAGCGGGCGTCGCTGATCTCGCCGGTGCCCGGCGGCGTCGGCGCCTGCACGACGGCGCTGCTTTTCCGCAACGTCCTTTTCGGGTTGAAACTGCAAGGGGGAATGGCCCATGAGTGACATCTTTGCGCGGTCGCTGCGGGAGGTTATCGCCGAGGCCGCGTCGGCAGCGCCCACACCGGGCGGCGGTTCTGTTTCGGCCATCACCGGCGCCTTTGGCGCAGCCATGGTGGCTATGGTGGCCAACTTGACCGTAGGGAAGGAAAAATACCGAGATGTAGAAGCCCAGGTGCGGGAGCAACTGCAGCGGCTGGAAGGGATCACCGCACGGCTGGAAGGGCTCGTCCGGGCTGACATGGAAGCCTTCGCGGCATTCATGGCCGTCTACAAACTGCCTGCAGATACGGATGAAGAAAAAGCGGCCCGGGCAAGAGCGCGCCAGGCTGCGGCTATTCAGGCCACCGAGGCGCCGCTGGCCATCGGCGACGCCTGTATCGAGGCATTAGAGGCGGCCGTGGTGTTGGCGGCTATCGGCAACAATAGGGCCATCTCCGATGTGGGCGTTGGCGCCTACCTGGCCGAAGCGTCCCTGAAGAGCGCGCTGCTCAGCGTCGATATCAACCTCCCCGCCATCGACGATGCCGCCTATGTGGACAAGGCCAAAGGGCGTCGAGACCGGTTGCTCGCCGAGGCCGAGCGTCTGCGCGCCCAGGCTGTCCATATCGTCAGCAAACGGATTCATGGGTAGATAAGTTCATCGCACCAGGGAATGGAATATTATCGCGCGCTTGGTGGGATGCTATTCTTCCGAATGGGAGGGTAGCGGCTCCATGACCAGGCTGTTGTTTTGGACCCTCATGGGCGGCGCTGTTGTCGTTCTCATGGGGGTTCTTGTTGCATATCTGCCCTTTACCATGCAGATCCGTTACCACAGGAACGGAGAAGACGATGACTTCGTCGTCAACTGGGTGTTGTTTGGCATCCCTCTCAATCTGATCACCTTGCCGAAGGCCAGTTTGAAATCAAAAAAGACGCCGCCAAAGATCCTGTTCCGCCTGAAAAAGCTGTATCAAGGGAAAGCGCATAAACAGGAGAAACGAGTCGACCGCTTCCCGGGTATTTTTATGTCCGCTTGGCCGAGTCTGAAACGGGTCCTTCTGATGGTTCGCCTGGAAAAAAGCAACTTTCGGCTCCGCCATTTGCGCTGGGAGACGCGCATCGGCGGCGGGGACGCTAAGGATACGGCTCTGCTGGCAGGCGGCTTATGGACGTTGAAATACATGCTGGCGGCATGGTTGGAGCGGTTTGCCGACAGCGTGGACGGCCGACCGAAGGTTATGGTCGTTCCTCTTTACGGCAGCAAAAGGTTGGACGTCCGTTTCGATTGCACATTCACCATCCGACCCGGTCACATCATTGTCGTCGGCTTATGGAATGGCGGTTACTTTCCAGGGAACATACCGAAAATTTTTACTAAAGCCGGTGCGAAAAAAAAGCAGCCCTCCCACGCCGATGCGCCTGCTGTCATTGGTGAAGAGCGACCGAGAGAGGATCAGCGTCAGCACAGCCCCATCGGCGTCCGCCTTTCTCGACCGGTTGTCAATCGCCCTAAAAGAAGAGAGAAGAAGTTAAAAATCAGGGAAAAAGTAAAGGCGGGAAGTCAATAGCGGGTCTTCGTTGTTCGATTGTAACGAATAGGGAAAGAGACGAGAATAAACAGAATAAATAGATGAGCGTATAACCGTAACTTGGAATCGCCATAATAGCTCTAGCAATGAAGTTATAGGGGGATGAAGCATAGTGAGCCACCCCATTGAAGCATTGATGAAAACCGCCATGCAGAGCATCAAGGAAATGGTCGACGTGAACACCGTCGTCGGAGATGCTGTGGAAGCGCCGGACGGCAGCTTGATCATCCCCGTATCCCGCGTGGCCTGTGGGTTTGCCGTCGGCGGATCTGAATTCGCAGAGCCGAAGGAGGCGCCTATTCCCGACGCGGAAGCGGTGCTTCCCTTCGGCGGTGGCAGCGGTGCCGGCGTCTCGGTGCAACCGGTCGGGTTTCTCGTCGTCCATCAGGGGACCGTTCGCCTGTTGCCTGTTGACGGCAATGCAGTCATGGACCGTTTGATCGACCTCGCCCCTCAGGTGTTGGACCGCATCCGCGATATCGTGAACGATAAAGACGACGAAGAAGAGGTGCCGATCACCGTCTGTGATCAGGCCGAGGAAAAGGCCCACTGATCAGTGGATCACGCAGATGGAACAAAGGAGACCACAGGAGCACAAAGGGCCACAGGAGCACAAAGGGCCACAGGAGCACAAAGGGCCACAGGAGCACAAAGGGCCACAGGAGCATAAAGGACCGCAGGGAGCATAAAGGACCACAGGAGCACAAAAGAGCGGCGACCCCGATGATCGGGTCAGCCGCTTTTTTGGTTGCGCCTATTCGAAGAGGACCCAATGTTCCTCCGGAGGATCGCTGTGACGATCCGGGGGCGCCGGTGGCGGTTTTTTGGCGGTGTGCCCCAGGGGAGGGCGCTCAGAGCCCGGCAAAGATGTTCCCGGTGCCGGTGCCGATGTTCCCGGATTTGGCGCTGCCGGGGAGGCTGACGATGGCGGCGGGGAAGCGGGATGGGGGGCATTCGTCGATTCCCCTGTCGATGAAAGGGGCGGCTGCTCCAATCCCGGCGGTGTGAGCCGCCGCGCCGATGGATCCGGCCTCTGTGAGGTTTGGCCTGGCGGCGTCATCTCGTCGTCAACCGAAGGGATCGGGGATGGCGCGCCCCCGCTGTTGTTCTCTGCGAGCTCTCCTTTCTTATCATCGGGGGAAACCCAGGGGTTTACATCCTTTGGCCCCACATACCGGGCCGTCCGGTGCGCCTGATACCCCTCCGGCCGGGCAAAGGCTTCTACAGGATGATCGTGTAGGGATGAGTTCAGCACTTCCCGGAACATCTGGGCCGGGTAGGAACCGCCGTAGACCTGCTTCAGGTAATGCTGCCTGTCGGTGCGGTCATAGCCCATCCAGACGGCGCAGGTCACCTCCGGGGTATAACCGACAAACCAGGCGTCCTTATTGCCCTTGACATTCTTGAACTCCGGCAGCGGCGGCAGTTCCGTCGTCCCCGTCTTACCGGCGACGGGGCGGCGCATCTGTGCCCGGTAACCGGTACCGGACTGAACGGCGGTGATCAGCATATCTGTCACCCGGTAGGCGGCGACGGGAGAGAGCACCCTTTCCTGCTTCGGCTCAATCACCTTTTCATTCCCCGAGGCGTCAACGACGCGCACGACAGCGTGGGGCTCTACATAGATGCCGCCGTTGGCTAAGGCTGAATAGGCGCCGGCCATATGCAGGGGCGCGACCCCTTGGGTCATGCCGCCGAGGGCGAGAGAGAGGTAGCGGTCATTTTCAGTGAGGGGAAGACCGACCCGTTTGGAGAGTTCCACGCCATGATGGGTCCCTACCGTCTTTAACAGGTATACGGCCGGGATGTTGACCGAGTAGGCCAGCGCCTCTCGGATCGTGATGGCGCCGCGGAACTTGCCGTCATAGTTGGTCGGCGCGTAGCCGTTAAAGTCCATCGGCCCGTCATAGACGATATCCTCCGGGATGAGGCCCTTTTCCATGGCGGGGGCGAAGACCATGATCGGCTTGATGGCAGATCCCGGCTGGCGGCGCAGTTGCGTCGCCCGGTTGAAACTTCGGCGGCCGTCATAACCGCGGCCCCCGCCGATGGCGAGGATTTCGCCGTTCTTGTGATCGACGACGACCATGGCGGCTTGAACCGGTTGATCGGCAGGTCCTGGCGGGTAGAGGGAGTCATCGTTGAGCACCGCTTCGACGCGCTGCTGGACTGCCGGATGAAGCGATGTATAAATCTTCAAGCCGCCGCGAAAGACCTGATCCTCCGTATAGCCGTGGCGGGTACAAAGCTCAGAAACGACGTGATCAATGAAGGCGGCGAACTGGCGGTTTTGTGTCAGGCCGTGCAGTTGCTGGGGGAGGGGCGCTTTTTTGGCCTCTTCGACCTCTGATTCGCTGGCGAAACCGTTTCTGGCCATGATGGAGAGGATCGTGTTCCGCCGGTCCAGGGCCGCTTCCGGATTGGTGATGGGCGAGTAATAGCTGGGAGCCCGGGGCATGGAGGCCAGCAAGGCGGCTTCGGTCAGGGTCAAAGCGGCGGCGTTTTTGCCAAAGTAGGTCTGGGCCGCCGCCTGTACCCCATAGGCGCCGTTGCCAAAATAGATGCGGTTGAGGTACATTTCCAAGATCTGCTCTTTGCTGAAGCGCGATTCGATCTGAAAGGCCAGAAAAGCCTCCTGCACCTTCCGCTTGATCGTCTTGTCGGTGTTGAGAAAGGTGTTTTTGACCAGTTGCTGGGTGATCGTGCTCGCGCCCTGGGAGATTCGCCCATCCTGAAAGTTGGTCACCAGCGCCCGTGCGATAGCCCGGAAGTCGACGCCTTGGTGGTCGTAAAAGCGGAGATCCTCGGCGGCCACGATGGCCTTTTTCATGGTCGGCGGGATTTCGTCCAAGGTGATAGGGATCCGGTTTTGTTCGCCATGGAGGGCCGTGATCACGGCGCCTTCCCGATCATAAATGAAGGAAGTGGCTGCCAGCGAACCGAGGGTGGAGGCGTTCAGTTCAGGACGGTCATGAAGATAATAGAAGATAAGGCTTACGAGGCTGACGAAGAAAAGAAAGAATATGCCCAGGGTCACCTGAAGGAGCCGTTTTTTTAAGGAACGGGGAGGATGAGGCGGGGGGCTTCCGGAGGGTGGGTTTTTATCATTCCAAGACGGATCCGGCGTGGACCTCAGGTCCATGGGTACACCTCCCGCTTTTACTCTTTGCGGTTTCCTTCAAAACCGTCATAGGACTGCTATGGAAAGAAACTTACTGTAATATATTAACATAAATAGACGACTAAAACCATTTTGATTCTTCCACCCGGAAGCCCTTTCACGTGCCGCTGCTGGTTCTAGCCTGTCCCTTTCGGTCATAGTTTGTACCGTCAAGGGGGTATGGCGATGAATGCCATCTGGCTCTTTTTTCTATTAGGCGGTATCGGGATCGCCGCCGCGCGGGGCGATGTGCAGAAAGTCACCGACGGGGCCTTAAAAGGGGCGGAGATGGCTGTCGAGGTCGCCCTGGGGCTGATCGGCGCCATGGCGCTTTGGCTGGGCATCATGCGCATCGCCCAGGAAGCCGGGTTGATCGATCTGGTGGCCCGGATCGCCCGACCCTTTTTGATCCGGCTCTTTCCGTCTATTCCGTCGAACCACCCGGCGCTCGGTCACATCCTCATGAACCTGAGCGCGAATGTGCTCGGTCTCGGCAGCGCAGCGACCCCCTTCGGCATGAAAGCGATGCAGGCCATGCAGGAGCTGAATCAAAACCGGCCCGAGGCGTCGGAGGCCATGTGCACCTTTTTGGCGCTCAACACCTCCTGCATCACCTTGATACCGGCCACGATCATCAGCGTCCGTGTGGCCGCCGGTTCGGCGAATCCCACGGAAATCGTCGGTCCGACCATCTTAGCTACGATGGTCGGCATGACGGTGGCGGTCACGGCGGATCAGTTGTTGCGCAGCTATTATCGGCGACGGGGGGGCTGACTATGCCCGCAGCGATCCTGGATACCTTATCCCAGTGGACTGTCCCGGTGCTTTTTGCTGTCGTGCTCGCAGCGGGAGCGTTGCGTGGCGTCAAAGTCTACGACGCCTTTGTGGCCGGCGCCGAAGAAGGTTTTTCCATCGCCGTCAAATTGATCCCCTATCTGGTGGCCATGCTGACGGCCATCGGCATCTTCCGCGAGACCGGCGCTATGGACATGGTGATGGCCTTGTTGCATCCGATTACATCCTCCTTAGGAATCCCCGGCGAAATCCTTCCCCTGGCGGTGATGCGCCCCCTTTCGGGAAGCGGCGCCCTGGGCGTCGCCACCGAATTGATCCAGACCTATGGCGCTGATTCCTTCATCGGTCGATTGGCGTCGACGATGCAGGGGACGACAGACACGACCTTCTTTGTCTTGACCATTTATTTTGGCGCCGTTGGCGTGCGCCGATACAAATACAGCCTATACACCGGCTTGTTGGCAGATGTGACTAGTTTTTTTGCATCTGTCTACTTTTGCAAAATTTTCTTTAAATGATTTGCAAAGTTGTCCGAAAGTGCTTTCTCTCACAAGACGATTGTGGTATGATAACAACCAGGGAAGAGTTGCGCGTCTATTCTGAAAAAAAGAAATTTGTAGAAAAGTAGCGCCGGTTCGTGGTATTTTTTTCAAGAAATGAGGAATCCTCTACCTAGAAAAGCTTATTGTCCTAAAAAACTGGAAGGAGGTGTGCCGGTTATGGCCCCGTCCCCGTTCTTTCAAGCTGGAGATCGCGTCATTACCTACAATGCTCAACCGGGGACTGTCGTTGATGTCATCACTGACGACGACGATACGAAAATTTTGTTGATCAAAATTGACAACATGCCCGGGGAATATGCTTACGAATGTACGGAAGTCACCCATGCCCAATCGACAGGCAAGGGCAAGGCGACCAAATCGGATCCGCTGTTGGATTTCACCATCAAGATGAGACGTCACTATGCCTGAGCAGAAGGCGGGCTGTCATCCCAATCGTCCTATTTGTTCAGCCGCCCCACCTTTTCCGGGCGCCCGGTCGTCATGATCGGGAGACATTCTTTGCATAAAGCGATGGGTGATGAAAGGGCCTGCTGCGGGTGCGGGCCTTTTTTGTGTGCCCCCGATGGTGTTTTCATGGTATAGTGTAGGCAGACAGGAAAAACTAAGCCGGAATCGGATCCGAGAAATGAGGGCCTCTATGGACAGTCAAACTGTTCGTCTGCAAAAACTGCTGGCGGCGCACGGCGTCGCTTCTCGCCGCGAAGCGGAAGCTATGATCCGGGCGGGGCGGGTGCGCATCAACGGGACCGTCGTGCGGGAGCAGGGGGTTCGCGTCGACGGAGCCCGGGATGTGATCGAGGTGGACGGCCGTATCCTGAAACGGCGCGAAGCGCCCCTTTATTACGCCTTGTACAAGCCGAGGGGGGTCGTCACTACCTGCAAGGATCCCCAGGGACGGCAGACGGTGATCGGCCTTCTTTCCGGTGTCAATGAGCGGGTCTATCCCGTGGGCCGGCTTGATCGGGATACGGAAGGGTTATTGTTGTTGACCAACGACGGGCAGTTGGCCTTCCGGCTCACCCACCCCCGTTTCGGTGTCGAGAAGACTTACCGTGCCCGACTGCGCGGTGACGTGAGCGCTGGGGCCTTGAAGGCGCTGGCGGAAGGCGTTCAGCTGGAAGACGGGGTGACGGCGCCGGCCCAGGTCCGGTTGCTCCGCCGGGAAGGGGACGCCACATGGATCGAGATCAAGATCCATGAGGGTCGCAAGCGCCAGATCCGCCGGATGGGCGATGCTATCGGTCATCCGGTCATCGATCTGGAACGGATCGCTTTTGGACCGATCACCCTGGGCAAATTGAAGCCCGGCGAAGTCCGTCCGCTGACTTCGGCCGAACTCCGGGCCTTGAAGTCGGCGGCGGGGATGAAAGAAGCGACCGCCCACGGCAGGGACGAGCGCAGGCAGACGGCTCGGCCGAGCAGGACGGCTGCGACGGCCAAAGTGGCCTCTGCGCACAAGGACGCGGGTAAGGGCGTTTTCAAAGGTCTAAAGGGTTTGCGGGAAGCGAGCAACGGAGGCGATGGGCGTGGCAAGAGCGCGTCTGGAAAAAGGTTTGATTCAGGTGTACACGGGAAATGCCAAGGGAAAAACGACGGCGGCCCTTGGTCTCGCCCTGCGGGCCCTCGGTCACGGGTTTAAGATCTTTATCGTTCAATTCATGAAAGGCAGCTCCTATTACGGAGAACTATTCTCTTTGCAGCGGCTTTCACCGGATATTCAACTGGCTCAGTACGGCCGCAACTGTCCCCATGACCCGATGATCCGGCAAGGGGAGATGCAGTGTGTCGGCTGTGGCAGTTGTTTTGTGCGCAAGGGAGCGGCGACTGAACAGGACCGGCTGATGGCTGATCGCGCCATGGAACGGGCGCGGGCGGTGATCACCTCCGGTGAATACGATATCGTCATCTTAGACGAATTGTCCAATGCCCTCTGGTTTGATCTGGTCACCCTGGAAAATGCGCTGGACCTGCTGGCGGCCAAACCGGACCATGTGGAAGTGGTCATCACCGGACGGAACACGCCGCCGGAGATCCTGGAGAAGGCCCATCTGGTGACAGAGATGCGCGAGATCAAGCATCCCTACCAGATCGGGGTGCCGAGCCGCCGAGGCATTGAATACTGATCCCATCGGTCCTGTGGATCGCAGCGCCATGGCCGCTGCGCGATCCCGCTGGGACGGGCTGATCGAGCCGCCTCACGGAAAAGGGGTCGGCGCTGTTCTTGCGCTCCACCAGGCTTACCTCGCCACCTGCGTCTTGCGTGATATGGGGATGTGGCCGAAAAAAGAGGGTTTTTAGAGCTATATCTCGAATTATGGAAAAACAGGAAAAGACGTGGTTGGAGTGGCGGCTCTATGGTCGCCGGACTGACTGTAGTGTGGAGTGACAACAGTGTTCAACGGAATCAGCGGTGACGAATGGCG
Organism: Heliomicrobium modesticaldum Ice1; assembly: GCF_000019165.1. Classification (GTDB taxonomy): domain Bacteria; phylum Bacillota; class Desulfitobacteriia; order Heliobacteriales; family Heliobacteriaceae; genus Heliomicrobium; species Heliomicrobium modesticaldum. The sequence continues at coordinate 1,901,709 of NC_010337.2, forward strand.
CCGTCCGGCCTTGCGGGCGCGGGTGCGCCTCGATTTTCACAGACCCATCCGCAAAAACAGGCTTTTTTTCGGAACCCCGGATGTGGATAAAGAGGCCGAGGCGATCCGAGAGCAGCAGGTGGCATTGCTGCGCAACGTGCCTATTCAGGGAATCACTGTCGAGGATATCGATATGGCCATCGATATCTACATCCTGCTTGATGAGGAGACAGGCAGGGAGATCGCCTTTGCGCCTGTCATTGTGACCATCGGCGCCGACACGCTGGAGGATCTGTTGCGGTTTACTTTGCGCGACGAATTTCGCAAGATTGAACTGTTGGAACCGGAACAGTTTTTTCTCCACCGCTTTGAGTTGGAGCGGTTCATCTACCGGATCAATGAGGACCAGCGGCAGTTCCGGCTAGCGCTGGAGCGGCGGCTGACAGCGCGCTGAACACAGATGCAATAGGAGGCTGCAACGACACTGGATACGGCAAGGGTCATCGTCATCGGAGGGGGGGCCGCCGGGCTGACGGCGGCCATCATGGGGGCCAGAGCAGGGGCGCCCCTTTTGCTTTTGGAGAAGAACGACCGGCTCGGAAAAAAACTGCTCATCACCGGCAAGGGCCGTTGCAATGTAACCAATGACACCGACATCGACGGGATCATCGCCAATCTGCCCGGCAACGGCAGGTTCCTCTACAGCGCCCTGCGGGCCTTTGACGCCCGGCAGACGATGCGCTTTTTCGAGGAAGAGCTGAGACTTCCATTGAAAGTGGAGCGGGGCAACCGCGTTTTCCCGCAGAGCGACCGGGCTGCCGACGTGGTCGACGCCATGGTCCGCGAGTTGAAGCGGTTGAAGGTGGAGGTGCTGACCAGGCGGACAGTGACGTCGATTGAACGGGACGCCGGCGGCGCCGTCCGGGGCGTTCGCACCAGTGACGGCCAATTCCATCCCGGCGTCGCCGTCATCGTCGCGACAGGGGGGAGCACCTACCCCGGCACGGGTAGCAGCGGCGACGGTTTCCGTTTCGCCAGCGAGTTGGGCCATACGGTGACGACCTTACGGCCCTCCCTCGTCCCTCTGATCACGGCTGAGCCTTGGGTCAAGGACCTGCAGGGGCTGACGCTGAAAAACGTGCAGGTGACCCTCCGCGATAAGGCCGGCAAAAAGCTGGGCGACGAGTTCGGCGAGATGCTCTTCACCCATTTCGGCGTCTCCGGTCCGGTCATCCTCAGCCTCAGCAAGCACGCCACGAACTACTGGGAAAAAAGCGGCGCTCCGGAGGAACACCCGCTCTACGTCAAGATCAACCTGAAACCTGCCCTGACGCCGGAGCAGTTGGATGCCCGGATCCAGCGCGATTTCGCCCAGTTTCAGCGCAAGCAATTCAAAAACGCCCTGGGCGATCTGCTGCCCAAGTCGCTGATCCCCATCGTCATCGCCTTGTCGGGCATCTCAGAGGATAAGTTTGTCCATCAGATCACCAAGGCGGAGCGGCGCAACCTCTTGGAGACGCTGACAGCGTTTACTGTGACGGCGACGGGCCACCGGCCTATGAGCGAGGCCATCGTCACCGCCGGCGGCGTCGATATCCGCGAGATCGACCCCAAAACGATGGCCAGCAAGCAGACACCTGGTCTCTTTTTCGCCGGCGAGGTGGTCGACGTAGACGGCTATACAGGCGGTTTCAACCTCCAGGCGGCCTGGTCGATGGGCTGTGCGGCCGGACGGGCGGCGGCGAAGCTTGTCAAGGACCAGCGACGGGGGCTATAATGGGCATACCCGGTGTCAGCCGGGAAGAATGGGAGGACGGTTCATGGGAGGCAATCCAGGCAGCAAACGCGTCGCAGCCGCCGCCCTGCGACTGGCCATGAGTGAGAGCCGGGAAGATGAGCATCAGTTGCGCCGCCTCTATGCCGAAGAGGGGATCCGGACAGCGGCAGTCGACTACGGCGGCGAGTTCATTCCGGCGGTGAAGAAGATCATCGAACGGGCGGTCGTGGCGGCCAAGCGGGAAGGGGTCATCCGGGAGAGCCACCCGGAGGAGGGCGCCGTCGCCGGTGCCACTCACGAGGCGCTGACCCAGATCCTGCCGAAGGCTGTAGGGCTGAACATCGGCGGCAAGGTGGGGATTGCCCGGTACCATGATCACATCAGTGTGGCCGTCTTTTTCGGCATCGGCCTGCTCCATCTCGATGAGGTGGCTGTCGGCATGGGCCATCGCGCGGCATTGTAGCACAGCAGTACGGCAGGGGGGATAGACATGACGGTCAATTATGTGCGCGGCATCCGCGGCGCCGTCACTGTCGAGGAGAACACTAAGGAAGCGATCCAGCAGGCCACCAAGGAACTGCTGCGGGAGATCGTCGAGGCCAACAGGTTGCGGCTCGAAGACATCGCCTCGGCCATCTTTACGGTCACGCCGGATCTGAACGCCGATTTTCCGGCTTACGCGGCCCGGGAGGCGGGATGGCACCAGGTGCCGCTCATGTGCATGAGCGAGATCAATGTGCCCGAGGCGTTGGGCCGCTGTGTGCGGGTGTTGATTCATGTCAACACGCCCAAGGGCCAAGAAGATATGGTTCATGTCTACCTGGGCGGCGCCGTCCGACTGCGGCCAGACTTGAGCCGGTGAACATAAGGTTCTCCTTTTGCCAACGATCATCGCGGAAGACAGCCGATACAATCCGCTCTATGACGCGGTCGCCCCTTTCTTGAGGGGCGGCCTTTTTTTGTATTTTTTTTGTGAAGATTTGCAACAGACCGTTGTTCGAAAAAGGGATCGTCCCTCATTGTATAGAATGTTATTGTGATGTTTTATCAGGATTTGTTCTAACTTGAATGTACCTTTCGTGTCAACCGAAGCAAACCGTCGGAGGGCACTGTGCGGTTGGGATGACGGACCAAGGGGCTGTTTCAAGAAGCGAAAGAAGCGGCCGGGCTGTTCAGTCTGCGAAGAAGGGGAAGGAGAAGGTGATGTGCTTAAGGGTGCGCCGATCGTCCAAGAATCCGGTGCGGAGCCGATGATCCTCCTTGCCGAAGACAACCTCGTCAACCAGAAACTCGTCTTATTGCAGTTAAAAAAGTTGGGCTTGCAGGCCCACGCCGTCATGAACGGCCGGGAAGCGGTGGAAGCGGCGCGGAGCGGTCGCTACGCATTGATCTTGATGGATTGCCAGATGCCGGTCATGGATGGTTATGAGGCCACTCAGCTCATCCGTTCCTACGAGAGGGAACAGGGCGTACATAGGCCGATCATCGCCATGACGGCCTATGCCATGCAGGGCGACAAGGAGCGCTGCCTCCAAGTGGGGATGGACGACTACCTGAGCAAGCCTTTTGTCATCCAGGCCTTGCGCCAGGTGCTTGAACGCTGGCTTTCCCCGTTCCCCCGCGCAGGGTGCGCTTGCGATACAGACCCTATCGACTGCAGCGTATTGGACCGCCTCCGGGAGTTGCAGGTAGAGGACGAACCAGACATTGTCACAGAGGTGATCGAGATCTTTTTACGCGACACGCCGCCGAAGATCGAGGCGCTGCGAGAAGCGGTCCGTCAGCGGGACGCGCAGGCGCTGGCTAACCTGGCCCACAGCCTCAAGTCCAGCAGCGCCGGCATCGGCGCCAATGCCTTGTCGGCCTGCAGCAAGGAACTGGAGACCATGGTGCGGCAAGGGTGTCTCGATTCGGCGTCGGTCAAGGCGGAGCAGGTGGCTCGCGAGTTCGAACGAACCCAAAAGATCCTTCGACACCTGGTGGGTCATCACCCGGAATAAGCCCTTTTTTTCGTCATATGCAGGAATCGACAGTCTTGTATGGAATATTGTCCTAATGGATACAAGAACGTGGCTTGACGAGTTTCCCAGACAGTAGATGCACTGACGACGGGAAGTGAGGGGAAGGCCATGAGCGATCACTATTGCCGGATCAGTAAAATATTTGAAGACAAACTGCCGCAGTTGTCGGAGGCGATCCTAGTGCGCCAATCGGTGGCGCCGACGGAACTGACGGAGAAATTCAACGACATCGGGCGCCTGCGCGCCCTGCAAGATATCCGGGCGCAGCTGTCCTTCCTCTCTGAGGCGGTGGCGACGAAAAGCCCGTCTCTGTTTACGGATTATGTCTCCTGGGTGAAGGTCCTCCTGTCTGGCCGCGGCATCCCTGTCGCCGACCTGGCCAAGAACCTATCTTTTACCAAGGACGTTCTCCGCGAGATGTTGCCGGTCGATGTGGGCAATATTGCCTCTGAATACCTCGATCTGAGCATCAACGGTCTCGATGAGTCGCCGGTCGAACTGCCGACCTATTTTACGGCCGATGCGCCCTTGAGCGATCTGGCGCGCCAGTACCTGGACACGCTGCTGCAAGGGGAACGGCATGGCGCTGCGCGGTTGATCTTGGACGCCGTTCAGTCGGGCGTTCCCGTGCGGGACATCTATCTTTTCGGTGCGCCCGGCATGGGCGTTGTCTCTAGGGTGGAAGTCCCGAACGCCGAAGGTGGCAGTAGGCGTTAGCTTAAGGCAAGGGTGTCCGCCGCGAGGCGGAATCTGAAGGAAGCCAGCGGCAAACCTCCGGCCCGAGGACCACGAACCCCAGGTGAGGCTAGCGGCAGTTGGATGAGCTTGCCGAACAAAGCGAAGTCCTTGTCACCGAAGGCTGCCGAGAGTAAATGGGGCGGGTAGATGGAGGGAAAGGCAACGTTCTTACCCGGGGAGGCCTGCCGGGGGACCAAGTAACTTGGGAAACCACGCCGAAAGGCGTGGCTGAACCGGCAGGAGTCAGCAGAGGTCATAGTAGGCTGGCCCGACGTCCGGCCAGATGAAGGACCGAACATGATGGAAGGGGAAGCGACGATGCGTTCGCGTGACGCGCAGAGACAGCCGAATATCCCGAAAGGGAACTGCCAACGGGAGGAAGCGGTGAATCCGCAGGGGACCGGTGGAGTGCCGAGCGCGTTACCGGCACAAGAAGCGAAGCAACCCCGCGAAGAGACGTATGACCTGATGGAGAAAGTCGTCGAACGAGGGAACATGACGGAAGCGTATAAGCGAGTCATGGCCAACAAAGGCGCGGCCGGAATCGACGGTATGGGGCTAGAATCCCTGCGCCCGTACCTAAAAGAGGAATGGTCGCGCATTAAACAGGAATTGTTGGAGGGGACCTATCGACCGCAACCGGTCCGGCGGGTTGAAATTCCCAAACCCCAAGGCGGAACACGGAAGCTGGGCATTCCCACTGTCGTCGATCGACTGATCCAACAGGCCCTGAACCAGATCCTGATGCCGATCTTCGACCCTGACTTTTCCACGAACAGCTACGGATTTCGTCCGGGAAAGAGTGCGCACCAAGCGGTGAAGAAAGCGAAGGAATACATCGCCGACGGCTACCGATGGGTGGTTGACATGGACCTGGCCCAGTTCTTTGATCGCGTCAATCACGACATTCTCATGGCGCGCGTAGCGCGCAAGGTGAAGGACAAACGAATCTTGAAGTTGATCCGAGAATACCTCAAGGCCGGGGTCATGCTCAACGGGATTCGTGTGAAGAGCGAGGAAGGAACACCCCAGGGAGGTCCACTCAGCCCTTTGCTGGCGAACATCATCCTGGATGATTTGGATAAGGCACTGGAAAGCCGGGGACATCGCTTCTGCCGGTACGCCGACGACTGTAACGTCTACGTCCGCAGTCGACGGGCAGGGCAACGAGTGATGGAGGGTATGGCAAAGTTTCTGGAGGGGCGGTTAAAACTGCAGGTCAACTGGGAGAAAAGCGCAGTCGACCGACCCTGGAACCGAAAGTTTCTGGGGTTTTCATTTACGTGGCATAAGGCAGCAAAGATTCGGCTCGCCCCCCAAACGGTGAAACGGGTGAAAGAGAAGATTCGCCAGTTCACTGGGCGGAACCGAAGCATTGCGATGGAGGACCGACTGGTCACCCTCAACCAATACCTGAAAGGCTGGATGGGCTACTTTCGACTCATTGACACGCCAAGCGTACTTAAAGAGTTGGATGAGTGGCTTCGCCGACGACTGCGGATGTGCCTGCTCAAGCAATGGAAGCGCCCGAAGACACGAAGACGAAACTTAGTGGCGTTGGGGATCCCGGAGGAATGGGCATGCAACATCAGCGGCTCACGAAAAGGATATTGGCGTCTGTCCTTGACCCCGCAAATGAATAAAGCCCTTGGCCTCGCCTACTGGCGGGAACAGGGCTTAGTCAGTTTAGTCGAAACATACCAATCTCATCGTCAACCAGCATGAACCGCCGTATACCGAACGGTACGTACGGTGGTGTGAGAGGACGGGGGTTAATCACCCCCTCCTACTCGATTCTTTCAGCGCAGCCAGTACGAGATCGGCCGCCTCTGGCAGATGAACCGGATCAATGTGGCGCAGGAGCACTACTGCTCGGCGGCCACCCAGATGATCATGGCCCAGTTGTATCCCTTTGTTTTTTCAGGTCCCTCCAAAAACCGCCGGCTCGTCGCCACTTCTGTGAGCGGTGAACTGCATGAGATCGGGATCCGCATGGTGGCTGACTTTTTGGAGATGGACGGTTGGGATACTTACTACCTTGGGGCGAGTACGCCGGCGGCCAACGTGGTCCAGGCCTTGCGCGATAACAACGCCCAGGTGCTCGCCCTGTCGGCGACGATGACCTTCCATGTGCGAAACGTCGAGGACATGATCCGGGTGGTCCGCGCCGCCAAGGATGTGGGCAACGTGAAGATCATGGTCGGCGGCTATCCCTTCAACATTGAAAAGGATTTGTGGCGGCAGGTTGGCGCCGACGCCTATGCGGCGGACGCGTTGGCTGCGGTGGATACGGCAAACCGGCTAGTGACAGGCGAGTGATGACGGAGGCCTCCTCGCCAATAAAGGAGTGTTCTCCCCATGAGCGCAGTGGAGAATGGCAACGGAATCACGCTGATCTGTGACTGGCAGGGCATGATCATGCGCGTGAACAGCAACAGGCTGGGATTTTCTGCGCGGATCCGGGCGGGTCAGCCCTTTCCCGGCATCGTCGATCGGAGTTGCACTGACAAGGCTCTCAACTTTTTGGCTGCCCTGCGCAAACAGGGTTCCGTCTTCAACTGGGAGCTGAACGTTCCCTTGGGTGATCAGGTGCTCGGCCTCTACTTCGCCGGTTGCGCCTCAGAGGGGAAGATGCTCATCGCCGGAGCGAGGACTCGCTCCACCATGGCCCGTCTCTATGAGGAGATGGCCGACAGCGGCAGCCAGGCGCCGGCTTTGCGGTCGACGCTGAAGGAACTGGCCGCCCAGACGGGCACTCAGGCCGATTGGGACAGTGAGCTTTATGAAGAGGTGACGCGCCTCAACAACGAGTTGGTGAACCTGCAGCGTGTCCTCGTCAAGAAATTTGAAAAGAGCGAGGAACGCTACCGGCTCTTGGCCGAATACGCCTCTGATCTGATCTCCCGCCATACGACGGAGAACATAATTCTTTATGCGTCGCCGGCGAGCCGCTCCCTTTTGGGTTATGAGCCGGAAGAGATCCTCGGCCGTTCGGGATACGAATTTCTGCACCCCAAAGACATGGACCGGGTAGGCGACAACCTCCGCGAAGCCATAGCCCGCCTAGAGCCGCGCCTGTTCCAATACCGGATGCGGCGCAAAGACGGGCGGTATGTCTGGTTTGAGTCGACTGTCCGGCCTGTGCAGAACATGGAAACGGGGAAGGTACAGGAGGTCGTCTTCGTCACTCGGGACATAACGGAGCGGAAGCGTGCCGAAGAGGAGCTGCACATGGCCAAGGAGCGGGCCGAAGCAGCAGACCGGGCCAAGAGCGCTTTTTTGGCGACGGTGAGCCATGAGATCCGCACGCCCCTGCATGGGATCATCGGCATGATCGACCTGCTTCTCGACACCGCTTTGACGGAGGAACAGGCCAGCTACGGGCGCACTATCGGCGAGCTTTCGCGGCTCTTGTCGTCGATCATCAATGACATCCTCGATTTTTCCAAGATGGAAGCCGGCCGGATCGAGTTGGAGGTTGTCGACTACGAGCTCCGCGCCGTCGTCAATGATGTGGTCAACCTCTTGCGCGTTCGTTCGGAGCAGAAAAACCTCGACATTACCTGTGACATTGACAGAGAGGTCCCTCCTTTTTTGCGGGGCGATCCTATTCGTCTGCGGCAGGTCTTGATCAACCTCGGCGGCAACGCCGTCAAGTTTACGGAAAAAGGAAAGGTCGCCCTGCGGATCGCCATGGACTCTCGAGCGGAGCAAAGCGATCCTGTGAACGAGGTTGCCCGCTTTCTTCGCTTTGAGATTTGCGATACGGGCATCGGCATCACCGATGAGGTGGCGCCCCGCCTTTTTCAACCCTTCTCCCAGGCCGACATGTCGACGGCGCGCCGGTACGGGGGGACCGGTTTGGGGCTGGCCATTTCCAAGCGGCTCGTCGAGCTGATGGGCGGTGAGATCGGTTTTCGGAGTATTCCCGGGCTGGGGACGACCTTCTGGTTTACAATGCCGCTGTTGGAATCATCCGCTCAGGCTGCTGAGGACAGCCGGGCCCAGGAAAAGGCTGATTTGCTCTTGCCCGAACTGCCGGAAAAACGGATCTTGTTGGTGGAAGATAACCCTGTCAACCAGAAGTTGGCCTCCATTCAGTTGAAGAAGTTCGGCCTCCCCCTGCTTGCCGTCTCCAATGGCCGCGAGGCTGTTGAGGCCGTTCGGCGCGAGAAATACAGCCTGATCCTCATGGACTGCCAGATGCCGGAGATGGATGGTTTCGAGGCTACCCGGGAGATCCGCCGGATCGAGGCGGAACAGGGCGGTCATGTTCCCATCGTGGCCATGACGGCCCGAGCGATGCGCGGCGACCGGGAGGAGTGCTTGGCCTGTGGCATGGACGATTATATCAGTAAACCGATCCGTTCGGCCGATCTGCGCCGGATCTTGAATCGCTGGATTTTTGCCATCGATGTAGAGAAGGCGGAAAGGCCTGATGACAGCATCGATCCGGGCGCCAAGGCGTAAAAGAGGCTCCCATCCGCAAAAGACGGAAGGGAGCTTTTGTTTTTCCCCAATATGCGCAGTTTTTTGTCCATTATCTTCAGTGTTGCATCGGGAAATATGTTGTCGCGCAAAGAAAGACCAGGGTCCCTGTTAAGCGATTTACGGAGGCAGTCATTTTTTACTTCAGTTTGGCCTTGACGACATCCCAGAAGCGCTGATCCTCGAAGCCGAGGCGCCAGATGCCGATGCCGCCGAGGCCATACTGGTTGACGAGGTCCAGTTTGTATTCGGTGGACCGGGCGTCTTCATACCACACCGTATGGCTACGGCCATAGCTGTCGGTGTATGTAAACCAGGGTGATTTTGACGTTTCGTCCCATTTGGGCGTCACACCGTACTGGCTGAGCAGTTTGGGTACAGTGAGGTAGTTTACCGTTTTCGTGCTGGTTCCATACCAGTCATAGCCGTAGGTGGCGATGCCGAGGAGGATCTTTTCCTTGGGCATTGTCGACAGGGTGTACTGGACGGCCTTGGTGACATAGCCAATGGAGGCGATCGGGCCGGGGGTCCCGCCGGGGTAGTGCTCGTCATAGGTCATGATCTGCACGTAGTCGGCGTACTGACCGATGGCGTTGAAGTCGAAGGCGCCCCCCCAGTTGGAGGTGGTGTCATTGTAGGTCTTGCCGGTGACAGAGAGGATGACTGTATACCCCATGGGGCCAAGGGCTTCTTTCACTTCTCTGACGAACTGGGTGTAGTTGGCCCGGTCGGACGGGTGGATGTACTCGATATCGATGTTGACGCCGGCGTAGCCGTATGTAGGCAGGATGGTCTTTAACCGGTTGATCACCTTCTGGCGGTTCGCCGCGCTGCCGAGCAAGGAAGAGGCGATGCTTTGGTTGAACCCGCCATTGGTGTAGTTGTGGATCAAGGCGTAGGTTTTGATGCCTTTGGACTTGGCCAGGGTGAGCCCGTCGGTGGGAGCGGTGCCGGTCAGGTTGCCCTGCCCGTCTACCAGATAGGTGAAGGTAGAGATGGCGTTCATGGAGCTGCCGTAGTTGACGAGGGAGTTATAGGCGGCCTTGTCTCCCGCATAGTCGACGGGGTAGTAGCCGAGGATGATCTTGCTGTGCGGGGGCGCCGGAGTGAATACCGGTTCGGTCGCGGCGGGTTCGGTCGCGGCGGGTTCGGCCGCGGCGGGTTCGGCCGCGGCGGGTTCGGCCGCGGTGGGTTCGGCCGCGGCGGGTTCGGTCGCGGTGGGTTCGGCCGCGGCGGGTTCGGTCGCGGTCGGTTCGGTCGCGGTGGGTTGGGTCGCGGTGGGTTCGGTCGCAGTCGGTTGGGTCGCGGTCGGTTCGGTCGCAGTGGGTTCCGTTACAGCAGGTTGGGTTGTAGTCGGTTCGGTGGGGGCTGGGGTAGGGGCAGTCGGGCTGGTAACGGTCGTTTTCTTCAGTGTGCCAGGTGTCGCCTCTTTTTTTGCCGCCAAGGCCAGACCGGGAAGGAGCAGGGACAGGATCAGGAGCAGTGGCACGATGAAGCGCAGTTTGTTTCGCATGACCTGTGCAAACTCCTTTTCTGTGTTGTTTGTCTCGTTGCTTGTCCCAAAACCAATGTAACATAGGGTAGAATTTTCATATATAAGACCGTAGTCCTGAAATATTTTAAAAAAATAAGGAAAAACCGTCCTGAAGCGGTCGGTTTTTCCGTGGTGCAACTGTTATAGGCTGCCTCTTCCCCGGAATAGCTGCCCTTTTGTTTAGGAACATTAATTCCGTGCCAGGATTCGACAGAGAGCAACACAGCAAATGGTGTAAATCAGCGAAGGAGTGATCGAGTTAGGATGCGAAAACTGCGTGTAGGTATCATCGGAGCCGGCATGGCCTTTGAACAGCTCCATTACCCGGCCTTTCAGGAACTGAAGGATCATTATGAGATCAAGGCGATCTGTGACATCAATCGGGGAAAGGCTGCTGAATGGGCGCGGCGGCTGGGGCTTTCTGACGCCGATGTGTACACCGATTATATGGCGATGGTGACACGGGATGATATCGATGTCATTGACATTATGGTGCCCATCGAACTCAACTACAAGGTGACGGAGGCGGTGGCTCAGGCGATTTCGGGCACTAAAAAGGGCATCATCTGTGAAAAGCCCTTGGCGCCCACGCTGGAGCAGGCGAAGGCCCACGCAGAACTGCCCAAGAAGTACAATGTGCCGATCATGATCGCCGAAAACTACCGCTTCAATGAGGAGGTCAATATCATCCGCGACCTGGTGCGAACGAAGCGGGTCGGTGATATCTACTACTTTATGCAAAACCGGGTGGCCTGCTTCCCTTGCGAGATGGGCAAGCCGAACAAGTTCCCCAATTCGCCCTGGCGGCAGCACCCCGACTACCCGGGCGGCGTGATCATGGACACGGGCGTCCACGATATGGCAGCCTTGCGGCACATCTTCGGACCTATCGATAAGCTGCAAGCCTTCGGCGTGCCGCTCCATAACGGCGAATACGCCCCCTATGCCTCCGTCTCAGTCAACTTCCGCTTCAAGAGCGGCGTTGTGGGCCAGTTCTCCTTCTTCACCGCCGGCAAAGAGATGCAACGTCCGCTGGTGGGCTTGCGCATCTTCGGTACGACAGGGATGATCTATCTGGAGGAGCGGGATTGCGGTTTCATCAACGTAGCCCACAATGATGGCAAGTCGGAACTGATCCCGTACCGACCGCAGCGGGGGTATTACAATGAACTGCTCAACTTCCATAAGGCCATGACCGGGCAAGAGGCGATCGCTGTCCCGCCGGAGTTGGAGTATGGCGATACGAAGACGATTCTCGACATCCTGCGGTCGGCCAAGGAGGGGAGCCTTGTCTCCGTCGATGCGGAGTGGGATTTCATTCCGGCCGATGATGCGGCGCGACGCGCTCAAGAGCAACCGGGAAGGCCCATGATGTGATCGTCGCTTGGCTCCGAAAGTCAAATGCCCTGTATGGCTTCAAAAAAGCAATGCAGGGCAGCGGGGCATGTTCAGTCTTTTGGCACGCGAACGTTTTAACCTTTTCGTTTCTTAGGCTCGGATGTAGCTATATCCGGCCGCTTGTTTTTCTGCCAGTTCCACGATGCTCGACGGAACGGTAGAGACGAAGGCGGGGAGTGCTTTCACATCGATGTTGTTGCGCCGCAAGGCGTTTTCACAAGCGAGGATCTTGGCCCCTTTTTCTACCAACTCAGGCAGTCTGTCGTAAGGGGAGAAGTCGCCTTGCGGGGCATCGGTTTTGACGAGGCCTTGCACGCCCGGTCCGTTGGCAAGGATCAGCAGATCGAAGGACTGCGGTGCAACTTGAAAGAACCCGGCCAGACTGTTGAAAACCTTGGGCCATCCTTGCATATCGCCAACATGATAGATGATCTTCACAGGCCTAGAAACTCCTTTCTCAAATGAAAATAACTCCCATCAGATTATAGCATATCCGGCGGCTCTTGGCGAAGGAAACCTGATCGCAGGGCAAAGAGCCCTCTGTTCGTCCATTCAGTGCGGGACCGAAAGGTCCTTTTGGGGCAGCCTGATCTGCACTTCTTTAGTTTCATCGCCATATTCCACTTCGAAGCCAAGTTTTTCGCTCAGCAACTGCACCGGCACAAGCACACGATCGCCTACAACCGGCAATGGTTCAATATCTGCGCTTGGCTGATGATTCAACTGCACCTGTCCGCCATCGAGCGGTAAGTCGAGGCTTTTCCCATCGACGGTGATGGTTGCCCGTCGGTCAAGCTCCCGGTACTCCACGGTTCCGCCCAGTGCTTCTCCTAAGAAGCGGAGGGGCAAATATGGCTGACCGTCTTTTAGGAAGGGGGGACTGTCGAGGGGGACCGGCGCATCGGAGACCCAGGCTTTCGGTTGGTCAAGGGTCAGGCGCAGCGCTGTCGACCGCTTGGAAGAGAGAAGGTCTTGCGCCCGGATCAGTTGGAGCGGTTCGTACCCGACCAGCTGGTTCGGTGTCAAACCCACTTTGTCAACGGGCCGATCCATAGCGGTGGTGTAGCGGGCGATGGTCAGCTTCAGCACGCCGCCGGCTTGGAGATCGAAGAGGGTCTGGACCGATCCCTTGCCGTAGGTTTTTGTGCCGACGAGGACGGCTTTCGCCCGTTCCTGCAGGGCGGCGGCGAGCAGTTCTGAGGCGCTGGCGGAGCCGTCGTCGATGAGGACGACCATGGGGATGGGCCTTTCCTTGCCGGTGGTGGTAAAGGTTTCTTTGGGTAATTTTCGGCCGGCCATGTGGTAGAGGGGGCCTTCGGGGAGCAGGAAATCGGCCACAGTTTCCGCCGCTGTGATCTCGCCACCGCCGTTGCCGCGGAGGTCGATGATCAGTTGCTTCATGCCGGACGATTCGAGTTTTTCGTAGGTGGTTTTGAATTCCTTCCCGGTCCGATCGCCGAAGGTGCTGATGTGTATGTAGCCGATGGTTCCTTCCAGCATCTTTCCTTCGACCTGCGGGAGATCGATGCGCTGCCGCATCAGTTCGACCGTCTGTTCTTCTTCTGACTTGGCCGGTTTGATGGTGAGCTTGACGGTGGTGCCTTCGGGGCCGCGCACTTTTTTGGCTAACTGGTCCACCGATAGGTCATGGGTCGATTCGCCGTTGATGCCGGTGATGGTGTCGCCGCTTTTGATGCCGGCTTTTTCGGCTGGAGAGTCGGGGAAGGTTTTTTCTACGACAGGATAATCGGCGCCGGGGGCGATGACCATGCCTACGCCGAAGTAATTCAGGTTGACCGATTCGAGCAGCTGTTCGTATTCCTCTTCATCGAGGTAAAGGGAGTGCTTGTCATTGAGGGCTTGTAGGGTTGCTTTGATCGTGCTTTGCGCAAAAACCTCGGAGGCGGGCTCATCGACGTAGTAATCGGAGATGAGGCGGCGGATCTCGAGCAGTTTGGAGTCGATTTTGGCAGATGCTTCAGATGATGGGGGAGACGGTACAGATTGGGCAGAGGCAGCGGCTGCCGGCGTTGCGCTCGCGGCGCCGAAGGGATAGAGAATGGTTGTCCAGCAGGCGAACAGGAGGGCAACCAGGAAGGCGGGGATGCAGAGGGGTCCTTTTTTCATGCTCTTCAGGCGGGTTCACTCCTTTTTATGTAAGGGGTATTTCCATTTAGGGCCTTATGTACAAGGTACTCCATGGGGTGTTCCATTGCAAGTAAAAAAGCGATGGCGCCCTTTCCGAAAGATCGTTGACATTTCCATACAGCTATGGTACTTTTACTGCGAGATGAGTTTTAGAGTAGTTGAGCGGAGTCCAGTGGAGTCGAGCGGAGAGGCGGTATTTTCTGATGTTGTCAGGAAGCCGGTCTACCTTCGGTGGGCCGGTTTTTTTGTTCGCTTTTTTCCGGTCTCGCTGCACACTTCGCCTGGAAGGAGGGTGAAGGTTGATCCAGCACCGCACTGCCCCCGATGCGGTCGACTTTGTCCGGCTGAGCCGGGAATACCGGTACGTCCCGATGTGGATATCCTTCAGCACCGACGAGGATACGCCGATCACGCTTTATCGCAAGCTGGCTGGCGAGGGCTTGGGTTATCTGTTGGAGAGCGTGGAGCGGGGCACTGTCCTCGGGCGCTATTCCTACGCCGGCGCTGAGCCCCTGGCTTTTTTCTCCTGGCCGCCTGAGCCGGCTGCCAACGCCACCGGCTCAAATGCCGGCGATCCCCTCAAAGGTGTGGGACAGTGGCTGGCCGATCTGAAGGTCGCCCCCGTTCCGCCCAATGCAGGTTTGGCGCCTTTTTACGGCGGCCCGGTGGGGTATTTTTCTTACGATCTTGTTCGCCATTATGAGCGACTGCCTGAGCACAGCGTCGATGACCGACAACTGCCGGAAATGATGCTGATGATCACCCGCTACACCCTGATCATCGATCACCTGCGCCATCGGGGCACCCTGGTGCTGCTGGCCGAAGCCGGCGATGAGGCCGCCTACCGTTATGGCCAGTCGCAACTGGCGGGACTGTTCGAGCGGCTGCGCGAACCGGCGTCGCCGCTGCCCCTAGAAGTGTCGGCGGTGATGTCTGCAAAGATACCGGCAGATACAGCGGTCAAGGCAGGAGCTGCCGATGAAAAGCAGGTTCCGTCTGCTTTTGCAGCCGGCGATGAGATGACCTCCACCTTCGACCGGGCCGGTTTCTGCGCGGCCGTGGGGCGTTGCAAGGAGTACATCGCCGCCGGTGACGCCTTCCAGATCGTCCTTTCCCAGCGGTTCACCCGTCCGCTGCGCACTCACCCCTTGAATGTCTACCGGGCGCTGCGCTCGTTGAACCCGTCGCCCTACCTCTTCTACTTGAACCTGCCGGGGATGCAGGTGGCCGGTTCGTCGCCAGAGGCGCTAATCCGTGTCGAAGGCAGGCGCGTGGAGACGCACCCTATCGCCGGGACGCGGCCGCGCGGTCGCGACGCTGACGAGGACCGTCGCCTGGCTGAGGAACTGCTGGCCGACGAGAAGGAGCGGGCTGAACACCTGATGCTGGTCGATCTGGGCCGCAACGACCTGGGCCGGGTCTGCCAGATCGGATCAGTCCGCGTGGAACGGTTTATGGAAGTGGAACATTACTCCCATGTGATGCACATCGTCAGCCGCGTCGCCGGGGAGTTGAAACCGGCTGTGACGGCGCTGGATGCCCTCAGTTGCGTCATGCCGGCGGGCACCTTGAGCGGCGCCCCCAAGATCCGGGCCATGGAGATCATCGACGAGTTGGAGCCGGTGCGCCGGGGGCCTTATGGCGGTGCTGTCGGGTACCTCAGTTTCGACGGCAACCTGAACACCTGCATCACCATCCGCACGGTGCTGATGCGCGACGGGAAGGCGCAGATCCAGGTCGGCGCCGGGATTGTGGCCGACTCGGTCCCGGAGACGGAGTATGCCGAGACGATGAACAAGGCGAGGGCGCTCTTTGAGGCCCTATTCTCGGCGGAAGGGGGATTGCAGTGATCGTCGTCATCGATAACTATGATTCCTTCACCTATAACCTGGTCCAGTACCTGGGGGAGATGGTCGACGCCGTTGAGGTTTACCGCAACGACGCTATCGCGCCTGAGGCCATCGCCGGCCTCGCCCCCTCCCACATCGTCATCTCGCCGGGACCTTGCACCCCCAATGAGGCGGGCATCTCGATGGATGTGATCGGCCGCTACGCCGGGCAGATTCCCATCCTGGGCGTCTGCCTCGGTCACCAGTCGATCGGTCAGGTCTTCGGCGGGCGCGTCATCCGAGCGTCCCGGTTGATGCACGGCAAGACTTCGCCGATCTACCATGACGGGCGGACGATCTTTGCGGGCTTGCCCAATCCCTTCACGGCCACGCGCTACCACTCGCTGATCGTCGAGGAGGAGAGCCTGCCTGACTGCCTGGAGGTCACGGCGCGGAGCGACCAGGGCGAAATCATGGGTCTTCGCCACCGGGAGTATGCCGTCGAGGGCGTGCAGTTTCATCCGGAGTCGATCCTGACGGAGGCAGGGAAAGGGTTGTTGCGCAATTTTCTCAGTGTAAGATACAGCAGAGGTGAGACGAGATGAGCCAGTCCCTGGCGATAGCCAAGCACAGCCTTAAATGCCTGTTGAGTGGCGAGCGCCTCGGCGAAGAGCGGGCAGAGGAACTGATGAACGCCGTCATGGAGGGGAAGGTCCCCTCGGTGCAACTGGCGGCGTTGCTCGTCGCCTTGCGCTTGACCGGCGAGGGTGAAGAGGAGATCGCCGGTTTCGCCCGGGCCATGCGCAGCCGGGTAGGTCGCGAACTGGCCGAATACGTGCCTGCAGCCTTTGAAATGACGCGGCGGCAACTGGTCGATACCTGCGGAACCGGCGGCGATGGCGCCGGAACCTTCAATATCTCCACGACAGCCGCCCTGGTCGTGGCCGCCGCCGGTGTGCCTGTCGCCAAGCACGGCAACCGGGCCATGTCAGGCCGCGCCGGTTCGGCCGATGTGCTGGAGGCCCTCGGCGTCACCGTCGATCTGGCGCCGAACTACTCCTATCAGTGTCTGATGCAGACGGGATTCGGCTTCTTTTTCGCCCCCCAGTGCCACCGGGCCATGGCCCACGCGGCGCCGACACGGCGGGAGCTGGGCGTGCCGACGGTCTTTAACCTGTTGGGCCCCTTGAGCAACCCTGCCGGGGCCGAGCGCCAACTGCTCGGCGTCAGCAGCGCCGAACGGGTGAAGGTGATCGCCCAGGTGCTTCGCCGCCTCGGGGTCACATCGGCCTGGGTGGTCCACGGTCAGGATGGCCTCGACGAGATCAGCCTGACGGCGCCGACGACGGTGGCCCGGCTGGAAGCGGGAGAGGTCCACCTGGAGACCCTCGATCCCCGCGCCTACGGCTTCAACTATTGCGCCCCCGAGGACTTGAAAGGGGGCGACCGCGAGCGGAACGCCGCCATCACTGAGGCGATTTTGAATGGCGAGGCGGGGCCTCGTCGGGATATTGTCCTCTTGAACGCTGCCGCCGCCCTCTGCGTCTCCGGGAAGGTTGACGGATTGGCGCAGGGGATCGCTTTGGCCCGGTCGGTCATCGACAGCGGCGAGGCGCGGGCCTTGCTGGAGCGGGTCAAAGCGTTTACGGCGGCAGCGGCCTCCTTTCGAGTAGGCGGGGTGAGCGTATGACTGATCCGGTTTCCCCGATCCCCTTGACAGGTTTTTTGGCGATCCTGTGGGAGATCCAGGCTGATCGCGTCCTAAAAGCGCGCCAGGAAGTCGGCCTTTCCGAACTGGCGCGCGGCATCGCCCGCATGGGGCCGGTCCTGGATTTCGCCGGGGCGCTCCGGCGGCAGCGTCCCTCGGGGCCTGTCCGGGTCATCGCCGAGGTGAAACGGGCTTCGCCCTCTAAAGGCCCCCTCTTTCCGGAGGCGAAGGCAGGTGACCTGGCTGCTCGCTATGAACAGGCCGGTGCGTCGGCCATCTCCATATTGACGGAGGAAAAATACTTTTTGGGTTGTCTCGACGATCTCCAGGAAGCCAAGGAACAGGTCAGCCTGCCGGTGATGCGCAAGGACTTTCTGATCGACCCCTATCAAATTGCGGAGGCCCGCCTCTGCGGCGCTGATGCCTGTCTGCTTATCGCCGCCATGCTCGGGCCGTCCCGCCTCGACGAGATGTGCGCCGCCGCCTTGGAGTTCGGAATCCACACGCTGATCGAGGTTCATGGCGAGGAAGACCTGGCCTGGGCGGCGGAGGCGGTAGAGAAAAACCGCGCGCAGCGGCCCGGCTGGCTGCCGGTTGTCGGCATCAATGCTCGCAATCTGGCCACATTGAAGGTGGACAAGGAGCAGGCCTTGCGCCTCGGCGCGGCGCTGCCGGAGGGCGTCGTCAAGGTGGCCGAAAGCGGCATCGGCGGCGCCAGCGACGGGCAGCGCGCTCTGGCGGCCGGTTTTGACGCCATCCTCGTCGGCGAAGCCCTGGTGACGGCAGCCGACCCCGGGAAGGCCTTGCGGGACTTGATCGGTCTTGAAAATCGAAGCGGCCTTTAGAATCATACAACAAGGGTGCCTTCACAGGGTACGGTTCAAGGCACCCTTTTTTTCAAGGGAGGTCCTGCCATGTTCGCCAACCCGCGCGTGAAAATCTGTGGCATTCGTTCTTTTCAAGATGCGGAAGCGGCCCTGGGCGCCGGCGCCCATGCCATTGCTTTCAATTTTGTTCGCCCTTCCCGCCGCTATATCCACCCGGAGGCGGCCCGGGAGATCATCCTTGAACTGCCGCCCTTCGTCTCTGTCGTCGGCGTCTTCGCCGATGAGCCCCGCTACAGCGTCGAGGAGATCGCCTCTTTTTGCCGGCTCCAGGCGCTCCAGTTTCACGGTGAAGAGACGCCCGAATACTGCCGCCGCTGGTCCTACCCGGTGATCAAGGCCTTCCGGTTCGGCGACGGCGCGCCGGCAGCAAAAGCAGGTGCCACTGCCTTTACGGACTGGGAATCTTTGGCCCAAGCGGCCCATGAGTACGATGTCAACGCCTTTCTAATCGACGCTTACTGCCCGAACGCACTCGGCGGGATGGGGCGGGCCTTCGATTGGTCCAAGATCGGCGGCAGACTGCGCCGTCCGCTGATCCTGGCCGGGGGATTAAACCCGAATAATGTCCGTGAGGCCATCGTTCGCGTCCGTCCCTTCGGTGTCGACGTGGCCTCGGGCGTCGAGACGGACGGGAAAAAGGACCTGGCGAAGGCGGCGGCCTTTGTGGAAGCGACGCGATTTCGCTTTGGCGATGACGATGGACGATGATAAGTCTGTCGACGGGCCAGTGCATCGGGCAATGAGCCGGCGCTTTGGAGCTCACGCGACTTCGGTGAACGAATGATTTTGCACAATAAGAAAGAGGTGTCCGCCTTGATTGGACAGCTTCCCCCAGATGGTCGTTTTGGCGCTTTCGGCGGCGCCTTTGTCCCCGAGACGCTGAAGCCGGCCCTTGAGGAACTGGAGGCCGCATTCCGGCAGATGACCGACGATGCTGTCTTTCGGGAGGAGTTGCAGACGCTCCTCGCCGAATACGCCGGCCGGCCCAGCCGCCTCTACTTTGCCCGGCGGCTTACGGAACACCTGGGCGGCGCCCGCCTCTACCTGAAGCGGGAGGATCTGAACCATACCGGTTCCCATAAGATCAACAACACCCTCGGACAGGTGCTGATGGCCAAGCGGATGGGCAAAAAACGGGTCATTGCCGAGACGGGCGCCGGACAGCACGGCGTGGCCACGGCGACGGCCTGCGCCCTCTTCGGCATCCCTTGTGAGGTCTATATGGGCGCGGAAGACGTAGAGCGCCAGGCGTTGAACGTGCTGCGCATGCAACTGTTGGGAGCGAAGGTGATCGCCGTCACCTCGGGCACGCGGACGCTCAAAGACGCCATCAACGAGGCCATGCGCGACTGGGTGGCCAATGTGCAGGACACCTTTTACTGCTTCGGCACCGCCGCCGGCCCTCATCCCTATCCTTCGATTGTGCGGTACTTCCAGTCGGTCATCGGCATCGAGGCGCGCGCCCAGATCCTGGACAAGGAAGGCCGCCTTCCCGACGCCGTGCTGGCCTGTGTCGGCGGCGGCAGCAACGCCATGGGCATGTTTTCCGGCTTCCTGGACGATGCGTCGGTCCGCCTGATCGGCGTCGAGGCCGGCGGTGACGGGGTGAAGACGGGGCGGCACTCGGCGTCGCTCACGGCCGGCCTCCCCGGTGTGCTGCATGGCGCCGTCTCCTACCTGTTGCAGGACGACGACGGGCAGATCATGGGGACCCATTCCATCGCCGCTGGTCTTGACTACCCCGGTGTGGGACCCCAACTCTCTTACTTAAAAGACAGCGGCAGAGCCGAGTTTGTGGCGATCACCGATAAAGAAGCCCTGGAGGGCGTCCGCATCCTGGCCCTGACGGAGGGCATCCTGCCGGCCCTGGAAAGCGCCCACGCCATCGCCCAGGCGGCGAAAATGGCGCCCCAGATGAGCCCGGACAGCCTGTTGATCGTCAACCTGTCGGGCCGCGGCGACAAAGACGTGCACACACTGGCCGGGGAGGTGGGCTGAGATGGAAGACCTGCGTGGAACAGAACGGTTGACTGCGACCTTCGCCAACCTGAAAGCCGAAGGCAAGCGGGCCTTCATCGCCTATGTGACGGCGGGAGACCCTGATCTGGAGACGACGCGGGAACTGGTGCTGACGCTGGAGAAGAATGGCGCCTCGATCATCGAACTGGGCGTTCCCTTCAGCGACCCTGTCGCCGATGGGCCCGTCATCCAGGAGGCGGCCGTCCGGGCGCTGGCCGGTGGGACGACGCTGACCAAAGTGCTGGCGATGGTGCGGACGCTGCGCCGGGAGACGTCGATCCCCATCGTCCTCCTCACTTATTACAACCCGGTTCTGCGCTTCGGCCTTTTGCGCTTTGCCCGCGAAGCGGCGGCCTCCGGCGTCGACGGCGTCATCGTCGCCGACCTGCCGGCCGAAGAAGGCGGCGTGCTGAGAGAACCCCTGGATGAGTTAGGGTTGGCCTTGATTCCTCTGGTCGCGCCTACATCGACACCGGAACGCATTCAACGGATCGCCGAAAAGGCGCGCGGTTTCATCTACTGCGTCTCACTGCTTGGGGTGACGGGGATGCGGTCTGACCTGCCGCCTGACGCGGCAGCCTTGCTGGAACGGGTGCGGGCGATGACCGATGTTCCCTTGGCTCTCGGCTTCGGCATCTCCAGGGCGGAGCATGTGGCGATCGTGGCGCCCAACTGTGACGGCGTCATCGTCGGCAGCGCCATCGTCAAGCTCATCGCCCAAAACCTCGGTGACCGGGCGAGAATGCTCGCTGAGGTGGGCGCTTTTGCCCGAGAGATGGCGGCGGCTGTCGGTTGATTCTGGGTATCTGATAAAAAGGCGCTCGGAATATCCCTGAGTCAAATTCGGACAATTGGAAAAGGTTGCAGCTAGGTGGGGGCTGTGCTATATTGGGTATTGTAGGGATCATCTCTCGGAGATGGTCGAGGTAGCGGAGGCGATGGGGTCGTCCTCCGGTGCACCGCTGGTGATGGGCTGTTTTTTTTGTAGCATGGAAGTACGGTAGGAGTCTGGCTGTCGATTTTGAAGGTACTCCGCCTGCTGGGGTGCCTTTTTGTCTTCTCGGGCCGACGATTGCCTGACCTTCCGACCGGACACATTAACAGAAGGACGAGGGAGGATTTGTCACATGATCATTGTGATGAGCGAAGGGGCAACGGCCCAGCAAATCGAGGCGATCAAGCAGCGCCTAACCAAAGAGGGGCTGCAGATTCACCTGTCTCAAGGCGTCGAAAAAACAATCATCGGCGTCATCGGCGACAAGTCCCGGATCTCCGCATCGACCTTGGAGGCGCAACCGGGAGTGGAGAAAGTGATGCCTGTCCTTCAACCTTATAAATTGGCCGGCCGTTCCTTCCGTCATGAGAACACGGTCATCCGCATCGGCGACGTGGAGATCGGCGGCGATGCCTTGCAGGTCTTTGCCGGCCCCTGCGCCGTGGAAAGCCGGGAGCAGCTTCTTGAATCGGCTCAGGCCGTCAAGGCAGCCGGCGCCAGGATCCTTCGGGGCGGCGCTTTCAAACCGCGCACGTCCCCCTACGCCTTCCAGGGACTGGAGGAACAGGGACTCAAACTCCTGGCCCAGGCGCGGGAGGAGACGGGGCTTCTGATCTGCACGGAGGTCATGGATACCCGCAGCATCGAGATGATCGCCGAATACAGCGACATCCTGCAGGTTGGGACCCGCAACATGCAGAACTTCCACCTGTTGCGTGAACTGTCCAGGGTGAACCGACCCATCCTGCTCAAGCGCGGCCTGTCGGCCACGATCGAGGAGTGGCTGATGGCGGCGGAATACATCATGGCCGGCGGCAACTACAACGTCATCCTCTGCGAACGGGGCATCCGCACCTTTGAGACGCAGACGCGCAACACCCTTGACCTGAGCGCGATTCCGATCATCAAGAGCCTGAGCCACCTGCCGATCATCGTCGACCCCAGCCACGGCACCGGCAAGCGCCACCTCGTCCGTCCCATGTCGATGGCCGCTGTCGCCGCTGGCGCCGACGGGATCATGGTCGAGGTCCATCCCAACCCGGCCGAAGCGCTCTGCGACGGTCCCCAGTCCCTGCGGCCTGAGGAGTTTGCCAGCCTCATGGACGAACTGCGCCGCCTGGCCGGCGTGATGGGACGGACGGCTTAGTAAGAAAAATTGTCGATCTGCCGTCGCTGCCGGGGAGGATCGGGAAGGGAATCTCAACACAGCGAATACCGGCAAGGAGACGGATGAGAGATATGATGACTGAGCGACAACCGAAGGGGCTCGCCGGCGCCGTCAAGGGGCCGGTGGGCTATCTGGGGCCTGAAGGCACCTTCAGCGAAGAAGCGGCCCGGGCCTTTTTTTTACCGGATACGACCTTGCGGCCTTTTTCCAGCATCTCCGCCGTTTACGAGGCCTTGAGCCTCTGGGAGATCGAGGCTGCCATCCTGCCTCTGGAGAACTCCATCGAGGGCACGATCAACCAGACCCTGGACGAACTGGTAGAAAATCCGGGATTGTTCATCTTCGGAGAACTGATCCTCCCCGTCCATAATCACCTGCTCGTTCCACCGGGTGTCGACTGGACCCGTGTCGTCGAGGTTTATTCGCACCCGCAGCCGCTGGCCCAGTGCCGCAGATTTCTCGAGGCCAAGCTGCCGAATGCGCGGCTCATCGCCACCGCTTCGACGGTGGAAGGCGCGAAGAAAGCCCTGGAATTGACTGTTCCCGAGGCGCCGCGGGCTGCCGTCGGTTCGGCCTTCGCCGCCCGACGGCTCGGCCTCCAGATTGCTCAGTCCGATATCCAGAGCCGGCCGAACAACAAGACCCGTTTCGTTGTCGTCGGACGGCAGTTGACAGAACCGACGGGCAACGACAAGACATCCCTGGTCTGTTCACTGCCCCAGGATCGACCTGGCGGCCTCTATGCCATTTTGAAGGAGTTTGCCGAACGGGAGATCAACCTGACCCGCATCGAATCGCGGCCTACCAAGCACGAACTGGGCCAATACCTTTTTTTCATCGATTTTGTCGGACACCAGCGCGATCGCACTGTGGCCGAGGCGCTCAACGCCATCGGGCAGTTCACCACCTTGACCCGTGTGCTGGGCAGCTATCTCCGGGGGTGAAGGCATGGAAGAGGCGGAAAGAACCGTTTGCCGTACATTAGAGGAAAAGATAGCAGGCGCTGATGTCTTTCGCCGCGTGGTCATTATCGGCCTTGGTGTCATCGGCGGCTCCCTGGCGATGGCCTTGACCCAGGGACAGCTGGTCGATGAGGTGATCGGCGTCGACCGCGATGAGGAGACGCGCAAGCTGGCCCTGGCCACTTACGCGGCCCATCGGGTCGAAGCGGACGCTGCGGAGGCTGTTGCGGAGGCGGATCTGATCGTGCTGGCCACGCCGGTTTGCACCTATCCGGCCATCATCGCCTCCATCCGTCACCGGCTGAAGCCGGGGACTATTGTCACCGATGTGGGATCGACAAAACAGTGGGTGCTCGAACAGATGGGCCGGTTGCTCCCGCCCGGCGTCCGCTTCGTCGGCGGCCATCCCATGGCTGGTTCGGAAAAACAGGGGATCCGGGGCGCTGATCGCTACCTGTTGGAAAACGCCGTCTACGTGCTGACGCCGGATGTTGATACTGACGCTGCGGCGCTGCAAGCCCTGGAAGATCTGATCAAAGCCGCCGGTGCACGGGTGCTGCGAATCAGCGCCGAGGAGCACGACAGCATGGTCGCCCTGGTCAGCCACCTGCCCCATATGATGGCCGTCGCTCTGGTTGAGACCTTGAGCGAAGTGGCGAAGGAGTATCCGAAAGCGCCCATGCTGGCGGCCGGCGGTTTCCGAGACACGACGCGGGTTGCCGCCGGCGACCCGCAGATGTGGGTCGACATCGCCTGCACCAACCGGGAGCCGCTGCTACATATGATCGGCTGCTTCCGCAGCGCTCTGGACCGGCTGGAAGAGCAGATCGACGCCTGCGGCGCCTGTGGCTCGAAAATGGAAGCTCTCCGGGAAACCCTCGCCCATGCGCGGGAGGTCCGACTTTCGATCCCCGGCAAGGCCAAAGGGATCCTGCCCGGCATCCATGAGATCGTCCTTACCGTGCCGGATGAGCCGGGTGTGATCGGCACGATAGCCCGCCTCCTTGGCGACAACGGCATCAACATCGCCGACATCGAGATCTTGCGCGTCCGCGAAGGCCACGGCGGGACCATCCGCATCGGCTTTTACGAGGCGCCTGATGCCGACGGCGCGGTGGAGGTGCTCGCTGGGGCAGGCATCATCGTCAAGCGGTGGTAGCGTTCATTCTCGCTTTTTCAGGCGGTTGCTTCGGTGCCTCGGCGCGAAAGACAACCGCCTTTTCTAAAATACGATAAAAAAGGAGATCCTGGATCCCATGAACGATGTGCAAACAGCAGCGCTTAAAAGCCTCGCCATACGACCGGGTCTCCCTTTGCGCGGCGAAACGGAGGTCCCCGGCGACAAGTCCATCTCCCACCGCGCTGTCATGTTCGGCGCGCTGGCCAGGGGGGTGACGCGAGTCCACCGCTTCCTGCCCGGCCAGGATTGCCTTTCCACCATCGATTGTTTCCGTAAACTCGGCGTCCGGATCGAACAGCCTAATCCGTCCGAGGTGGTTGTCTACGGTCAAGGGCCGGGGGGGTTGAAAGAACCCTCGGAGGTGCTCGATGTGGGCAATTCAGGCACGACGATCCGGCTGATGACCGGCATCCTCAGCGGCCTGCCCTTTTTTTCTATAGTGACTGGCGACACCTCCATTCGGCGGCGGCCCATGGGGCGCGTCACCCGTCCGCTTTTGGAGATGGGCGCGTCCATCTGGGGTCGTGAGAATGCGACCAAGGCGCCCCTGGCCATCAACGGCGCATCGATGGCTTTGGAAGCCATCCACTACAACAGCCCTGTCGCCAGCGCCCAGGTCAAGTCGGCCGTGCTCTTGGCGGGGCTCTTTGCCGAGGGCTGCACCAGCGTCCGGGAGCCTTTGGTTTCGCGGGATCACACGGAGCGGATGCTGGCCGCTTTTGGCGCGAAAATCGGGCGTTCAGAGGACCGATTGACGGCTTCCGTCGAGGGCTTTCCCGAACTGCGCGCCCAAGAAGTGGAGGTTCCCGGCGATATCTCGTCGGCCGCCTTTTTGCTCGTCGCCGCTTCCATCGTGCCCGGTTCTGAGCTGGTCCTCTACAACATCGGCGTCAACCCGACGCGGGACGGCATCATCGAAGTGCTGCGGGCCATGGGCGGAGATGTGCAGGTGGAAAATGCCCGCGAGGTGGCTGGAGAACTTGTGGCTGATCTGATCGTCCGAAGCGCCTCTTTGAAAGGGACGACCATCGGCGGTGCCATCATCCCCCGCCTCATCGACGAACTGCCGATCATCGCCGTAGCCGCCCTCTTCGCAGAGGGGACGACGGAGATCCGCGACGCCGCCGAGATGCGGGTGAAGGAGACGGACCGCATCGCCGTCATGATAAGGGAGCTGCGCAAGCTCGGCGCCGATATTGAGGAGAGACCTGACGGGATGATCATCCGGGGCGGCGCTGCGCTGCGGGGGGCAGCGACGGAGAGCCACGGCGATCATCGCGTCGCCATGGCGCTGGCTGTGGCCGGACTGCTGGCGGAAGGGGAGACGGTGATCAACGACGCTGGCAGCATCGATGTGTCCTTCCCCGGTTTTGCCGAGTTGTTGGAACGGCTGCGGCGGCGCGCCTAGGGGGAAAAGGGCGAGTTGCCATAGCGTCTCCTGCAGGAGACGAAGTGAGGAGCGGCATTGGGCGGTGAGGTTTTTTCGCCATTTCGCGTTCGGAGACGGATGATGTGCCTCTTTGCTGAGATATGTGGTAAAATATCGGCAAAAAGTGACTATGGTGAGTCGACTCGTCTGCCCGTTGCCGATAAATCCGGTTGCACCGTAGAGCGCCTCACCATGCTGCGAAGGGGATAGAATTGTGACCCGTGCCGGAATCCAAGTAGCGATTGACGGACCGGCAGGCGCCGGCAAGAGCACCGTCGCCCGGGAGTTGGCAAAACGCCTGGGCTATCTCTATATCGACACAGGCGCCATGTACCGCGCCCTGACCTGGCTGGCCCTGCAAAAGGGGATCGCCTTGTCGGACGACGAGGCCTTGGCCCGGCTGGCGGAGCAGGCGGACATTGCGCTGCTGCCCCTTCCCGGCGGTTTGACCGTCCTCGCCGACGGGCAGGATGTGACCGACGCCATCCGCACGCCCGAGGTGTCTCGCCATGTTTCCCGCGTCTCTGCTGTGGCCGGTGTCCGTGCGCCCATGATGCGCCTGCAACAGAAGTTGGCAGAGCAAGGCGGCGTCGTTATGGACGGCCGCGACATCGGCACCCATGTGTTGCCCCAGGCCGAAGTCAAAGTTTTCCTGACCGCCTCCGTGGAAGAACGGGCGCGCCGACGCTTCAAGGAGATGATCCTCAAAGGGATGGATGTCGACTTCGAGCAACTCCGCAACGATATGGAGCGGCGTGACCGGGAGGATTTCACCCGGGAGACGGCGCCGCTCGTCCAGGCCGATGACGCCCTGTACCTCGATACGACTGGCCTTGCCTTTGAAGAAGTGGTGGGACGCCTGTTGGATATGGTACATAGCCGGACGGGGGATGGACGATGAACGACGAGATCCGCTCCGGCGCTGTCGATCTGGAAGAAAGGGAACGGAGAGGACTCGCTTCGGCCTACTGGCTCTACCGCCTGTTGCGGGCGCTCTTTCGCTTCCCTTTCAAACACTTTTGTCATTGGCGGATCAGCGGGCTGGAAAATGTCCCCCTTGATGGACCGTTGATCGTCGTCAGCAACCATGTTTCCAACTGGGATCCGGTGATCTTGGCCTGCGCCCTACCACGGCAGCTGCATTTCATGGCCAAGGTGGAGTTGTTCAAGATCCCGGTCTTGTCTTATGTGATGACTGCCTGCGGCGCCTACGCAGTGGATAGGGGGAAACCCGGACGCCAGGCTTTGAAAAAATCGCTCGATATCCTGGCAGAGGACAAGGTGATCTGCATCTTCCCGGAAGGAACGCGGAGCAAGACCGGTGAGACGGGCGAGGCCAAAGCGGGCACCGCCATGATCGCCGCCAAGTCGCAAGCGTACATTCTTCCGGTAGGCCTACACAACAGCAGGAAGGTCTTCTCTAGGGGATGGTTTCGGCCTTTCTCCGTTTCTATCGGTCGGCCGTTCCGGATCGAGGCGGCGGAAGGGAAGCGGCTGTCATCGCAGCGGCTGCATGAATTATCGGACGAGATAATGGAGGAAATCACGGGATTAGTGAATCATGCGAAGGAAATTTTGAACAAAGCCTAGAAATGAACAATTAAAAATCGGTGTACTATTTTCATATCGAGCGAATAGGGCATCCCCGCAATGCGATGGGGATGATTTATTTTGCTATGGATAACCCGGCAATCGCGAAGTATCCTATATTTTAAGCCCGATTCCCCTTTTCTTCTAAAATGGAGAGAGTTTTTTAGAGCACAAGCAGGATTTATTCGTTTGATCACGAAAATAAAAGCAGACGAATAGGGGAGTGATGGGTTTGCAAGTCCTCCTGGCGGATCACGCTGGGTTTTGTTTTGGCGTCCAACGGGCGCTCGACCAAGTGGAGAAGGAAGTCGGACAAGGCAACCGGGTGGTCACCTACGGGCCGCTCATCCACAACCCGCAGGTCGTCGAACGGCTTGCCCGGCAGGGTGTAGAGGAAGTGAAAGACCTGGCAGGAGCCTCATCCGGAAAGCTCGTCATCCGCTCTCACGGCGTTGGTCCTGAGGTCTACGAACAGGCGAAGCAATGTGGCTTTGACATCGTCGACGCCACCTGTCCTTTCGTCCACAAGGTGCAGAAGCTTGCCAAGGACTTTACCGACCAGGGATATCAGGTGATCGTCGCCGGCGACCGGAATCACCCGGAAGTGCAGGGCATCGTTGCCTGGACTGGCGGCAAAGCCCTCGTCGTCGCTGACGAGCAGGAGGCGAAAGCCCTCGATCTTCAGGGTAAGGCGGCGCTAATCGCACAAACTACCCTAAAAGAGGCTACCTTGCGCCACATCGAGTCGGCCTTGCGTGGCAAGCCGATCGAACTGGCGGTGCGCAACACCATTTGCGCGGCCACGAGCAAACGCCAGGACGCCGCCAGGCGGTTGGCCGCAGAGGTCGACGTCATGGTCGTCGTCGGCGGACGCAACAGTTCGAACACGGCGAAGCTGGCGCAGATCTGCCAGGGCGCTGCCGTACCGACCTACCATGTCGAGACGGCTGACGAATTAGACCCTGAATGGTTTCAAGGCAAGCAAAAAGCGGGGGTAACTGCCGGGGCATCCACCCCCCGTTGGATAATCGAGGAGGTAGTACAAAGAATGACCGATGTGAACCAGGAACAGGCAACGACCGAACTGAACGAACAAAAGCAAGAAGCGATCGAAGTCCAGGAGCCGCAGAATGAAGTCGAGGATATGGACAAAATGTTCGCCGAGTCTCTCAAGAAGATGGAAGAGGGCCAACTGATCACCGGCATCGTCGTCAAAGTCACTCATGATGAGGTGCTCGTCGACGTGGCCGGCAAATCGGAAGGCGTCATCCCCATTCGGGAACTGGCGACCCGGATGCCTAACTCGGCTAGCGATATCGTCAAAGTCGGCGACGAGGTGAAGGTCGTCATCCTCAAGGCTGAATCGGAAGACGGCACCTTGGTGCTGTCCCGCCGCCGTGCCATCGAACGGGAGAAAATCCTTCACCTGCAAGAAGCCAAAGAGCGCGGCGACATCATCACCGGCGAAGTCATCGCCGTCGTCAAGGGCGGCCTGCGCGTCGATGTGGGCGTCATCGGCTTCGTTCCCGCCTCTCAGGTGGAGCGGGGCTATGTAGAAAACCTGGAAAAGTACATTGGCCAGACCCTGCGGATGCGGATCATGGAGATCGACACCCGCCGGAACAACGCCGTGCTGTCCCAGAAAGTCGTCCTCGAAGAGGAGTACAAAGAGGCCCGTGCCAAGACCTGGGAAGAGATAGAAGAAGGTCAGACCCGCCGCGGCACTGTGCGCCGTCTGACCGATTTCGGCGCCTTTGTCGATCTGGGCGGCGTTGACGGCCTGCTCCACGTCTCTGAAATGTCCTGGGGCCGCATCAAGCATCCCAGCGAAGTGGTCAAAGAAGGCGACGTTATCGACGTCTATGTCCTCAAGGTCGACCGCGAGAAGGAAAAAGTCTCCCTGGGTCTGAAACAGGTATTGCCCAACCCTTGGAACACCGTCTCCGAGAAATACCCCATTGGCGCCATCATCACCGTCACTGTTGTCCGGCTCACCCCCTTCGGTGCCTTCGCCGAACTGGAACCGGGCGTCGACGGCCTGATCCATATCTCCCAACTGGCCGACCGCCGCGTCAACAAGCCGGAAGACGTCGTTTCCGTGGGCGACCAGGTCAAGGTGAAGGTCCTCGACATCAAGGAAGCCGAGCGCCGCATCTCCCTGAGCATACGCGCCGTCAAAGAAGATGAGGCCAACGCCGAGGTGCAGGAATACCTGGACAACCAGGAATAGGAATGAACATCAGGCTAGGAGAAGGAATCACCATCCGATGCTTTCCCCAGCCGCTTTTCCATGTAAGCACACTTGATCGAGTTCGAATACCGTGGGTAGCCAAGCGGGGCAGTGGATGCCCCGCTTTTCTTATCCTCGGGGGAGGAAACGTTGAAAACCTTGATCATCGCCGAGAAGCCGAGCGCCGCTGAAGCCATCGCCGAGGCTGTCGCCGGCACCTATCAAAAAAAGCGCGGTTACCTTGAAAGCCCCGACTTCTACATCACCTGGGCCGTCGGGCACCTCGTTCAACTGGCCGAACCGGAGGACTATCGCTCCAGCCTCAAACGCTGGCGCTTCGGCGACCTGCCGATCATCCCCGACTTTCAGCTGCGGCCAGTGAAGAAGACAGAAGGCCAGTTGAAGACCATCGCCGGATTGGCGAAAAAGAGCCGGGCACTGATCAACGCCTGTGACGCCGCCCGGGAAGGTGAACTGATCTTCCGCTACATCGTTGCCTACCTGCGCCTGGAGGAGATGCCGGCTTGGCGGCTCTGGACGGCCTCTCTCACCGCCGAAGCCATCCGGGCGGCCATGGCCGACCTGAAGCCCCTCGACCGATATGACAATCTGTTCAAATCGGCCCGCTGCCGCAGCGAGGGTGACTGGCTGATCGGCATCAACGCCACCCGCGCCTTTACGACCCGCTTTGGCGAGCTGCTCACCCTGGGCAGGGTGCAGACGCCAGTCCTGGCCATGATCTGTGAGAACCGCCGGCGGCGGGATGCCTTTGTCCCCGAGACCTACTGGGAGGTCTGGGCGCGCTTTCGCGGCGAAGGCTGTGATTACCGGGGTCTTTGGCTCCGGGAAAAGGGTGAGGCGCATCGCCTCAATGAAAAAGGTAAGGCAGAAGCGATCGCTGCTGCAGTGGACGGCCGGAACGGCGAGGTCCGCCAGGTCGACGAGAAGGAGTCCCGGGAGCTACCGCCCCGCCTCTATGACCTGACGACGCT
Source organism: Heliomicrobium modesticaldum Ice1 (assembly GCF_000019165.1). Lineage (GTDB taxonomy): Bacteria > Bacillota > Desulfitobacteriia > Heliobacteriales > Heliobacteriaceae > Heliomicrobium > Heliomicrobium modesticaldum. The sequence continues at coordinate 1,932,780 of NC_010337.2, forward strand.
GCAGCGTGAGTGCAACCGCCTCTTCGGCTTTTCCGCCAACAAGACCCTCAAGATCGCCCAAGAGCTCTACGACAGCAAGTTCATCACATACCCCCGCACGAACAGCCGATTTGTCGATAAGCATGGCCTGGCCTTGCTTCGGCGCGTTGTCTCCGGCCTCGCCAGCCACCCCGTCTACGGCCCCTTCGTCGCTCAGGGTAACCCACAACTGGTCCATGAGCGCAACCGGAACATCTGCCGGCCTGAAGCGGTCGAGGATCACCATGCACTGTTGCCGACGACGCTGGTTCCTACCGGGCTGGTGGGGGATAAGTGGAAGGTCTATGACCGGATCGTCCGGCGTGTGCTCGCCCACTACTATTTGCCGGCTCGCTATCGTGAACGGGTTGTTCTCACCGTCGTGCCTTTCGAGCGCATTACCGGCAAAGCGACAGACCTACCCGTCGGCGACCTTGGTATGGCGACTGCAGTTTTGGACAGCGCGCACAGCAAAGAGGCGGATGATCTCGGCGGCGCAGTCTTCCGAAGCGCCGAAAAGACGATCATCGATCCCGGTTGGAAGGTTGTCGACGGCGGTTGGACACCGCCGAAAGAACAGGAGCGCTTTCCGGAGCGGGCCGGTTTGGCGGTCCGTTGCGCCGGCGCTGAGGTGCTGGAAAAGCAGACGGAACCGCCCAAAGCCTACACGGAAGGCAGCCTGTTGGCCGCTATGGAGACGGCTGGCAAGCAGTTAGATGACGAGGAACTGCGGGAGATCATGAAAGACGCCGGTCTGGGAACGCCGGCCACCCGTGCGGCCACCATCGAACGGCTGAAGGAGGTCGGTTATATCGAACTGCAGGGCAGGCAGATCGAACCGACCCCGAAGGGGATGGCCCTCATCAGCCTGGTGGAAAAGTCCGAGATCCCCCTCCTGTTGTCAGCGGAGATGACAGGCCGTTGGGAGAAGTTCCTGAATGAGATCGCTCGCGGCAACGCCCAGCCCCTCGAATTCAACCGCCGCGTGTCCGACCTGGCCGTCTACTTGGTCAAGCAGTTGGAGGCCGCCGAAAAAAGTTGGTATGACAAGAGTGCCTGCGCGCGGCGACTTGGGACATGCCCCCGCTGCGGCGGCGCCATCGTGGAAAACCGCAAGGCTTATGTCTGCGCCAACTGGAAGGTTGAGCAATGCCCCGTCACGATCTGGAAGACCTTCCGAGGCAAGGGGATCACCGAAAAGACGGCACTCGCTCTTTTGGAAAAAGGCCGCTCCCCTCGCCTGCGCTTTTACACAAAAGAAAAAAAGCCCTATCCGGCAGTTATCGTTTTTGACGCCCAGACAGGGGTGATGAACCTGGAGTTTTCTTCGGCAGCCACGAGGTCAACAAAGTCAGCAAGACCGAAAAAAGCAACCCCAGCTGCCGAACCTGTAGAGCCTGCTGAAAGGGACCGATCCACAAACACAGCAAAAACCCTACAGCCTTCGAACAGCGGCAATCAGACAGCATCAATGAAAAAGGCGTAAGACGTGTCAGCGGGAAGGCAAACCCCTCTTGTCTTCTTGCCCCCCCTTTTTTTCATCATCGCTGCCTTCATCGGCGATTTCCAATAGGCTCACCTTGGCGCTTTCTTCGGCCTTCGCTTCCGATGACGCCATAGGCTCTGTCGTCTTCTCGGCGCCGCTCACCGATTCTTCCGCAGGGGCGTCAATGTCGTCATTCGTGACGGCGGCCAAAAGGATAGCTTCCTGTTCCTCAGCAGGCGCTATCGTCTGTACCGAATCAGGGCCAAAGGTCACCTTGATAGAAGAGGTGGGCGCAGGCTTCTCGTCGGAATTCGTCGGGATGATCAGCGTCGGACGCCGACTGGGGCGCGGGAGCGGTCGGCTGCCGGGGGCTGGAGCCGAGGCGGGCGTCGGCAATGGTTCCCTTTCGGCCATCTGCTCCGCCGGTTGTTCCCCAGGGGAGGGAGAGTCTGGCAAGGAGCAGGCGCCTGGTCTTTCCGGCGCCCCTGGCGCGGTCGGCATGGGAAACCACGACTGCAAAACAGGAGACGCCGGCCTGCTCCAAGGACCGGATCCAGGGGAGGGGACCATGCCGGGGTAGCCGGGAAGGCCGGGAGATACAGGGTAGTCGGGAGCGACCAAGCTTGGGCAATAACCCCTTTGCTCGATTGTTCTCATCATGTCCGAGACTGTACTTCGCATATCGTGGTATAGGCGGGAATACATTTCGGCGCAGCGAGCCTGCACCATGCGGCAGACCTGACGATGCATGGCCTGAAGCAAATAGGGCTCCTGCGGACAGGCGTAGCGGCAATCTGGCTGACGTCGCGCCGGTGCGATGCCCATTGTTTCTTCAGGACCACGAGAATATGTGCGTTCTGACATGTAAACGAATCCTCCTCCAAGTCGGCGGCAAACCGGAAGTGTCGATTTCGCTACCATACTATGAAGGTGGATAGGGAAAGGTTAGGAAAAAGTCACCGGTTTTGATGATCAGCCCGGCAATTGGTGGGATCGGCGTTGGGCCAGGCGACGCCCAATACACAAAAAATTGCCTAATCCGACGAAAAAACAGTCAGATTCGCCAGGGAGGAGAGGGAAGATGCAAAAGACACCGCTTCTCCGAGTAAGGACGAATAGCTGGTTGGCGGTGCTCGCGTGGATGCTCTTCCTCTTTGTGACGCCAGCCCAGGCCTTTGATACCATCTTTCCGGCCCACCGGTTCACTTCCATCCGATCTGACGCGCCAGTGTTGCCTTTGGACCGGAGCATGCGCATCTATGGCAGGCTCTTTCACGCTGGTCAGACTGACTACTTCACCGTTCACGGGCAAAGCGGCGACGAATTGCGCCTGGAGATGGCTGTTCCGCAACTCGACGGATTAAAGAAGTTTCGCCCTTCCGTTGCTGTCATCGGCCCCGGGTTGCCGATGGGTGTTCATGACGGCGCTTACTTCACCGTCCCTAACGGCCTGGGCGCCCATGTGATCGAGCCGGCGGCGCGGGAACGCGACTTGAATGATGCCATGTCCGGCGCCCGGTTCTGGCTGACCCAAGCCTTTCAGCTCCGTCTTCCTGCCGAAGCCGATTACTACATCGCTGTCTTTGACAAATCGGGGCAACGGGGAAAATATGTCCTTAACCTCGGTCCGCCGGAGGAAACAGACCTCTTGACCGCCTTCCAGCGGCCGATCCAGTTTCTCGAGATCCGGGCCTGGTACCATCCGACGCAGCTGTTGGCCGTTATCGCCCTGGCGGTGATGGCTGTCGCTGTCTTTTTTGCCGGTTGGCTGGGGCGAAGGCAAAAAACGGGGTGAACGAAAACGGGACGACTGTCTTATTTCCGGGCATTGCCAATGCCTGATGAGCCGGTGCAAAGGGAAATTGTATGAATCTTCATCTTGGGGTTGCCGAACAGCCGGTAAAACCGATATAATGTCTACCATACAGAGAAACATTCCTCCCCAGATGGACAGAGGTGAAATCATGAACGATGGGGGAAAGCGTTTCTACCTGGTCGACGGAGATATCCTCCCGGAAGCGATCCTGAAGACGGCCCTGGTCAACGAGATGCTGGCCAAGGGCGAGGTGACCAAGGTGAGTGAAGCTGTCGAGAAGGTGGGTCTCAGCCGGAGCGCCTATTATAAATACAAGGATGGCGTTCTGCCTTTTCGGGAACCGGGACGGTCCAACATCGTGTCGGTCAGCCTGTTGCTCGAACACCATCCCGGCATCCTCTCGCGGGTGCTGAACACGGTAGCGGCGATGGAGGGCAACATCCTGACGATCAACCAATCAGTTCCCGAAAAAGGCCTTGCGCCTGTGGCTTTTGTGTTGGACAGGAGCCGGATGTCCGTCGATCTGCCACGGCTCTTGGCTGAGCTGAGACAGTTGACCGGCGTCCGCAGCGCCCAACTGGTGGGCAGCGAAGAGGAATAAACTGTAGAATAAGTGAGAGGAATTAGCGAGGTGCATCCGATGAAACAACCCATCATGGTCGGTCTGCTCGGTCTGGGAACAGTCGGGGGCGGAACGCTGCGCATCCTGCAAAACCGGGTGGAGGATATCGCCCAGCGGCTGGGACGGCCGGTGCAGGTCAAAAAAGTGCTCGTTCGCAACCTGCATAAGCCACGCCCTGTTGTCGTCGACCCTGCCCTGTTGACAGACAATCCTGCCGACATCCTGGAAGACCCAGAGATCTCCATCGTTGTCGAACTCATGGGAGGCATTCATCCCGCCCTTGATTATATCAAATCGGCCTTGAAAGCGGGCAAGAACGTCGTCACCGCCAACAAGGACCTGATGGCCGTTCACGGCCGGGAGCTCTTCGATCTGGCTGAAGCGAAAGAACTGGACCTGGAGTTTGAAGCCTCCGTCGCCGGCGGCATCCCCATCATCCGTCCGCTCAAGGTCTGCCTGGCCGCCAACCGGATTGAAGAGTTAAAAGGCATCATTAACGGCACGACCAACTTCATCCTGACGAAAATGACCCAGGAAGGCAGCGACTTCGGCGAGGTGTTAAAAGAAGCCCAGGCACTGGGCTATGCCGAGGCCGACCCGACAGCTGACGTGGAAGGTCTTGACGCCGCCCGCAAGCTGGCCATCGTCGCCTCCATCGCCTTCAACTCTCGGATCACCCTGAACGACGTCTACGTCGAGGGGATCACCAAGGTGACGGCCCGCGACATCCAATATGCCCGCCAGATGGGCTACACGATCAAACTGCTCGGCATCGCCAAGGAGATCGACGGCAAGGTGGAGGCCCGCGTCCACCCGGCCATGATCCCCGACTGCCATCCCCTGGCCGCTGTCAACGACGCCTTTAACGCCATCTTCGTCAAGGGCGACGCCGTCGGCGAGACCATGTTCTATGGCCGCGGCGCCGGCGACATGCCGACCGGCAGCGCCGTCGTCGGCGATATCATCGACGTGGCCCGCAACATCATCAAGGGCCATACGGGCCGCATCTCCTGCACCTGCTATCACCAGAAGCCGGTTCGCCCCATCGGCGAGATCGTATGCAAATACTTCCTGCGCCTGGTGGTGACGGAGAAGCCTGGCGTCCTCGCCGCCATCGCCGGCGTCTTCGGCGACCAGGGCGTCAGCATCCAGACCTTGATCCAGCAGGAGACGATCGGCGACAGCGCCGAGATCGTGCTGGTCACCCACCCTGTCCGGGAGGACAACCTGCAGATGGCGCTTAAGATCCTGTCCGACATGCCGAGCGTCGAGCGCGTCGGCAACGTGATCCGCGTCGAACGCGGCTGAATCAGCGAGAGGAGAACATAGTATGAATAGGCAGGGCATCATCCCCACATTCAAAGACTTTCTGCCGGTGACCGAAAAGACGCCCATGGTGTCGCTCTGCGAGGGTAACACGCCCCTCATCGCCGCGCCTCGGCTTTCCCAACAAATCGGCGCCGAACTTTATTTCAAATATGAAGGGCTCAACCCGACCGGTTCCTTCAAGGATCGAGGCATGGTCATGGCCGTCGCCAAGGCCGTCGAAGAGGGCGCCCAGGCGATCATGTGCGCCTCGACGGGCAACACCTCCGCTGCTGCCGCCGCCTATGCCGCCCGCTGCGGCATCAAGTGCATCGTCATCATCCCCGAAGGCAAGATCGCCCTCGGCAAACTGGCCCAGGCGCTGATCTACGGCGCCAAGGTCATCGCCATCGAGGGCAACTTTGACGAAGCCCTGAAGATCGTCCGCGACATCTGCGCCAAACACCCCATCACCCTGGTCAACTCGGTCAATCCCTACCGGATCGAAGGGCAGAAGACGGCTGCCTTCGAGGTCTGCCAGCAACTGGGCGATGCGCCCGACTACCTGGCCATCCCTGTCGGCAACGCCGGCAACATCACCGCCTACTGGAAAGGCTTTGTCGAGTGGAAGCAGGCCGGCAAGGTGGACAAGACCCCCAAGATGATCGGCTTTGAGGCGGAAGGCGCCGCCGCCATCGTCTTTGACCGTGTCATTGAGAAACCGGAGACGGTGGCCACGGCCATCCGCATCGGTAACCCCGCTTCCTGGCAGGGCGCTGTCGCGGCAGCCCGCGACTCCGGCGGCTTTATCGACTATGTGACCGACGAGGAGATCCTCGAGGCCTATCGCCTGCTCGCCTCTCAGGAAGGCATCTTCTGCGAACCGGCATCAGCTGCTTCCCTGGCCGGCGTGATCAAAAAGCGTCAAGCCGGCATCCTGCCCGAAGGCGCCAAGATCGTCTGCGTTCTCACCGGCCACGGCTTGAAAGACCCTGACAATGCGATCAAAACGGTGTCCGGCGGCCCGATCATGGTGCCGGCCACAGAAGAGGCTGTTCTGCGGGAGGTTTTTTAACCATGCGAGAAACCGCCTCTCCTACGGTGCGGGTGATCGTCCCGGCGACGACGGCCAACCTGGGGCCTGGTTTTGACACCCTGGGCATGGCCCTGGACTTATACAACCATGTGGAACTGACGGAAACGGGCGAGGGCTTTGTCGTTGACGTAGAGGGGGAGGGTGCGGCCAGCATCCCCAGAAACGAGTCAAACATCGTCCTCCGGGTGGTCCGGCAGGTGTACGAGCTTGCCGGGCGAAAGCCCGCCGGATTGCGTCTTAGACTGCGCAACGAGATACCTGTCGCGCGGGGCCTCGGCTCTTCCGCGGCGGCCTTAGTCGGCGGCGCCGTGGCGGCCAACGAGCTCTGTGGCAACTGTCTCAGCGATCAGGAAATCCTGGAGATCGTGACCAGTTTTGAAGGGCATCCCGACAACGTGGCGCCGGCGCTCTTCGGCGGCGTCGTCGTTTCGGCCATGATCGCCGAAGGCGACCGGACCGAGGTGGTCAGCCGCAAGATCCCGCCGCCCTATGGGATGCGCGCCATCGTCGCCATTCCCGACTTTCCCCTGGCCACCAAGCGGGCTCGCAACGCCTTGCCGGCTGTCGTGCCCTTCAAGGACGCCGTCTTCAACGTGTCGCGCACCAGCATGGTCATCCTGGCCTTCATCCATAACGACTGGGATCTGCTGGCGAAGGTGATGGAAGACCGCCTCCACCAACCTTACCGGGAACCGCTGATCCCCGGCATGGGCGATGTCTTCTCCGCCGCTCGGGAAGCCGGCGCGCTGGCGGCCGTGCTCAGCGGCGCCGGTCCGACGCTGATCGCTTTCGCGCGGGAGAACACAGCAGAAGTGGCGCAGGCGATGGAAGAAACCTTCGCCCGCCACGGCGTATCCTGTGTCACGAAAGAATTAAAACCCTGCGCTGTCGGCGCAAAGGTGATATAATCGACCACAGGGATCGACAAAAAGCGAGAACCGTTCCAGGCAACGGCTGAATATAATGTACTACAACGTGTAGGCAAATCTTTTTTTCTTTTTTTCACCCATTGCAACCTTGATTGTTCGTCAATTTTCATGATCTTTTGGATTGAGTAAGGAAGTGAACCGAGTTGGCCATCGTTGTACAAAAGTTCGGCGGTTCCTCTGTCGCCAACCCTGAACGGATCCAGCGGGTTGCTCGCCGAGTCGTGGAGACGAAAGCGGCAGGCAACCAGGTCGTCGTGATCGTGTCGGCCATGGGGGACAGCACCGATGACCTGATCGATCTCGCCAGGCAGATCACGGACAAGCCGAAGGCCCGCGAAATGGACATGCTCTTGGCTACAGGAGAACAGGTCTCCATCGCCTTGCTGGCCATGGCCATCGACAAACTGGGTCATTCTGTCCTTTCCCTGACGGGCCCGCAGGTGGGCATCTTGACGGAACACGTCCATGGCAAGGCGAAGATCCTCGACGTCAACCCCGAACGGCTTCGTCTGGAGCTCGACGCCGGTAATATCGTCATCGTCGCCGGTTTCCAGGGCGCCACAGAGACAGGCGAGATCACCACGCTCGGTCGCGGCGGCTCCGATACGACGGCGGTGGCTGTAGCGGCAGCGCTGAAGGCCGATGTATGCGAGATTTTCACCGACGTGGACGGCGTCTATACGACTGACCCCCGCGTCGTGTCCAATGCGCGCAAGCTCAACCGGATCACCTATGACGAGATGCTCGAACTGGCCAGCCTGGGCGCCCAGGTGCTCCATCCCCGGTCGGTCGAGGTGGGCAAGGAATACAACGTGCCCATCCATGTGCGGTCTAGCTTCAATTACAACCCCGGAACCATCGTGCAGGAGGTCGTTGACGAAGTGGAAAAGGATATGATGGTCAGAGGCGTAGCCTATGACCTGAACGTGGCGAAAATCGGACTCTTTGACGTGCCCGACAAGCCGGGTGTGGCTCGCACGCTCTTTAAGGCCCTGGCTGAACGGCGGGTGAACGTGGACATGATCATCCAGAGCGCCATGCGCGATGATAAGAACGACATCGCTTTCACCGTCGGCAAGGACGATCTGGAGCTGGCCGTCGAGGTCGTCAAGGAGGTCAATGAGGCTATCGGCGCCGGCGGGCTCACCTATGACGCCGATCTGGCCAAAGTGTCTATCGTCGGCGCCGGCATGGTCAGCCGTCCCGGTGTGGCCGCCATGATGTTCGAGGCGCTCGCCGACGAGGGCATCAACATCGATATGATCGCCACCTCAGAGATCAAGGTCTCCTGTGTCGTCAGCGCCTCCGAGGCGAAGCGCGCCGTCCAGGCCATTCACAAGGCCTTTGAACTGGAAGGCGACGTGGCCGCCAATGACGAGGGATTCAAAGCAGGTTAAATACTCGACTCAGCACTTTCGAAACTGTCTCGAAGACAGGAGCCTTTCCCGGATGCAAACCGGGAAAGGCTTTTCTGCTGCTCTTCCATTAGATACCAATCATTCCTCTGCATGAGTTCCGGCGCTGCGGGAAAGCCTAAAGCCGGACATTCATCAAGGAGGGACTACTGTGCAACAACAGGGACAACAGGTATACGGCTCGCCGGTAAATCCTTACGGGACCCATATGGGCGTCGGCATCGGCGGCGCGACGGCAACCGACGTGGGCAGGATGAATATGACCGGTGGTGGGCAGCAGCAGTTTGGCGCCCATGAGACGTTGATGGTTCATGAGGTTCTGCAAACCACGATCAATGGGATCAACAAGTTTGAGCTCCTCCGGCCTCATGTGAAGGATTCCCAGCTGGCGCAGATCATGGACAACCAGATCCAGTTCATGCGCACCAGCTACCAGAACACGGTCAACTACCTGCACCACAAAGGGGCGCCTAACGCCGTGCCTTATCGGATGCCGCGCACATCCAGCCCGACCTACGGGTTGCGCAATCCGCAACCGCAAGAGCCAAACAGCTCGGTCAATCAGCTGGATGACCGGGATGTCGCCTCAGAGATGCTGGGGAGCGCCAAGTGGGGCGCCATTCTCCACACCCAGGCGGCACTCGAATGTGCCGATCCCACCTTGCGCTCCATGATGGTCAGCGGCGCCCAGTCCTGCATCAACAAGGCTTACGAGGTATTCCAGTTTATGAATCAGCGCGGCATGTATCAGGTGCCGACGATGCCGGACAAGACGACGAACAATTTCCTCAACGCCTTCCAATCGCCCCAAGGCATGCAGATGCCTATGCAGTAGTCCTTTCGCTGAATCTTCAACAAAACAGATTTCGTGAAAGCGTCCCGGAAAAGCCCTTCTGTGGCTTCCCCGGGGCGCTTTGTCTTTCATGAAGCGACCCCTGTGCAGCAAAAGGATGTGTATATGGGCGCATGGCTTATCTCGGTTGGAATATACATTTAGAAAAAGTTGGTTGGTTGGGGGGTGCCTTCGATGGCAACCGTCATGGAGGCTTATGAAAATCATATCAACCCGGCGGTGGCGCGCCTGTTCCGTTTGATGGGGATGGGTTCCACGGCTGTTCGCGCGGAAGGATGCTTCGTCTATGACGAACAGGGGCGGGAGTATATCGACTTTTTGGGTAATTTCGGAGTTCTCAGCTTGGGACACCGCCATCCCCGGATCATCGCTTCTATACTGGAACAGTTAAACGGTCTGGCCCAAACGTCGCGGTTCCTTCTGGATAAGGCGACGGCGAGCCTTGCCGAAGCCCTGGCCGGCATAACACCGGGCGATCTGCAGTATTGTTTCTTTTGCAATTCCGGCGCCGAGGCGGTCGAGGCGGCCATCAAAATCGCCCGCCTGGCCACGGGTAAAAGCGGTTTTATCGCAACGATCAACGGCTTTCACGGCAAGACCTTCGGCGCCTTGAGCGTCTCCGGGCGTGAGCCTTTCCGGGCGCCTTTTCTCCCCCTCTTACCCCGGGTGATCCATGTTCCTTTTGGCGATGCGGCGGCGTTAGAGGAGGTGATGGCAAGAGACCGGCATATCGCCGCTTTTATCGTAGAGCCTGTTCAAGGGGAAGGCGGTGTGATCGTGCCCCCGCGAGGGTACCTGAAGGAGGTTGAGGCCCTTTGTCGGCAAGCGGGGGTTCTCCTGATCGCCGACGAGGTGCAGACAGGCCTTGGACGCACGGGAAGCCTTTTTGCCTGTGATGAAGAGGGCCTTGTCCCCGACTTGCTCTGCCTGGCCAAGGCGCTCGGTGGCGGCGTCATGCCCATTGGCGCTGTGGTGGGACGGCCCGCCCTGTGGGCGCCGCTCTTTGACCATCCTTGGTTGCACACGAGCACCTTTGGCGGCAACCCCTTGGCTTGTGCCGCCGCTCTGGCCGCCATCGAGGTCACCATCGAAGAGGATCTCATGGGACAGGCGCGCCAGAAGGGTGACTGGCTTCTCAGCCGGTTGAAAGAACTGGCGAGCCGGCATGAGCAGGTGATCGCCGATGTCCGCGGTCGAGGGTTGTTGATCGGGATAGAGTTGACAAAGGAAGGTGTCGGCGGATTTGTGATCGGGCGAATGATGGAGGAGCGGATCATCGTCGGGTATACGCTGAATCATCCACGGGTGATCCGGTTGGAACCGCCCTTGAACGTGCCCTGGGAGGTGTTGATGCAGGTCTATGCCGTGCTGGAGCAGGTGATCCAAGAGGCGGAGGCGTTCGTTCATGACCTGTAGTCGAAGATACGATCGTTTCTCGAGGATGTGTGCCGGGAAGAACGAAGCAGGAAAAAGAAAAAGGAAGGAGCGGTCCTGATGCCTTGCGTGGAGGAAAGCCTGTGGATCAGAGGAACCGTGGGCGATGTCTATGCTTTGGCCAGTCGGATGGAGGATTATCCTCTGTTCATGCGAGATGTTCGCGCCGTCCGGATCGTCGAACGCGGTGACGGTTTTACCTTGACTGATTGGGAAACCGACGTCGACGGGCGGAGCTTCCGTTGGCGTGAACGAGACGAGTTCTATCCTGATGAGGGGAGGATCGTCTACCGGCAGGTGAGCGGCGATGTGAAGCGCTTTGAAGGGGAGTGGCGATTTCAAGCAACGGAAGGCGGCTGCCATGTGACGCTGACTGTCGACTTCGATCTGGGCATCCCCATGCTGGGACCCTTACTGCATCCCCTCTTGATGAAAAAGGTGAGAGAGAACTCCCGGTCGATGCTCCTCGCCATCAAGGAAAAAATCGAAGGGTAGATGACAAGAGCGGCGGGAACAGAAAAAAGATTCGACGAAAGCCTTACAAACCTTAGTGGATTGGCGGGCTTTGTTTTTTTTATTATCCAGACGTCTACTAGGGCAGGATTTTGACAGGTGTGCTAGAATTATAATATCGCTGCCGGCCGGAAAGGGGTGTTTTTCCTATGTCAATTCGAATGTGGGAGTCCATCCTGCCTGAGTTGTCGAAGGTGCGGGCCCGTCTTGATGACCGGATGCCCCTTATCTCTAAGCAGCACCTTCGCTTCATGGGGTTGGGTTCTTATGATGTGTACAAGCTGTTTCCGGCCATTCTGGTACTGCTCACGGCGCGCATGTTCGGTACCCCGAGCCTTAAGACCAACTGTCTGGCAAGCGCTGTCCAGTTTATTCAGACAGGGACTGATATTCACCGGACGATTCCCGATGAAGGCAGAGTCCTTCGGCACCTGGAAAAGGCGACGATTCCTTTTTCCGTGCTTGTCGGCGATCTTTATTACTGTCAGTTTCTCTCCCTTCTCTGCGAAGGGGAGCTGCTGGAGTATCTGACGCCCATCTCCCGGACAGTCTGCCGCGTTCATGAGGGCGGCGTCCTCCGGAAAGAGTTGGTTGAACCGGGATTCGCCACCGATGAGCATATCAGAGCGATGCGCGAGATGGAATTCGCCAGTCTGCCCCTATTGGCTTGCCGGGTCGCTGGTGAGATCTGCGGTGCTTCGCCGAGACAGGTGGTTGCATTGGAGCAGTTGGGACGAGCAGTTGGACTGTTGGCCGGTTGCCGGATTCTGGCAGCTACATCTGACGAGGTTGTTGAATGGCTGGATGAAGCGATGGAGGCGTTGCAGGCGCTCCCCCAAGGGGCGATGGCTGAAGCCTTCCGGGTACTCTTGTCCCAGTTGCATGGCGGTGTCCGGGCGGACGGCTTGAAGTTGCCCTCGGAAAAGCCGATCCTCGAAGGCATCATGAAACCCAGGGTGGTTGTTGTGTGAAGAAAGGAACGACTCGATGAAGCCGCCGATTGTCTGGCGGCTTTTCGACGTGCGCACCGAAGCTGCAGGCGATGATCTCGTTGAAGATGCGTCTCCGGTAATATAAAATAGCGGGGGGAGCGCAAGCTAAAGAACACAGCAAGAGGAAGGCGTGTGTTGACATAATGGCGGAGGAGTTCCGGTCTGCGGAAGAGAAGGAACGGTTTATTCAATCCACCTTTTCCGCCATCGCCGCTCGTTACGATCTGATGAACCAGGTGATGACCTTCAATTCCGATACCCGCTGGCGGCGAAAAGCGGCAGCCTTGTCTCAACTTCCCGTCGGCGGCGCTGGACTCGACGTCTGCTGCGGCACCGGGGAACTGACCCAGGCGCTGGCCGAGCGGGTCGGCGCGCGGGGATCGGTGGTCGGCCTCGATTTCAACGCAGACATGCTGGCCGTGGCCCGGGAAAAGCAGCGGGAAGGACGATTGGCCCGTCAGATCGACTTTATCCAGGGAAACGCCATGGCGCTGCCTTTTCCGGATAACCGCTTCGACACGGCCACGATTGGCTTCGGTCTGCGCAATGTGCCCGATTTCCGCCAGGTCCTGCGGGAGATGACGCGGGTCGTCAAGGCGGGCGGAACCGTCGTTTCGCTGGAAACGTCGAAGCCCCAATCATGGCCGATGAAACCGCTTCACCGTTTTTATGTGGACAGACTGGTTCCGGTCATCGACCGCTTGTCGGTGGGGAAGCAGGGTCCTTATGCCTGGCTGGCCCGGTCGGCACAGGCCTTTCTCTCTCAGGAGGAGTTGAGTGCCGTCTTCCGGGAGATCGGCCTGATAAAGGTCCGCTATTATAACCTCTTCGGCGGCGTCGCCGCCATTCACGTCGGTTTCAAACCGGATACCTGAACCCCTTGACCCCCATCTGCGCCGGAGAGTCGTCCTGCCGTTTCTGAGGGCGTTCTCTCCGTTTTTCCTTGTCTGTCGGAAAAACGGGGAATCTAACCTTATCGCCGATATGAACATAAGAGGCGCAGACCGATGGGAAGAACGGCAGGGAGCAAATGCGAGGAGGAATCATAGCTTGGCTTTTCGCGACATCCGTGAGTTTATCGATGAACTGGAGAAGCGGGGCTGGCTGAAGCGGATCACCGCTGAGGTCGATCCCTATCTGGAGATATCGGAGATCACCGACCGGGTGGGCAAACAGGGTGGTCCGGCCTTGCTCTTCGAGAATGTGAAGGGCTCGGACATGCCTGTTCTGACGAACACCCTCGGCTCTTATGAGCGGCTGCACCTGGCTCTGGGCGTCAACAACCTCGACGAGATCGGCGACGAGATCATGAGCTTTTTGCAGTTGCCGGACGTGTCGGCCGCTTCCTTCTTCGACAAGCTGAAGGCGTTGCCGAAGTTGGCCCAGATCGGCAATTTTTTGCCCAAGACGGTGCGCACCGGTCCGGTGAAAGAGGTCATCGACCACGACCCCGACCTGACGAAGATCCCTGTGCTGACGACCTGGCCTGATGACGGTGGGCCCTTCATCACGCTGCCCATGGTCTTCACGAAAGACCCGGTCACAGGCAAGCGCAACGTAGGGATGTACCGCATGCAGGTGTACGACCGCAATACGACGGGCATGCACTGGCACCTGCACAAGCAAGGCGCCCAGCACATGGCCGACGCGAAAGGCAAGTCGAAGCGGATGGAGGTGGCTGTGGCGCTCGGCGGCGATCCTGTCCTCTCCTATTCGGCCACGGCGCCGCTGCCGCCGGGGATCGATGAGATGCTGCTGGCCGGCTTTTTACGCAAAAGCCCAGTCGAGATGGTCAAGTGCGAGACCATCGATATCGAGGTGCCGGCCCATGCCGAGATCGTCTTGGAGGGGTACGTCGATCCGGAGGAATTGCGCTGGGAAGGCCCCTTCGGTGACCATACGGGCTACTACTCGCTGGCCGACTACTATCCCGTTTTTCATGTCACCTGTGTGACCCACCGTAAAAACCCGATTTACCCGGCGACAGTGGTAGGGCGGCCGCCCATGGAGGACAGCTACCTGGGCAAGGCGACGGAGCGCATCTTCCTGCCGCTGATGAAGCTGGTCTTGCCGGAAGTGGTCGATATGAACCTGCCCTGGGAGGGCGGCTTCCACAACCTGGTCGTCGTGTCGATCAAAAAGAAATACCCCGGCCATGCCCGCAAGGTCATGTGCTCTCTCTGGGGCATGGGGCAGATGATGTTCGCCAAGACGATCGTCGTCGTCGATGAGGATGTGAACGTCCAGGACATGAGCGAGGTCTGGTGGCGGCTCTTCAACAACATCGACCCGCGCCGGGATATCATGTTCGTCGACGGACCCGTTGACGCCCTCGATCATGCGGCGCCGCTGCCTCACTACGGCTCCAAGATGGGCATCGACGGCACCCGCAAGTGGAAGTCGGAAGGGCATACCCGCGAGTGGCCTGAGGTGATGGTCATGTCGCCGGAGGTGCGTGAGCGGGTAGCGCGGCGTTGGAAGGAATACGGACTCGATTAAGCAGGCAGTACTCATGTAGAAAGAGAATTATCGCGCTCACACCGACGAGCCGCTTCCTCTCAGGAGGGGAGACATCTTGTCAAATTCAACAAGCGCTCTGGGACGGGTCGGCACGTTCCTGGAAATGATCAAGTTTGAGCACACCATCTTCGCGCTGCCCTTCGCCTACATGGGCGCGCTATTGGCCCAGATCCGCGTCCCCGACTGGCCGGTCCTCTTCTGGATCACCATGGCCATGGTGGGAGCGCGGACAGCGGCCATGACCTTGAACCGGCTGATTGACCGCCATATCGACCGGAAAAACCCGCGCACCGCCAGCCGGGCCATGGCTCGAGGGATCATCGGCGTCGGCGAAGCCTGGATCTATGTGGCCCTCAGCCTCGCCCTCCTGTTGTTTTCGGCGGCCATGCTTAATGCGACGGCCTTGCTCTTGTCGCCGCTGGCCCTTTTTGTGCTCGTCCTCTACTCTTATACGAAACGGTTTACCTGGGCCTGTCACTTTGTGCTCGGCCTGGCTCTGGGGGCCGCGCCTATGGGCGCTTGGATCGGTGTCAACGCCTCCGTCGACCCAACCGTCGTCGTGCTGGCCTTCGCCGTGCTCTTCTGGTCGGCCGGTTTTGATGTCATCTATGCCTGCCAAGATGTCGACTTTGACCGCGCCCAGGGGCTTTATTCGATTCCGGCGCGCTTCGGGATCGCCCGGGGGCTGATGATTTCGCGGCTGCTCCATGTCCTGGCGCCGTTATTGTTGGTGACCGTGGGACTCATGCTTGGCTTAGGGACCTTCTACTACGTCGGTGTAGCCATATCGGCCGGCTTGCTGGTCTACGAGCATACCCTGGTGTCCCCCCATGATCTGAGCCGTCTCGACGCCGCCTTTTTCGCCATGAACGGCTACATCAGCATGACTATGTTTCTCTTCACCTTGTTGGACATCTTTTTCTGAACGGATGAGGGTTCCCCACTTGTGGTCGATGACCGAAAATGACGAACCGTTCCGAAAAGCTTTGCCGGCGAATACTAGAACGGGGTGATACAGTTGGAAGAGTACTTTTCCCGCAGTCCTCTGGCCGATCTGATTCCCAAGGTGCAGGCAGGGGAACGCCTGTCCAAGGAAGAGGGGTTGCGCCTCTTTGAATCGAATGACCTGCTGACCATCGGCTACCTGGCCGACCTGGTGCGCCGGCGCAAGAACGGCGACAATGTTTACTTCATCAACAACCGCCACATCAACCCGACCAACGTCTGTGTCAACCGCTGCAAGCTCTGCGCCTTCGGCGTCGACAAGGGCACTGAGCGGGCATACCTGATGGACCTGGAGACGATCGAGGAGAAGGTCCGCGAATCCCTGGCGGCCAAACCATCGGAGATCCACATCGTCGGCGGCCTCGACCCTGATGTGCCCTTCCAGTTCCAGGTGGATATGCTGCGACGGGTCAAGGCGATCATGCCTGATACGATCATCCAGGCTTTTACGGCTGTGGAAATCGATTTTTTCGCAGAGCAGACAGGCAAATCGGTGCGGGAGGTGCTGGAGATCCTTCGGGAGGCCGGCTTGGACTCCCTGCCGGGCGGCGGCGCCGAGGTCTTCAGCCCCCGCGTCCGTGAGGAGATCTGTCCGAAAAAGATCTCCGGCGAACGTTGGCTGGAGGTACACGGCGAGGCCCACAAGCTGGGCATGAAGACGAACGCCACCATGCTCTACGGCCACATCGAGACGCTGGAAGAACGGGTCGACCACCTGATCCGGCTGCGGGAGCAGCAGGACAAGACGGGCGGTTTTCTGGCTTTCATCCCTCTGGCCTTTCACCCGAAAAATACGGAACTGGAAAATAGGGGTCTCTCCCGCACCACCGGCTATGATGACCTGAAGGTCCTCGCCGTGGCGCGGTTGATGCTCGACAACTTCGACCATATCAAGGCCTTCTGGATCATGATCGGGCCAAAGCTGGCCCAAGTGTCCCTCGCCTTCGGTGTCGACGACATCGACGGCACCGTGGTGGAGGAGAAGATCACCCACGCCGCCGGTGCCGAAGCGGGCATGGTCATGACCCGCCGCGAACTGGTCGCCCTGATCCGCGCCGCCGGGCGCGTCCCCCTGGAGCGAGACACCCTCTACAATGTCGTGCGCAGGGAGTTTTGATGATGATTCGTCTGGGACGGGTTGACTATTTGAATGTGCTGCCCATCTACTACGCCTTTGAGTCGGGCGCCGTCCCCCTGACGGCTGACTTCGTCCGCGGCGTTCCGGCCTTCTTGAATGAAAAATTTTTGACAGGGGAGCTGGATATCACGCCCATCTCCTCGATCGCTTACGCCGGACAACCCCAGGCCGGCTGGGTGCTGCCCGATGTGTCGATCAGCGCCGACGGGCGGGTGGCTTCCATCTTGCTCTTTATACGCCGTCCGGTGCGGGAATTGAGTGGGGAGACGCTGGCTGTGACTACATCATCAGCCACCTCGGTGGCACTTCTGAAAGTCCTCTTAAAGCGCCATTACGGCATCCGTTGCGCCCTCTCTCCCCAGCCGCCCGATCTCACCTCGATGCTGGCCGATCATCCGGCAGCCCTGCTCATCGGCGATGACGCGCTGCGGGCGGCGGAAGCGTTGCGGCAGGGCGGTCTCGGCAGGCTCGGGCTCCATGACGTGATCGACCTCGGCCTCGTCTGGAAGGAGATGACGGGCCTGCCTATGGTCTATGCCCTCTGGGCCATCCGCCACGACTACGTGAAGCGTCAAGTTGGCGAGATCGACCGGGTGGCAGAGGCTTTCCGCCAGGCTCGCAACTGGTCTGACAAAAACCTGCAGGAGGTGCTCGTTGAGGCGCGGCGGCGTTACGAGTTCCCGATCGAGCTGCTGCAGGATTACTTCCAGACGATCCGCTATGATCTGGACAACCTCTACCAGCATGCGGCGGAAACTTTTTTCGCCGAAGCGGCGAAGGTCGGCGTCCTGCCCGGGCCGGTGAGGTTGAGGGTGTGGGGTCAAGATGAAGGATAAAGAAAAAGGAGATGCCTTGCCGCAGGAAAACTCCGGCACGCAAGGGGTTTCCTTGACGTGGGAAAATCCCTGGCAAAGCGGCCTTGCAAAAGGTTCGGACTGGCGGCGTATCCTGCACAAGGCCAGCCGCGGCGAACGGCTCAGCCTGGAGGAGGGTGTCGTCCTCTTGACAGAGGCTGACCTGATTCCCTTGGGCGTTGTCGCTCGAGAGGTCAGCGAGCGCTTCCACCCCGACGGTCGAGTGACCTTCGTCATTGATCGCAACATCAACTACACCAACATCTGTGTCACCGGCTGCCGATTCTGCGCTTTTTACCGCCCGCCGGGCCACCCGGAGGGCTATGTCCTTTCCCGAGAGGCGATCTTCCAGAAGATCGAGGAGACCGTCGCTGTCGGCGGCACCCAGATCCTGATGCAAGGCGGCATCCATCCCGACCTGGGGCTGGCCTGGTTTGAGGAACTCTTACGGGCGGTCAAAGCCCGTTTTCCCATCCATATCCACTCTTTTTCTCCGCCGGAGATCGTCTTCCTGGCTGAAAAAGAAGGCCTGTCTTTGGAGGCGGTCATCGGCAGGCTCCATGCTGCCGGCCTCGACTCGATACCTGGCGGCGGGGCCGAAATCCTCGATGACCGGGTGCGGCAGGTGATCAGCCCGCGCAAGATCGGCTGGCGGCGCTGGATGGACGTGATGCAGACAGCCCATCGCCTCGGCTTGCGCACCACAGCCACCATGATGTACGGTTCCGTGGAAAGCCCTGAAGAGCGAGTCCGGCACATGATCCGGGTGCGGGAGGCGCAGGACGAGACAGGCGGCTTCACCGCCTTCATTCCCTGGAGTTATCAGCCAGATCATACCGATCTGGGAGGAACGGGCACGACGGGGGTCGAATACCTGAAAACACTTGCCCTTTCTCGCCTGATGCTCGATAATGTTCCCAACATCCAGGCCTCCTGGGTCACTCAGGGCGCCAAGATGGGCCAGGTGGCCCTGGCCTTCGGCGCCAACGACTTCGGCGGCACCATGCTGGAGGAAAACGTCGTCCGGGCCGCCGGCGTAACGCATCGCGTCCCGATGGACGAGATTGTGCGGGCCATCGGTGACGCAGGCAAGCGTCCGGCCCAGCGCGATACCCTGTACCGGATTCTCCGGGAGTTCTGAGGAGGCGACCGGCCCCATGACGGAATCTAATCACGACGAAAAAACAATGCCTTTGACGGAACACCTGGAAGAGTTACGGGTGGTGCTGATCTGGGTGCTGGTGGCCGCCGTGGCGGGCACGGTTGTGGCCTACAACTGGAACCAAGAATTGATCGCCCTGCTGACGAAACCGATGGGGGACCTGGGGATCAAGCCGGTCATCGTCCGACCGGCGGAAGGTTTTTTCGCCTCAATTAAAGTGTCTTTTTTTGCGGGGTTGATCGTCGCCTCGCCTGTCATCTTATGGAAGATCTGGTCTTTCGTCATGCCGGCACTCTATCCCCATGAGCGCAAGTGGGTCTACATCATCCTGCCTATCTCGGTGCTGCTGTTGGTATTAGGCGTCCTTTTCGCCTTTTACACGGTCTACCCCATCGGGGTGACCTTTTTGATCACCTTTGGCGATTTTACACCCATGATCTCCATCAGTGAGTACCTCTCCTTCGCGCTCTGGTTCATCCTCCCCTTTGGCCTTGTCTTTCAGATGCCTCTGGTGCTGATGTTCCTCGTCCGCCTCGGTGTTGTCGATCACCATTTCTTGGCGAGATACCGTCGGTATGCGCTTTTGCTCATGTTCGTTATCGCCGCTATCTTCACGCCGACGCCGGATGTGATCTCCCAGACCCTTATGGCGGCGCCCATGTATCTGCTCTATGAGATCAGCATCTGGATCGCCCGCTGGATCGGCCCGAAGAAGAGAGCAGAGGCCGAAGCCGGAGGGGAAGACGCCCCCATAAGAGATGTGCCGTGACAAGAACAGGGGAAAGGGTTGGGAAAGATGCATAAAAAACAGCGAGCCTTTGCGGCCTCGCTTTTTTTTATGGTCATGAAAGCCTTTCGCAGGTTAGTCTTACCTGAACTGAAACAGGTGGTACAGAACCGAATCCAAAGTATGCTATAATCACAGTACGACGAATCATGACTGCTGCATGCCCGGCGTTTACACTTCAGATCCGCTTGAACAACGGAACAGGAAAGGAGTCGACCGATGAGAGTGGAGTGGACGGACGAGTTGTCCATCGGGATAGGCATCATAGACGATCAGCATATGAAACTGGTAGAACGGGTTAACGCCTTTGTCGACGCGGTGGAATGCCGGGACGACCGTAAAATCGAGGAAACGGTCAATTATCTGATCGGCTATACGATTCAACACTTCGGTGCGGAAGAGTTGATCATGCTCCGCAACGGCTATGACGATTTCAAAAAGCATCGGGAAGAACATAACTGGTTTATTAAAATGGTCTATGACGTTAATAAGGAGTTGCTCGACAAAGGGTTGAGCCAGGAACGCCTGGACCAGGTCCGTGAACTGCTGGTCAGTTGGATCGTCAACCATATCAAAGTCTCCGACAAGCGGATCGGCGAGGTCATCCGGTGACCGCCGAGATAGTTGAGGTGAAATCTATGCAGGACTTTATCCGGGATATGAGCGACTTTCATCTCGATGTGCTGCGGGAAGTGAGCAACATCGGTGCCGGAAATGCGGCGACGGCACTGTCGCGCCTGCTGGGCAAGCCGGTCGATATGCGCGTCAACCGGGTGCTTTCTCTGCCCTTTAACGACATCACCGAGTATGTGGGCGGCGCCGAAAACCTGGTAGCTACCGTCTTCTCCCGCATCGAAGGCGATATCGCCGGCAACATGCTTTTTGTGATGGGCGCCGCCGAAGGCAGGGCGCTGGTGCGCGATGTGACCGGTGAATCAGGCGAGAGTGAGGAGCTTTCCGACATGGCCCAGTCTGTGCTTCAGGAGGTGGGGAACATCCTCTCGGGCTCTTACTTGACGGCCCTCTCCGATTTCACCGGTTTTGATTTGCGGACGAGCGTGCCCTCCCTCTGCGTCGACATGGCAGGGGCGATCCTGAGCTTCGGGTTGATGGAAACGGGAAAGAGCAGCGACTTCGCTATCCTGATCGATGGGGAGATCTCTCCCGGCGTGGAGATAGGGAACGAAAAGGTCCAGGGCGCAACGGGCCATATCTTCCTGCTGCCCGATCCAGAGGCGTTCAGCAGAATCTTTTTTGCTTTGGGAGTACACCGCTATGGCAGTCATTAAAGTCGGTATCGCCGATTCCAACATCGCCAAAGCGCCCGATTCGATCTGCACGCTGGGCCTCGGTTCCTGCGTAGGGGTCACCCTCTTTGACGACGTGCGAAAAATCGCCGGCATGGTCCATGTGATGCTGCCGTCGACGGAACTGGCTCGGACCAGCACCTACAAAAAGGCCAAGTTCGCCGACTCAGGCGTGCCGGAATTGGTCGATATGCTGGTGCAAGCCGGGGCTTCGCGCACCCGATTGAAGGCGAAGATGGCCGGCGGCGCCCGTATGTTCAGCTTTGAAGACAGTGCCAAAAGCATCGGCCTGCGCAACATCGAGGCCTGCAAGGAGGCTTTGCGCAAGCTCGGCATCCCGCTCGTGGCTGAGGATACAGGAGGGAGTCATGGCCGGACGATCGAGGCCTTTCCCGATACGGGCGTCCTTGAGGTGAGGACGGTATCGAAACCGATCATTCGAATCTGATGAAGAAGGTCAAGAAGCGAAAAAAACGCCCTGCCGCGGGAGCATTGCGGCAGGGCGCTATTTTTTGCTTTTGCGTTGGCCTGTTAAACCGATTCCTGGGCGGGACGGTTTGTGCTCGTATCGACACCGCTTCGCTTGATCACGCCGCGCGGACAGGCGCTGGCGCATTCGCCGCAACGGATGCAGGCGGCATCGGCGATGGGGGCCACCTGGGACTCTTTGTAGCTGACGATGGGGATTTGCATGGGACATTTGCGTTCACAGATCCGGCATTCCTTGCAGTCTGCGGCGATGGTCATGGCACCGGCGCGACCGCGCAGGGCAGCCACCCAACTGGACATGACGCCCATGGGGCAGATGACGCACCAGGAGCGGGTCTTGTAGAGGATGCCCAGAACGAGCCCGATGGTCCCCGAGATAATGCCCATGGTGATGAAGACAGAACCGATCTTGTAGAGGTCGCCGCCGGTCAGGCTGAGCCGCCAGATAAAGGCAGACATGAAAACGGCGAAGAAGATGTTGCGGGCATGTTTCGATTTCAGCCAGGCGGGTACAGGCTTTTTCCGGTTGAAACCGAGGAATTTGTCGTAAAGGAGGCCGCGGGGACAGAGGGACCCGCACCATTTGCGTCCGTCCGAGGCGGCGAGGACCATGGCTGTGCCCATGCAGAGGGCCATTGCGTAGCCGAAGATAGGATAGTAGAGACCCAGGGAGAGATAGGCCAGCGGGATGAGGAAGGCGATGCTCTTATACTTCTGTTGCACAGTTATACCTCCTTCTTTTGATGTCGTCGATATTATAGCACCATCATGCTTGTACTGTATAGGGGTATGGGGTATGTTTTTTTAGGAAATTCGTTTTTCAAGGAGACGTCGTACCTCAACAGGGGAGAGGAGCCTTAAAAAAGATAAGGCCGGAATGCGCTTTTATCGCATCCGGCTTCATGTTGTGACAGGTTCCGATGAGGCTTTCAGGCTTCGGGACTCCGATTATTTCCGATTCTCTTTATTTTTGGATTCTGTCCGATTCTGATTACCGTTGGAGACGCGCTGCGATCACCCGGGCCACATGGACACCGCTGGCGCTGGCCTGGGAAAGGCCACGGGTCACGCCGGCGCCGTCGCCGATAGCGAACATGTTGGCGATCTGCGTCTCCAACTGATGGGTCAACTTCAGGCGAGAGCTGTAGAACTTCACCTCTACGCCGTAGAGCAGGGTGTCATTGTTGGCCATGCCCGGGGCGATCTTGTCGAGGGCGTAGATCATCTCAACGATGTTGTCCAGGTGGCGTTTCGGGAGGACGAGGCTGAGATCGCCGGGGACGGCTTTCAGGGTCGGCTTGGTGAAGCTCTGGGCGAGGCGGTGCTCATTGGTGCGGCGGCCTTTGACGAGGTCGCCGAAACGCTGGACGAGGACGCCGCCGCCGAGCAGGTTGGAGAAGGAGGCGATCCGCTTGCCGTACTGGTGGGGTTCGTTGAAGGGCTCGGTGAAGCGGTTGCTCACCAGCAGGGCAAAGTTGGTGTTGCGGCTGTGCAACTTCTCATCACGGTAGCTGTGACCGTTGACGGTGATGATACCGTCGGTGTTCTCGGCCACCACGTAGCCGTAAGGGTTCATGCAGAAGGTGCGGACCAAGTCGCCGTACTGTTTGGTCCGGTAGACGAGCTTGGCTTCATAGACCTCATCGGTGATGTGCTGGAACACCTCTGCGGGGATCTCAACGCGGACGCCCACATCGACCTGGTTGTTGAAAAGAGACAGGCTCAGGTGCTTGCACTGGCTGGCGAACCACTCCGAACCGGCTCGACCGGGGGCGGCGATCAGGTAGTCGCATTCGATCTTTTCCGGTTTTCCAATGTCCAGCAGGAAGCTCTTTTCGTTCGGGATGATGGCGGACACGGGTGTCCGGAAAAGGAGGGTCACTTTCTTGTGGAGATATTCAAAGAGGTTCTTCAGGATCTGCAGGTTGTTCTCGGTGCCCAAGTGGCGCACCTTGGCGTGGAGCAGGTGCAGGTCATGGGCCAGGGCCTTTTTACCGATAGTGCTCTTTTCAGTGCTGAACAGGTCGGAAGGTGCGCCGTAGTGCAGGTTGATCCTATCTACGTATTCGATGAGGTCCATCACGTCTTGCGCCGGCAGGTACTCCTGGAGCCATCCGCCGAATTCGGTGGTGAAGTTATACTTGCCGTCAGAGAAGGCGCCGGCACCGCCGAAACCGCGCATGATATCACAGGGGTTGCACTTGACGCAACGGGACGATTTTTTTTCAGCGATGGGGCATTTCCTGGAGTAGATATCGCTGCCCGCTTCCAGGATGATCACTCGGGCGGACGGACATGTGACGACAAGTTCGTAGGCTGCGAAAATCGCGGAAGGTCCGCTTCCGATAATTGCCACATCATACTTGTTCATCTGGACAAATCCCCTCGCGTTATTACTCGGCTATTGGCAGACCACCGGATATTATACGAGAGATGATAGGAAAAGTAAATGACAAATTGCACAAGTTGACGGAATGTTGCTCTTAAAGGAAGTTCCGGCGCAGGTCCGCCTGCCTCATTCAGCGAACCGGCCTTTGATGGGGAAGGATACAGTATTTTTTGAAAAAGGGGCGTGCCATTTTTGCGAAAAGACTTGAAAATATTGCAGCGCCATCCTATAATAAAAGAAAATTAACACATTCACAAAGTGGCGGACAAGAAAAGACGGAGCATGAGAATGAGACAAGGAGGCGCTTGAGATGACGCAAGCGGTAGTCAAGATCTTTCCCGCCCCGGAGATCGACCCGTTGCTGATGTGTGTGCACCAACCCCATGAATGTGTCCACTGCGGCGGCTGCGGCTTCTCGATGCTGGAAACGGAAGTCCCGGCTGAATTGCAATGACAAAGGGCCTCCGCGCTAGGGCCCGGAGATCGCCCTGAGCAGCCCATGACCAACGAAATGACCAGAAGCCCGCGATCCTGCGGGCTTTCCTGTTTCAGGCGTTGGTCTTTCGTCGGCCCTTTAACGGTAACTACCCGGGATGAGCGGCAATTGACCCTGCATGGCCAGCAGCAGGCGCGTCTCCACCTCGATCCAATTGACCAACTGCCACCAGGCATTGATGTAGTCGCGGCGGCGGCGCTGAACTGCTCTTGAAAACTGCGGAGGTTACCGAAATAGGCGGTCACTTGGCCGCGCGTATGGGGCCCTGGTTGCCTGCCCCGTCCGGGCAGGGCCATGATCGCCCAGTAGAGGCTGTGCAGGATGTGACCGGAACCGTGGAAAGCCAACTCGCGCTCCCAGTGCTTGATCAGGGAAAAATCGTTCTGCTGGCGCGCTTCGACCAGTTTGCGTTCCGCTTTGTTTAATCCTTCCACATAGGACAAGTGGTGGCGGTCGTGGTGGAGCTTCAGCGTTTCCGCACCGATCACCGGTTCTAAAGCGTTGTAAGGATAGGGGAGGGGCGGCAGTTGATGGCCGCCGGGAGGAATCATGAGATAAGACATAGAACGTCTCCTTCCGTCCGCATAGGGTCGTTTCACCTTTTTTGACGTTTTCATTTTTGCTTCCCAAGGTTTCGCTTCATAGTTACTGGCTGGAATCGGAACCTATACCAAGCGCCAGCTTTTCCCAAATAGCCAGCGAATCTGTGCCGCGCCGGCAGGAATGCTACCTCGACAGAAAAAGCTTCGCGAAGGCCCTTTCTTTACAGCGCTCGTCCATTGTGCGATAATACCCTCAAAGAAGCGTGCAGGAGGCCCGACCATCGATCGCCGGCCTGTTCCCGGCGGACTGCGTCATAATCGCGTTGCAAACGAGCCAATTTAATGAAAGAACTGGCCTGTCCCCGCGGGCGTTGGCCAGGGAGGTGCTTGGTGTTGGGTTCCTTAGGCATACCGGAACTGTTATTGATTCTCGTCGTGGCCATGCTGATTTTTGGGGCGGGCAAGCTCCCTGAGATTGGCCGATCCCTGGGTCGCGGGATCAATGAGTTCAAAAGCGCTGTCAGCAATGACGGGGAAGAGACAAAAGAATTGAAGGCAAAGCCCCCGGTGAAGGGCGATACCCAAGGGGATGCTCCTTCAAAGGACAACTGATCTGTAAGGGCACGTCTCAACCGGCGTGTCTTTATTCATGTTATTGGAGCAGGTGACAGCATGCAGTTTCAATTATTTCATGAGATCCAAGCCGACCTGGCCAAGGTTGAGGCGGAATTGCAAAAGTACGTCGACACGTCCCTGCCGACACTGACCGCCGCATCGAGCCACCTGCTTCATGCGGGCGGGAAACGGTTGCGGCCTGCCTTCGTGTTGTTGGCCGGGAAATTTCACAACTACGCCTTGGAGCGATTGCTGCCGCTGGCGGTGGCCCTCGAATTGATCCACATGGCCACCCTCGTTCATGACGATGTGGTCGACGAGTCGAAGACGCGCCGGGGCATCCCGACCGTCCGGGCGCGCTGGGGTAACCGCATCTCCTTGCACACGGGAGACCACCTCTTTGCCCGATCGCTCCTGCTGATCTCTGAGTTGAACGATCCTGCCATGACGGCGGTGCTGGCGAAGATCAGCGTGGAGATGTGCGAGGGTGAGATCCAGCAGATGGAGGCCACCTATGATGTCCATCAGACCTTCCGGGACTACCTCTACCGGATCAAGCGGAAGACGGCGCTCCTGATCGCCGCATCGTGCCAACTGGGCGCTATGGCCGTCAAGGCAGATCCCTCGGCGGTGCGGGCCTTAAAAATGTATGGCCATCACCTGGGCATGGCCTTCCAGATCACCGACGACATCCTGGACATGACGGCCGATGAAAAAGAACTGGGCAAGCCGATCGGTTCCGATCTTCGCCAGGGCATCATGACGCTGCCGATCCTGGAGGCGCTCCGAGAGAGCCCTGATCTGGCGTTGCGAACCCTGGTCGCCAAGAAGGAAAAAAGTCAGGATGAGGTTTACCGGGCTATCGAGCTCATCAAAGAGACCGGTGCCGTCGAACGCAGCCAGATCATCGCCCGCCGCTACCTGGACAAGGCGAAAGAGGAATTGACACGCCTTCCGGCCATCCCGACGCGGCACACCCTGGCGGTCATCGCCGAGTACATCGAAAAGCGAACCTATTAAAACGTGACGGATATCCTTTTTCCCTCTAGGGGGATGTGCTAGAATAGGTTACGTTGAGAATTGAAGGAGTGAGGAAGGTTGATCCAATCCCAGGAAGAACGGGAAGATGCCTCCGGAACTAACAGAGGACTTGTGGATCGAATTTGGGATATTTTCAGTTCCATGAAGCTCGGCTTGTTCCTTCTGCTTCTCATCGCCGTCGCTTCCATTATCGGCACAGTCATTCCGCAGAACGGCGATCCCCGACAATACGGTTCCTTGTACTCGCTCTACAGCGCCCTCGGTCTGATCGACATGTACCACAGTTCCTGGTTCATGATTCTGCTCTTCTTGTTAGCGATGAACCTCTTCATCTGCACCTTCAACCGGGCACCGGGGATCTGGCGCCAGTTCTCCCGTCCGTCGCTACCTACTGGCGCCGAGTCGGTTGGCGGGCTGGCGACGGAACGCCCTGAGCCTGTCGACGAGTTGGCCCGCCATGTTTCCGAACTCTGGCAGCGCCTCGGTTACCGCGTATTTTCTGAATCTCGTGACGGCAAACACTACATATACGCCGACAAGGGGCGGTTCGGTCTCTGGGGATCACTGCTATCCCATGTAGGCATGCTGGTCATCCTCATCGGCGGGGTCGTCGGTCTCTATGGCGGAGAAGAGGGGCGTATGCCGGCGGAGGTGGGCAAGACCTTTCGCTTTGCCGATGTACCGGGCCTGCCCAAAGATGAGAACCTGGAGATCCAGGTCAATGACTTCCGAACCGTCTTCCGGGAAGACGGCACTATCGCCGACTGGTTCAGCAATCTCACACTGCTGGAAAACGGCCGGGAGATCATGACCAAGGAGATCCAGGTCAACGACCCGCTGGAATACCGTGGGTATAAGGTCTACCAGGCTTTTTATGGATCCCACATTGTTGCAAAAATCACGTCGAAGAATGATCCAGAGGGACATGCCTATACGGTCGAAGAGGGCGACGTCATTCCTGTGGCCGGAACCGACCTGGCGGTCCTCGTCTACAAGTACATCCCTGACTTCGATCCGGCGCGGGGGATGATCTCCAAATCGAGTGAACCCCATAACCCCCGCATCGTCTTTGTCGTCTACAAAGGACGCCAGCAGATAGACGCGCGGGCGGCTGAGATCGGCAAGGCAGAGACGATCGCCGGCGGCCTGGCCGAGGTCACTTTTCCCCAGTACAAGCCTTACACCGGCCTGTCGATCCGCCGGGATCCCGGTGTCAATATCGTCTGGTTTGGCTGCGCATGGCTGTTGATCGGGCTGGCCCTTTCCTTCTACATCTTCCACCGTCAGGTGCGGGCGGTCGTCGAGGCGCGCGAGGGCGGCAGTCGGCTCCATGTAGGCGGCACGGCTGCGAAAAACAAGATCGCCTTTGCCGACGAGTTTCAAAGACTCATTGAGCCTTATTGCCATACCGACAGGAAAGGAATGGAGGCATAACGATCATGGGCATGGAAGAAAACCTGCTTTTTTACGCCACCTTTGCCGCATATGGCCTCGCTGCTTTCCTATATATCTGCTTTCTGGTCCTGCGCAAGCCTGCCTTGGCCCGCATCGCCTTTTATGTCACCGCGGCCGGCGTCGTTGTCAACACGGCAGCCTTGGCGATGCGCTCGATCGTTGCCGGCTATGTGCCTCTGACGAACGGCTATGAGTTTCTGCTGGCTTTCTCCTGGGGTATCGCCTTTGTCTATCTCTTTGCCGAGCGGAAGTTTCAAGTCCCCGTCGCTGGTGCTTTTGTCATCCCTACCGCTTGGCTGCTCTTGGCCTATGTGGCCGTCGATATGTCACCGGCAGAGCGGGCCGCCCGTCCGCTTATGCCCGCTTTGCAGTCGAACTGGCTGACCATCCATGTGACAACGGCCATGATCGCCTACGGCGCTTTTGCCTTTTCTTTCGGCATCGGACTTATGTATCTCTGGAAGGTTGCTTCAGAAAAAAGCGGCGCTACGCGGGGGCTGGCCGCCGCTTTTCCTGCTTCCGAAAAATTAGACGAGATCGGCTATCGCTTGATCGCCCTCGGTTTTCCCTTCCTGACGCTCTGCATCATCACCGGCGCCATTTGGGCGGAATTCGCCTGGGGCCGTTATTGGAGTTGGGACCCGAAGGAGACCTGGTCGCTGATCACCTGGCTCGTCTATGCCGCCTACCTGCATGCCCGGTTCACGTACGGATGGCGCGGCTCGCGCGCGGCCTGGATGGCGATCATCGGATTTTTGGCCGTATTGTTCACCTATTTCGGTGTTAACTATTTCCTCAGCGGCTGGCATACCTACGCGAGTGAATAGATCATTCATTGTGAACGCTTCGTGGAAATTGGTGACTCTTTCGGCGCATTTTTCAGATGACGGCTCGGTAAATAGGATCGGAGAGAGATAGCATCCTGCGATGGGAGATTCCTTTACCGTCGGGGTAGAGAAAGGGGCTATGCTGTTGTATCCATTGCTGCTAAGGCTGGAGGGGCAACCATGCCTGGTCGTCGGCGGCGGTCAGGTGGCCGAGCG
Source organism: Heliomicrobium modesticaldum Ice1 (assembly GCF_000019165.1). Classification (GTDB taxonomy): domain Bacteria; phylum Bacillota; class Desulfitobacteriia; order Heliobacteriales; family Heliobacteriaceae; genus Heliomicrobium; species Heliomicrobium modesticaldum. Next base: position 1,962,102 of record NC_010337.2, read on the forward strand.
AAAGATCGAATCCCTTTTGGAGGTGGGTGCCCGCGTCACCGTCATCAGCCCGGCGCTTACGCCGGAGATTCAACGTTGGGTGGACGAAGGCAAACTTCGCTGCCACTTGCGCGAGTATCAGGATGGAGATGCCGCCGGATATATGGTCGTCATCGCCGCCACCGATGTGTCAACCGTCAATGAGCAGGTCGCCCGCGACTGCTTACAGCGCAACATTTTGATCAATGCAGTCGACATCCCGCAACTTTGCAATTTTTTCGTGCCCGCCGTTGTCCGGCGGGGAGATTTGACCATCGCTATCTCCACCAACGGATGCAGCCCGGCCATCGCCCGTCGCGTCCGCGAGAAACTGGAGGCGACCTTTGGCGAGGAGTATGGCGAGTACTTGCGGATAATGAAAAGCCTCCGCGAGCAGGTGCTGCGCGAGGTTCCCGACCCGGCCCGGCGCAAGGCGATCTTCGAGACCTTGGCTGAAGCTGGACTGCTGGAGTGCATCCAAGCAGGCGACGAACAAGCCCTCAAGGAGCGAATTGCCAAGTGTTTATCTTCGTCGTAGGCTTAAACCATAAAACGGCGCCGGTAGAGATCCGGGAGCAGCTCTCTTTCCCGGAGCATATCCTGATCGATTCCTTGCGCCGCCTTCACGCGGAACCGGCCATTGAAGGCTGCGCCATTTTGTCTACTTGCAATCGGACGGAGATCTACGCGGCAACGACAGACATTGAAAAGGGGCTAGCAGCCGTTCGCCGTTTTTTCACCCAGTCGGGCAAGCTGGAAGCAGACAAATTCGCCAATTTCTTTTATACGCACACCCTCTATGACGCCATCCGCCATCTCTTCCGCGTCGCTGCCGGTCTCGATTCGATGGTGCTCGGCGAGACACAAATCCTGGGCCAGGTCCGGCGAACCTACCAGGCGGCTTGTGAGGCAGGAACCTCTAACAGCATCCTAAACACCTGGTTTCAGCAGGCTATCACCGTCGGCAAGCGCATCCGCACAGAGACCGGCATCGACCAGCATGCCGTGTCCATCTCCTATACAGCCGTTGAGCTGGCCAAACAGGTCTTTACCACCTTGGAAGGCCGCTCGGCTTTGATCCTGGGCGCCGGCAAGATGAGCGAACTCACCCTGACCCACCTGATCGCCAACGGTGTCACGACGGTGCTCGTGGCGAACCGCACCCGCGAACGGGCCGAGGAACTGGCGCGCCGCTGCGGTGGCAAGGCCGTCTCCTATGACGAGATCGCGGCGCGGATGGAGGAGGCCGACATCGTCATCTCCTGCACGGCGGCGACTCACTACGTCATCCGGCGCGAACTGGTGGAAAAGGTCATGAGCACCCGTCCCGACCGCCCGCTTTTCTTGATCGACATCGCTGTTCCCCGGGATATCGATCCCGCCGTGGCCACCGTGCCCGCTGTGCATCTCTTCGATATCGACGACCTGCAGAGCGTCGTCGACCAGAACCTGGCCCAACGCCAAAAGGCGGCTTCCGAAGCCGAACTCATCGTGGAACAGGAGATCGCCGAGTTTCTCAAGTGGCTCAATTCTCTCTTTGTCGTACCCACCATCGTCGCGCTAAAAAACAAAGGGGAGGCGATCCGGGAGAAAGAATTGGAGCGCGTCTTAGCGAAGCTGAAAAGTCTCTCTGAAAAAGACCAGAAGATCATCGGCGCCATGGCATCATCGATTGTCAAACAACTGCTCCATGACCCCATCACCCAGATCCGCCACTATGCGGCCGGCCCGGAAGGTCACCTCTACTCAGAGATCCTGCAAAACCTCTTTTCTCTCGAGATCGCCGGACAGCGGTCCAAAGGCCGCGACGATCAATCTGATAGAAGGAGTCAGCCGTAATGTCAGCACTTCAACGACCCGTTGTCATCGGAACCCGGGACAGCGCCCTCGCCCTCTGGCAGACCCACTGGGTGCTTGAACGATTGAAGGAGCTCTATCCGGAGCAAGCCTTTGAAGTCAAGCATATCAAGACGAAGGGCGACAAGATCCTCGACGTGGCCCTGGCCAAGATCGGCGACAAGGGGCTCTTCACGAAGGAATTGGAAGTGGCCATGCTGAATGGCGAGATTGACATGGCCGTCCACTCCATGAAAGACCTGCCTACCCTTTTACCCGAAGGTTGTGCGATCGGCGCCATCTGCGTCCGCGAGGACTGCCGCGACATCCTGATCTCCCGCAACGGCGGCGGTCTTGAAGAGCTGCCCCGGGGCGCGAAGGTCGGCACGGCCAGCCTGCGCCGCAAGGCCCAGATCTGGAAGGTGCGGCCCGACTTGGAACTCGTCGACATCCGGGGCAACCTGCAGACGCGGATGCGCAAGATGGAAGAACAAAACCTCGACGGTCTGATCCTGGCTGCAGCAGGTGTGAAGCGCCTCGGCTGGGCCGAGAAGATCACTGAATACATACCCGTCGACATGTGCCTGCCGGCTGTCGGTCAGGGTTCCGTGGGCATCGAGATCCGCGAAGGCGACGAAGCGATCGGCCGACTTGTGGCCGCCTTAAACCACGCCGAATCGGCCCTCTGTGTTCGCGCCGAACGGGCGCTGCTTCGCACCCTGGAGGGCGGTTGCCAGGTTCCCATCGGTTCGCTCGGTCGTTTGTCAGGCGGCAAACTCATCGTCGACGGTGTCGTCGCCTCCCTCGATGGCAGAACGATCTGCCGCGACCGTGTGGAGGGCGATCCGGCTGATCCCGAAGAAGCGGGCGTCCGTCTGGCCAAAAAATTGCTGCAACAGGGGGCCAGAGAGATATTAATCCAAGTAAGACAGGAGACGGATCTGCGATGAAGCAAAAGGTAGGGAAGGTTTATCTGGTCGGCGCCGGACCGGGGGATCCGGGCCTCATCACCGTGAAAGGGTTGGAGTGCATCAAAAAAGCCGAGGTGCTTGTGTACGATCGCCTGGCTGGTCACCGGTTGCTCACCTATGCGCGGCCTGACGCCGAGCTGATCTTTGTCGGCAAAGGGCCGGATAAGCATGTCTATAGACAGGAAGAGATCAACGAGGTCCTCAAGGTCAAAGGCCTGGAAGGTAAGATCGTCACCCGTCTGAAAGGCGGCGATCCCTTCGTCTTCGGTCGCGGCGGCGAAGAAGCGGAGGTGCTCCGCGAAGCCGGCGTCCCCTTTGAAATCGTCCCCGGCATCACCTCGGCCATCTCCGTACCGGCCTATGCCGGCATCCCCGTCACCCACCGCGATTTCACCTCCAATTTCGCCGTCATCACCGGCAACGAAGACCCTACCAAGGAAGACTCGGCTATCGATTGGGCCAAAATCAGCACCGGCATCGGCACCCTCGTCTTCCTGATGGGCATGGGCAATCTGCCCCATATCGCCGCGAAGCTCATGGAACACGGCCGCAGCCCGGAAACGCCGGTAGGCCTGATCCGCTGGGGCACGCGGCCGGAACAGCGCACCCTGACGGGCACCCTGGCTGATATTGCCCAGAAGGCGAAAGAAGCCGCCTTCCAGAACCCGGCCATCATCATCGTCGGCGAAGTAGTCAAGCTGCGCGAGAAACTGGCCTGGCTGGAAGAGAAACCGCTCTTCGGTAAGCGCATCGTTGTCACCCGCTCCCGCCAGCAGGCGTCGGCTTTCGCTGCCCGCCTGGAAGAAATGGGTGGCGAGCCCTGGGAGTTCCCCACTATCGATATCCAAGAACCGGAGGATCCTGCGCCGCTGGAAGAAGCCATCGCCAAGGTTCATGAATATGAGTGGATCATTTTCACATCCCCCAACGGTGTACAGCGGTTCTTTGAGCGCTTCTTCGCCGTCGGTCACGACATCCGCGAGCTCTGCGGCATCCGCCTCTGCGCCATCGGTCCCCAAACCCGCAAGGAACTGCAGAAGTTCGGCCTGAAGACCGACTTCGTGCCGGAAGAATACCGCGCCGAGGCCATCATCGAAGGGTTGAAAAACCTCGATGATTGGCAGGGCCGCAAGGTGCTGCTACCTCGGGCCGACATTGCCCGCAAGATCCTCCCTGAAGCGCTGGCCTCCTTTGGCGCCCAGGTGGACGACGTGGTCGCCTACCGGACTGTCCGCGGCGGCGGCGACGCTGTTCTCCTCCGCCAGATGTTGCAAGACAAGCTGATCCACGCCATCACCTTCACCAGTTCCTCTACGGCTCGCAATTTTGTCGACATGCTCGGCGTAGAAGATGTGGCTGAGCGCAATGCGCTGCTCGAAGGCGTGACCATGGCCTCCATCGGCCCTATCACCTCCGATACGATGCGAGAACTGGGCTTGCCTGTGGACGTGGAGGCCACCGAATACACCATTCCCGGTCTGATGAAGGCGTTGCTGTCCCACTGGGGCATCCACGAGTGAGCGCAACGGAGGCATCCTTCGCCGAACCAGCCCCTACGGCTTTATTCCAAACAGAGGGGGGAAGCCTTTTTTCCGGCAAGTCTAGCAAAGGCGCAGGCTGATATTGTTTTGGCGCCCGGCGATGACGGAGCTGCGGTAACAGGCTTCCTGCAATTGACGATTTTTGCCCTTATTGTCTAATAAATTTATTTAGTTTTTCATTTGATTGAAAAACGGGAGAGGAAGGAACACCATGATCGGGGTAAGTAAACTGCTCTGCGGCGTAGAAAACTTCGGCGACAGCCTGCGTTATGCCCATGGTTCCAAAGGGCAGCGCGACGGCGCCGTAGCCGGTTACGGGCCGGTGGTGGCCTGGAACGTGTCCCGGACCTGCAACCTCCACTGCATCCACTGCTATTCTGACTCGGACGAGATCGAATATCCCGGCGAATTGACGACCAAAGAGGCAATCCGGTTTATTGATGACCTGGCCGATTTCAATGTGCCTGTTCTGCTGCTCTCCGGCGGCGAGCCGCTCATGCGCCCCGACATCTTCGACCTGGTCGCCCATGCCACCAAGCGTAACATCCGCGTCACCTTCTCCACCAACGGCACCTTGATCACGCCTGACGTGGCCAAGGAGATCAAGAAATACGGCGTCGGCTATGTGGGCATCAGCCTCGATGGCATCGGTGAGAACAACGACAAGTTCCGCGGCAAGAAAGGCGCCTTCGAAGACGCCTTGGCCGGCATCCGCAACTGCCTGGCCATCGGTCAGCGCGTCGGCCTGCGCTTCACCATCAACCGCCACAATTTTAACGATATTGAAAATATCTTCAACCTGATTGAAGAAGAGAAGATCCCTCGCGTCTGCTTCTATCACTTGGTCTACTCGGGTCGCGGTAGCAACATGACCGAAGAAGACGTCAGCCATGCCGAATCGCGCGCCTTCATGGACCTGCTCATGGAAAAGGCTGTCGACTTCTTCAACCGCGGCTTCAACTGCGAGCTGCTCACTGTGGATAACCACGCCGACATCGTCTACCTCTACTTGAAGACGAAAGATAAGAACCCCGAGTTGGCCGAGAAGATCTGGAAGCTGATGCAACTGAACGGCGGCAACCGCTCCGGAATCGCCTTCGCTAACGTCGATTCCCAAGGTTTTGTCCACCCCGATCAGTTCTCCCAGAATCATACCTTCGGCAACGTGAAGGAACGGCCCTTTAAAGAGATCTGGACTGACACCGCCAGCAACCCCATCCTGGCCGGCCTGAAGGACCGCAAGCCCCTGCTCAAAGGCCGCTGTGCCAAGTGCAAGTGGCTGAACGTCTGCAACGGTAACTTCCGTCCTCGCGCCGAGGCCGTCACGGGCGACTTCTGGGAGTCCGATCCGGCTTGCTACCTGACGGACGAGGAGATCGGCATCGCCGAGTAACCGGCAGCATGAAGGCGATGCTTGCGTGACCTTACCTGATCTTGATTGGGAGGGAATCAAGGGGATGAAACACATCCTTTCCGGCTACCCCATTCAGCGGCCCCGGCGCCTGCGGGAGAAGGCGGTTTTGCGCGACATGGTGCGGGAATTTCATCTTCGTCCGGAAGACCTGATCTACCCGCTCTTCGCCGTTCCGGGGAAAGACGTCGTCAATCCCGTCAGCTCCATGCCGGGCGTATGCCAGCTCTCTGTCGACAACATCGTCAAAGAGGCGGTTGATGCTTACAAAGCCGGCGTCCGGGCGGTGGAGCTGTTTGGCATCCCGCCCGAAAAGGATGAGGTGGCCTCTGGCGCCTATGATCCCAACGGCATTGTCCAGGAGGCGGTCAAGGCGGTCAAGGACGCCTGCCCCGAGCTGTACGTCATCACTGATGTCTGCCTCTGCCAGTACACGAACCACGGCCATTGCGGCATCGTCAATGGCGGCTGCGTCCTCAACGACCCCTCTCTCGATTACCTGGCCAGAACAGCCGTCTCCCATGCCGAAGCGGGCGCTGACATGGTCGCCCCATCTGATATGATGGACGGCCGGGTGGGCGCCATCCGCGACAGTCTGGACGAGGCTGGTTTTGAGGGCGTGCCGATCATGTCCTATTCGGCTAAGTACGCCTCCGCCTTCTATGGTCCCTTCCGGGAGGCGGCCGAGTCGTCACCGAAGTGGGGTGACCGCCGCTCCTACCAGATGGACCCTGGAAACAGCACTGAGGCACTCCGCGAGACGGCGCTGGATATCCAAGAGGGCTGCGACATCATCATGGTCAAGCCCGGTCTGGCTTACCTGGATATCGTCCGCCGGCTGAAGGAGACCTTCGACCTGCCGGTAGCCGTCTACAACGTCTCCGGCGAGTACTCCATGGTCAAGGCGGCTGCGGCCCAGGGCTGGATCGATGAGAAGCGGATCACCCTGGAGATCCTGCTCAGCATGAAGCGGGCCGGGGCGGATCTGATCATCAGCTATCATGCGAAGGATGCGATTCGGTGGATGAACGAGTAGGCAGGGTGCGTATCGCCTCCGCTCGCTAAGAGCTCCGCGGCGGCTCGCTCAACGTCAGAGCGGGCGCGCCAAACGACTAGGGTTGTTCTGCATGTCGTGGCGCGCCTTTTTCGCTCTGCCGTCTCGCTCGCTCTTCGCCGCTCCGCTCAAATCGCTCACTGCGCCAATACACCCCAAGCTTCTGCCATCATTGCGTGAAGCGGGGGTATTGCGCGACGTAAAACGGCGCCTCTAAATTATAACTAGACAGAAAAGTCATATTTATCCACCGAAAAAGGAGGGGCTCTTTCTTGATTATTTCCTGGAATACGACGAACCAGTGCAATATGTTCTGTGACCACTGCTACCGTGATGCGGGGGTGAAGGCGGATCAGGAGCTGAACACGCAAGAGGGCAAGCAACTGCTCGATGAGATCGCCAAGGCCGGTTTTAAGATCATGATCTTCTCCGGCGGGGAGCCGCTCATGCGGCCCGATATCGTCGAACTGGTCGCTTATGCCACCTCGAAGGGGCTGCGCTCTGTCTTCGGCACCAACGGCACACTGATTACGCGCGAACTGGCCCGTGATCTGAAAAAGGCCGGCGCCATGGGGATGGGGATCTCCCTCGACTCGCTGGATAAGAAAAAGCATGACGACTTCCGCCGCTACCCCGGCGCCTGGGATGAGGCGGTTCGCGGGATGGAGAACTGCCGTGAGGAAGGTCTGCCTTTCCAGATCCACACGACTGTTATGGACTGGAACCGTCATGAGGTTCATAAGATCACCGATTTCGCCGTCGAGATCGGCGCCGTCGGCCACCACACCTTCTTCCTGGTGCCCACCGGCCGGGCTGTCAGCATCGAGGAAGAGTCGCTAAAGGCGGAGCAGTATGAAGAGATCCTGACGGAGATCATGGAGAAGCAGAAGACGGTCAACATCGAACTGAAGCCGACCTGCGCGCCTCAGTTCATGCGCATCGCCAAGGAGATGGGCATGGATGTACGCTATGCCCGCGGCTGTCTCGCAGGCACCCACTACTGCATCATCTCGCCTGTCGGTGTCGTCCAACCCTGCGCCTACCTGAACATCTCCGCCGGCAATGTCCGCGAAAAGCCCTTCTCGGAGATCTGGAAAACAGCCCCCATCTTCGAAGAATTGCGCACGCTGAAGTATGAAGGCGGCTGCGGCTCTTGCAAATACCGCTATGCTTGCGGCGGCTGCCGAGCTCGCGCCTACTACTACCACAACCAGAACTTTATGGCCGAAGAGCCCTGGTGCCTCTACCATGGCCGGAAGGGGTATTAAGCCATGCACCTTGATGATCTGGATCGGCGCCTGCTCACCATCATCCAGTCATCCTTCCCTATCGTTGCCGAACCGTACAAGCAACTGGCCGAAACGCTGGGAACGACCGAATCCGATGTGATCGAGCGGGTGCAGCGGTTCAAGGACGATGGGCTCGTTCGCCGCATCGGCGGCATCTTTGATTCCCGCGCCCTTGGCTACAAGTCGACCCTCTGCGCCATGAAAGTGCCTGCCGATAAGCTCGACCTGGCCATTGAGGTCGTCAACAGCTACCCCGGCGTCACCCACAACTACCTGCGGGAGCACGAGTTTAACCTCTGGTTTACGTTGATCACGCCTTCGCCGGAGTACATGGACAAGGTGCTCGACGAGATCCGGGAAAAGACGGGTTGTGAGGTTCATAACCTGCCGGCCCTGCGCTTTTTCAAGATCAAAGTCGATTTCAAACTGGACAAGCAGAGCCCGACCGCTGCCGCAGCGGTGGAATGACGCACGGGAGGGAAGCCCAGGCAATGCTGACAGAAATCGATAAGAAGCTGATTCGCCTCTTGCAAGAGGACCTGCCTGTTGTGCCGCGGCCTTTTGCGGCGCTGGCCGAACAGGTGGGTCTGACGGAAGAGGACGTGATCGCCCGCGCGCGCCGCTACCATGCAGAGGGGCTGATGCGCCGCTTCGGCGTCGCCCTGCGCCACCGGGAAGTGGGTTTTACCGCCAACGGCATGGGTTGTTGGGATGTGCCGGAGGAGCGGGCTGAAGAGGTAGGCCGGATCATGGCCACCTTCCCCGAGGTCTCTCACTGTTACCAGCGCCCCCGCTTCGACGGCTGGCCCTACAGCCACTTCACCATGATTCACGGGGAGAGCCGTGACGATTGTGAAGCGGTGGCCCGCCGCATCTCAGCGGCGACGGGGATCACCAACTACCGCTTGCTCTTCTCTACGGAGGAACTGAAGAAGACGAGCATGCGTTACTTCACTGAAGAAGCATAAGGGAACTATGCCATATTCAGCACCCGCGAGGCGGGGTCTTTGGTGACCCCGCGTGGGTGCTGCTTTCGTAAAAGGTTTTTTCGGATCTCTTGGCGAAAAGAAGCATCAATGCAACAGACGCTGAAGGGCGACAGTTTCTGTCGTAGCAACATCAAGCAAGTGTCTCTTCGAGAAGAAAAGCCGTTAAGGGAAAGAGAAACATCATAAAACGTGCTGGAAAGGCGGGCGACTTTTTTGAGCCGGATGTATGATCGTTCGGAACAACTGTTTGCTGAAGCGAAGACCTTGATCCCCGGCGGGGTGAACAGCCCCGTGCGGGCATTCAAATCGGTCGGACGCAACCCGGTCTTCATCGAGCGCGCCGAAGGCGCCTACCTCTATGACGTGGACGGCAACAAGTATGTCGACTATGTCGGTTCCTGGGGCCCCATGATCGTGGGTCATGCCCATCCCGAGGTATCGGAGGCGCTGAAAGCGGCCATCGACCGAGGCACCTCTTACGGCGCGCCGACAGAGCTGGAGAGCCGCCTGGCCAAGCTGATCCTGGAAGCCTTCCCGGCCATGGACATGGTGCGCATGGTCAACTCGGGCACGGAAGCCACCATGAGCGCCCTGCGCCTCGCCCGCGGTTACACAGGCCGCAGCAAGATCGTCAAGTTCGAAGGCTGCTACCACGGCCACGCCGACAGCCTGTTGATCAAGGCCGGTTCGGGGGCGCTGACCCTCGGCGTGCCCACCAGCCCCGGCGTGCCTGCCAACATCGCCAACAACACCATCACCGCCCCCTATAACGATCTGGAGACATTGAAGGCGATCTTCCAAGAGGCCGGCGATGACATCGCCGCCATCATCATTGAAGGCGTTCCCGGCAACATGGGTGTCGTGCCGCCCGCGCCGGGTTACTTGCAAGGCGTTCGCGAACTGACCCGCCAGTACGGCGCGCTGATGATCGTCGACGAGGTCATGAGCGGTTTCCGCGTCGATTTCGGCGGCGCCCAAACCCTCTACGGCGTAGAACCGGACCTTACCTGCCTGGGCAAGATCATCGGCGGCGGTCTGCCTGTCGGCGCTTACGGCGGCAAGGCCGAGATCATGGAAAAAGTCTCGCCGGCTGGTCCCATCTACCAGGCGGGCACCCTTTCGGGCAACCCCCTGGCCATGACGGCCGGTATCATCACCTTGGAGATCCTCAAGCGGCCTGGAACCTATGCCGCCCTTGATGAGAAGGCGGCCTACCTGGCCGATGGCCTGGCGAAGGCTGCCGAAAAGGCCGGTGTCCCTGTCTGGACGAACCGCGTCGGCTCCATGCTGACCGGATTCTTCACCGACAGGCCGGTCGTCGACTTCGCCTCCGCTTGCACCTCCGACACGGCCGCCTTCGGGACTTATTTCCGGGCGATGCTGGATCGCGGCGTCTACCTGGCCTGCTCCCAGTTCGAAGCCGCCTTCCTCTCCTTGGCCATGACGAAAGAGGACCTCGACTTCACCATCGCCGCCGCCGAAGAGGCCTTCCAGGTCGTCGCCGCCGAGCGGGCGAAGGCTTAACCGGTGAACGGGTCGCCCTTTGCGCGCCTGCTCACGCTCCTTATCGTCGTCGCCTTCGCCCTCGTGGGCTATTTTGCGTTGACGAAGGATCAAAATCCGCATGGCGATCTGGCCGAATGGGAACGGGCGCATGGTCGCGTTGTCAACACCAACCGCGATCCGGAACGGTTTTGCTACAAATGCCATACCGAAAAATCAGCGTACTGTGTTCGCTGCCACCAGCAAAGAGGGGTAAGCCTGGAGAATCCTTTGCCCTGATCCCCCCTATCATGTGATGGTAGGAAAGCGGCAGCAATCGGTTAAACAAAGAGCATCCTCTCATAAAAATGTTTTTCCGTCTCCGGTCACCTGGGGGCGGATTTTCTTTGCAACGAAAAAAGTGAGCAACTTGTATTTTTTTTGCACAGAAAAAGCAGGAATTGAGGGAAACATCCATGAAATAAAAATTAGTAATGCAATAAATCGATAAGACCAACCGGAAACCCGAGAGCCGGTACGGTTGATCGAGCCGGCAGGTGACGGAATTGTATTGGTTGTTTGTTTATGAGCCGAATGAACTCTGCGACTTTCAATTACTCGATTACAGCCCGAGAGAGAGAGAGGTCCAACTGTCGAAGGAGGATTATATCCGTTGCGGCGTCTACGCTCGTGAACGGATGCTCATCGTTTCGGCCGATAACTCATCAAGCGCGCGCCGGAAAGCGATTCAACTGCTGGTGCGCTGAGGGTTCATGGGCGATCGTCGGCGGTAGATGTTTTTTCGTCGCAGCGCATGGAATCGTTATAGGGAAAAACAATAAAACGACAACAGTCAGGCGCCTCCGTCTTGCCGGGTAGGGCAGGGCAGGCGCCTCTTTGCGCCAGCAATCGCAATAGATGAGGTGAACGGGATTTCATGTGGCTTTTCATCGCTGTGATCAGCGCTGTCGTCTTCGGGCTCGCCGGATTCGGGATGAAGGTGGGCCAGATGCAGGGCGTTCCATCGTCGATGGTCTTAATCGGCTTGTACCTTTCAGGAACTCTTGGCTTTCTCCTTACCTGGCTGGGTGGCGGCGCTGCCGCCGGGATGCTCATCCTGCTGGCCGGGCTGGTGATCGGCCTCGGTTCTGCCGGGGGCAATTTCGCTTTTATGCGGGCCTTGGAGACAGGGCCGGCCAGTTTGGCGTCGCCGATCGTCAATATGAATGTGGTGCTTGTCATCCTGCTCTCGGTCCTGGTCTATGGAGAGACGCTGGGATGGGTTAAGGCTGCCGGCGTCTTTTGCATTGTCGTCGCCATCATCCTAATCGGGCTGAGGCCTGGCGGCGCCGGAGGCGCAGGCGGGTCGCTGCGCTGGCTGGCTCTTGTCTTGCTGAGCACGCTCCTCTTCGCCGTGCGCAACGGCGGGCTCAAGGTGACCCAGGAGATGGGACTGGACAACAGCGCCGTGCTTTTTTTCAGCTATCTTTTTCCGCTCATCTATTTCATCTTTCGGCACCGGGAGGAACTGAGCGCCATCACGCCAAAGAAGCGATTGTCCACACTGGGCTGGGGGTTGGCCAGCGGCGTCGGATCCTTCGGCGGTCTTCAACTGTACGCCTACGCCCTCTCTCAAGGTCCAGCATCAGTGATCTCACCTGTATTTTCCCTGTACGGGCTGGTGATCGTGCTTCTCTCCGTCTGGATCTACAAAGAGCGCTTGACGGCACTGCAGTCGCTGGCGGTGGCGCTCACCTTCGCCGGCCTCGTCCTGGTCCGGTTCTGAACCACCCTGTCACAATAAAAAACCGCGTCGAGCGATGCGACGCGGTTACGGTTTTGGGTTCTCTTCTGCCTTCGCTTCTTTTTCCCGGAGCTTAGGCCGGGTTGCCATCCGGTAATAGAGGTAGAAGAATCCGCTGAAGATGACGGCGCCCCAGACCAGGAGGTTCACGTAGCGGTGAAACTCGTGCATGAAAGCTTCATAGGCTTCCCCGACGAGAATGCCGATGGAAACCAAGGGTACACACCAGAGGACAGAGCCGATCAGATTCCAGAAGAAAGCTTCCCAAAAGGGCATGCCGACCAGACCGGTGAAATAGGGGGTGACGTGACGGACGCCAAGGACCCAGCGGCTGAACAAGATCATGGAAAGGCGGTTTTGGCGAAACCAGCTCTCCGACTTCTCGATATAGCGTCGTTTCAGCCCCAAGCGGGGACCCCATTCATAGAGGAGACGGTGTCCGTAACGGCTGCCGATGACATGGGCGGCCATAGAACCGAGCAGGCTGCCGGCGATGCAGACGGGCAGGGTGATATACAGGTTCAGGTGTCCTTGGGAGATGAGGAAGCCGGCGAAGGCTTGTGACAGTTCACCAGGGAAGGGGAAGCCGATAAATTCGAGAAAAAGTCCGACGAATAAGCCCAGATCGCCGTATGTCGTGACAACCCATTGGGCTGTCTCTTTCAATGCGCCCATCGCTGTGCCCCCTGAGGAACCTCTTTTGCCAGCTATATTGTAACAAAGAGGGGAAAAGACCACAATCGCAGGCAAGGCGACTGTTAACGGAAATTTCATCGGAACCCCTTGAAAGGATTTTGGCTCCTGTATACAATAAAGAGAAACCACCATCGGGAACGATTCGTCAAGGAATGGTCAGCCAATGAAAAAGTGATGGGAAATCCGATGCGGAGAAAGAGTACCGCGATCCCCCGCAGTCACCAGAGAGCCGTCCCTGGCTGAAAGACGGCACTGCGGCCTCTGGCGGGAAAATCCTCTCCAAGGAGCAGGCTGAAAGGGGTTTGACCTGATTAAGCCGCGCCGGCTGGTCGTCGTTATGGGACCGGAGGCAAGCCTGCCTTGCCTCGCCGAGGGCTGTTCCGTCATCCGGGACGGTCGAACAAGGGTGGTACCGCGAAAGACCCCTCGCCTCTTGCTTTGATCAAGCGGCGGGGGTTTTCTATTTATCAACAAGGAATAACTGAAAGATGAGGTGTCAGGGATGAAGATGACCGGAGCGCAAGCCATCGTCACCAGTCTTGAGAAGGAAGGGGTGGAACTGATTTTCGGGTATCCGGGCGGTCAGGTGTTGCCGCTCTATGATGCCCTTTATGACTGCAAACTCCGGCATGTTCTGACCCGGCACGAACAAGGCGCTGCCCATGCCGCGGACGGGTATGCCCGAGCTACGGGGAAGGTGGGCGTCTGTTTCGCCACTTCGGGACCGGGGGCGACGAACCTGATCACCGGCATCGCCACCGCTTATATGGATTCTGTGCCGATGGTCTGCATCACCGGTCAGGTTCCTCTTTCCGTCATCGGCAAGGACTCCTTTCAGGAAGCGGACATCACCGGGATCACGGCCCCGATCACCAAGCACAACTACCTGGTCAAAAACGCCAAGGATCTGCCCCGGGTGATCAAGGAAGCCTTCTACATCGCCCGGACGGGCCGTCCGGGCCCGGTCGTCATCGATGTGCCCAAATGCCTGATGACGACGACAATCGATTTCGAGTACCCTGAGACGGTGCGGTTACGGGGCTACAAACCGCAGGCGGAAGGCAAGGCCGCAGAGGTCGAGGCGGTGGCGCAGGCGCTGGCTGAGGCGAAAAAACCCCTCTTTTTCGTCGGCGGCGGTGTCATCAACGCTGAAGCGGCGCCGCTGCTGCGGCGGATCGTAAAGACCCACCGGATCCCCCTGATCGGTTCCCTGATGGGACTGGGGGCGATCCCCGTTACCGATCCCTTGTTCCTGGGTATGGTGGGGATGCACGGCACTGTGGCGGCCAACCGGGCGGTCATGGAATGCGACCTTCTTGTCGGCATCGGCGTTCGCTTCGATGACCGGGTGACAGGCCTTTTGACGCGGTTTGCCGCCAATGCGCGCGTTGCCCACTTTGACATCGATCGGGCGGAAGTGAACAAAAACGTCGTCGCTGATCTGGCTGTCGTCGGGGACCTGCGCTGGAGCCTGGCCGCGCTGGAAAGCGCCATGGCCGACCTGGCCGGCGAAGGCGGAAGACGATGGGAGGATTGGCGCCTTCAGGTGACTCGCTGGAGCGAAGAGGCGCCCCTGAGCTACCAGAAGAGCGACGACGTGATCAAACCGCAATCGGTGATCGAGGAGATCGACCGCCAGACGAAGAGTGAAGCCGTCATCGTCACCGATGTGGGCCAGCACCAGATGTGGGCGGCTCAGTACTACCGCTTCCAGCGGCCCCGCTCCTTTATCACCTCCGGCGGACTGGGCACGATGGGCTACGGCCTGCCGGCGGCCATCGGCGCCCAGATGGGGCAACCGAATAAGTCGGTGGTGCTGATCAGCGGCGACGGCTCCTTCCTGATGAACTGTCAGGAATTGGCTACCGCTGTAGAGCACCGACTGCCGCTCAAGATGGCCATTCTCAACAACAACGTCCTCGGCATGGTGCGCCAGTGGCAGAAGCTGTTCTTCAACCAGCGCTACTCTTATACCCGTTTCGCCAACGGCGGCACCGATTATGTGCGGCTAGCGGAGGCTTTCGGCGCCACGGGGCTGCGGGCCGAGAGGCCGGAAGAAATGCCGGAAGTCATTGCCAAAGCGTTGGCGACAGAGGGTCCTGTCGTGATGGACATCCGCGTCTGCGCCGATGAGAACGTGTTGCCCATGGTCCCGGCCGGCGCGCCTTTGGACCAGATGATCAACGGGGAGGTTAAGTGATATGCGCCATACGATCGCTGTGCTGGTCGAAAACCGCCCCGGCGTGCTGGTGCACATCGCCGGCCTTATCGCCCGGCGGGCTTTCAACATTGAGAGCATCACCGCCGGCTATACGGAAGAAGCCGACGTCACCCGCATCACCATCGTGGTGGAAGGCGATAACCGCAATCTGGAGCAGGTGGTCAACCAGCTCTCCAAACTGGTCGACGTGATCAAAATCGTGGAACTGACGGCGGAACCTTCGATCGAGCGGGAACTGGCGCTGATCAAGGTGAAGGCTCGTCCGGAGACCCGTTCCGATATCGTCGATATCGTCGAGATCTTCCGCGCCAAGATCGTCGATGTAAACCGCGAGACGATGGTCATCGAACTGACCGGCGAAGAGACGAAGATCGACGCCCTTTGCGAGGTCCTGGCTGACCACGGCATCGTCGAGATGGTGCGCACCGGCAAAGTGGCTCTCTCGCGCAAGCCTGGCGCCGCCAAGGATTCCGAATAGGCTTGTCTCATCACCGTCTGCCTTCTCCCATCGTGCAATGAGCAGGGCAGCATGAACGGCGACTGGGCCGCAGGGCAAGCGAAAACGGCTGCGGGGAGAAGAAGCAGCGGTACTTGCGCCCCGGCTTGGGCGATCTTCTAGGGGGAACATCTTTTGGATATTCGCCAGCAACGCAAACTCGACCACATCCGGCAAGCCCTCGCCTTGGACGACGGTCCCCTCTCGAACGGATTTCAAGACGTGCGGCTCCTCCATGACGCCCTTCCGACGGTTGATTTTCGCGCCGTCGATCTTTCCGTACCGTGGATGGGCAAAAGGCTGACCATGCCCTTGCTGATCAACGCCATCACGGGCGGAACATCGCTGGTGACGGAGATCAACCGCCGCCTGGCGCGACTGGCCGCCCGCAACGGCGTGGCCGTCGCCGTCGGTTCCCAGGCGGCGGCGTTGCGCGATCCCCGGCTGCGCGATTCCTACCGGGTGGTGCGCGACGAAAACCCCGATGGCGTCGTCTTCGCCAATGTCAACCCGAACACGCCCGTTGAGAAAGCGCTGGAAGCGGTCACCATGCTGGAAGCCGACGGGCTGCAGGTGCACTTGAACCCGGCGCAGGAACTGGCCATGGCGGAAGGGGACCGCGATTTCCGCCACTGGTCCGGGAACATCGCCGAACTGGTCCGCCATTGCCCTGTGCCGCTCATCGTCAAAGAGGTCGGTGCCGGCATTTCGATGGAAACGGCGAAGCGTCTCCTCGACCTCGGTGTCCGCTGCATCGATGTAGGCGGCGCCGGTGGCACCAACTTTGTGGCCATTGAACTCCGCCGGCAGGGGCTGAGCGTCCCTGCCTTTGAGGCCTGGGGTATCCCGACGGCGGCCAGCTTGGCGGAAACGGTCTGGGCTGTGGAAAGCCGGCAGTCAGTCGGCGACAAGGCGACCATCATCGCCAGCGGCGGTATCCGCGACGGCTGGGAGGCCGCTAAGGCGCTGTCCATGGGCGCCTCGCTGGTCGGCATCGCCGGCGCGCCGCTCAAAGGTCTGCTCGGCGGCAGTCCGGGCGCTTTCAGTCCGTCAGGGAACGCTGAGGGGGACAAGGCGGCTCAAGGCTGGATCGACAGCTTTCGTCACGCCCTCCAAGTCAATCTGGCATTGACCGGCTCTTCCCGCATCGCCGATCTGCAAAACCGTCCCTGTCTCTTGACCGGCGCGCTCCGCGACTGGCTCGACCTGCGGGGCGTTCCGGCGACATTCTGGGCGCGACGGTCCGGAAAAGCGTGAGGCGAGCCATACAATATGAAAACAAGTCTGCCAAACAAGCCTTCGGTGATATGCCGGGGCTTGTTTGCCATCGACAATCTCTCTCAGATGAGTGACGTCAGCAAAGGCTTTCAGCTGTGAATCGTTACAGCGCCTCCCCGGGCAACCTAAGGGAGGAGGTGAGCCTTTTGCCGCGTTACCCGATCGGCGCCATGTTGATTTTGTTGTCCCTGATCCTTCTTTTCTTCGGAATGGGTGAAGGGATCCTTCGGAGGCTTCGTTTCTCGGGAAAAACCCTCCTGTTGGCGCTCCTGCTCTGGTGGATGGCTCTCTTTGTAGACATTCCCCTCGGTTGGGATCTTCCTTGGGAGGGGATCAACGCCGGTGGGATCGTCATTCCCCTCATCTTCGGCTTCGCCTTGATCGGCAAGACGACCTTGCAGGCGCGCCGGCTCTGGCTCGCCATCGCCACCGTCGCCCTGTCGGGATTGATCGGGATGCAGGTGCTGGGGGTTGAATCGGACCACTTTCTCTGGGACGGGCACTGGTTGTTCACCCTGCTGGGGGCCGTAGGGGCCGCGACGGTCGCTGTGGAGGTCCGAGGCGCGCTTGCGGCGGTGCTGCTCGGTTCGGTGTTGGCAGAGACGATTGGACCGTTTATGAATGAACACTGGGCGATGAGGCCTATCGAAAGGGCCGGCATCCTCGGGAGCGGCATCGTCTACGACCGGATCGTCTTGTCGGCCTTTTTCATCTTCTGGCTTACGTCCCTGTCGGAACAGGTAGGAGAGTGGAAACCGGAAAAACTGCGGGAGGCCAGTGTGGAACGGATGCGCTGGTTGTCTCGGACGATCCCCCTGTTCCGGCGCGTCGAGAGTCGCCAGGGCGAACTGAAGCAGCCGAAGCAGGACGATGGACCGCCGGAATAGGGGCATCGGCGCCGGCGGCATGCTCTTCGCGGCGCCTTCGCTGGTGTCAGGTTTTCTCTTCCTATGCCTTTTCGCCGCGCTGGCATGGCTGTTGTTTCAACGATCCGGCGGGGAGCAGCTCTCCCTTCCGGCAGGCCCATCATGGCGACCGGTTGTCGCTGACAGCGGCGAAAGGCTGGGCGATTGCCGCTGGCCCTGGCAGAAGGGCGACGGCCTGGTCGATACACAGGGCAGGTACTGGCGGGTCGATGGAAATTTTGCGACCGCCGCTTCCCTCGGCGAAGTTTCCGACCCGGTGCTGGATAGGGCGCTCTGTCCAGTGAGTGTCCTTTTGCCGCAGGATGGCGCAAAAGGGGTCATCGCGCTGCTGACGCCGGGCCTTGACGATGGACACGCCGCTGTCTGGGAGAGGGTGCTGGAACAGGCGGGCTACCGGGTTACCCTGTCTGACGGGCTCGAAGCCGGTTCGTCCCGGTCCATTCGCGAGGCGTCCATGGCGTCGCCGGCAGCGATCGTGCGGATCCGGCAGTCCCCGGCGGGGGGATGGAGGGGGACAGAGCATGACCGCCACAAGGCGCAACTGGTTGTGGAACGAGGACATCCGCGCCTCCGATCCAACCTCGGTTTTGCCCTCCGCTGGCAGAAAAAGATTCAGGAGGGGGATCGTCCGCCGATCTTGCTCACCGGGCGTCGGTTGGGTCAACATCTCTCTCCCCGCGCTGTCGATGTGCTGTTGCCAGAAAGCTTCGTCGCCAGCGAATCCATCGCTCTGGCGAGGGGATTGGCGGCAGCGCTGGAACCCGATTCCTTGACGAAAGAGAGCCAGTCCGTCATAATGGATAGAAGAATCACGGACATAAGGGGGCCGAGGCCGTGAAACCTGTCGGCGGCTTGATTGAGGACCTGGATCCGGCGGGTCTGGCAAGCCGTATCGGGCTGCGGCGGGGGGACCGGATTGTGGCGGTCAACGGTCATGCCATCCACGACGTGCTGGACTATGGTTTTTATATTCGAGAGGCCGGCGTCATTCTGGAGGTCTGCGACAACGCTACTGGGGAAATCCGGAAGATCGAGTTAAACAAGGACGAGGACGACGATCTGGGCATCCGCTTTTCCGAGGCCACCTTCGATGGCCTGCGGCGTTGCCAGAACCGCTGTCTTTTTTGTTTTGTCGACCAGATGCCGCCGGGGATGCGCCCTACCCTCTATGCCAAAGACGACGATTACCGTCATTCCTTCTGGCATGGCAATTTCATCACCTTGACCAACCTTTCGGAGGAGGACTTCCAACGCCTGCTCTTGTTGCGTTTGAGCCCCCTCTACATCTCTGTGCAGGCGACCGACGCCGAGGTGCGCCAGCGGCTGCTCCGTCATCGCCGGGCCGGCGAGATCATGGAGCGTTTGCGCCGGTTGGCTGAGGCGAGGATTCAGGTCCACACCCAGATCGTCTGTTGCCCCGGCCTCAACGATGGCGTTGTGTTGGAAAAGTCGCTGGCCGATCTCTGGTCCCTCGGCTACGGGCTGGCCAGTGTGGCTGTCGTGCCTGTCGGTCTGACAAGCCACCGCGAGGGGCTGTTCCCGCTGCGGCCCTTTACAGCGGACGAGGCGGAGACGGTCGTCCATCAGGTGGGCGCCTGGCAGGCGCGGGCCTTGGCGGAACGGGGCGAATCGGTCTTTTTTGCGGCTGACGAGTTTTACCTCCTGGCCGGGCTCCCTTTCCCCCCGGCTGAGGTGTATGAGGATTTTGCCCAACTGGAAAACGGGGTAGGACTCTGCCGCCTTTTTTGGGAAGACTGGCAAGAGGCGGCTGAGCGGTCGGGAGGCGCCGTAGAAGGAAATTCCCTCAGCGGAGAAAGCCTGCCGGGCAGGGATTCGCAGGGTGGAGAAAGTTCGTCTGAAGGGCGCACCTTTATCATCACCGGCCTATCGGGACAGCGTTTTTTGGATAACCTGCTGACCGATGCGCGGGAGCGCTATGATATAAAGAGCAAGACGGGGGGCATCCGGCTGGTCGGCGTGCCGAACAAATTCTTCGGCCCCACCGTCACGGTGGCTGGTTTGTTGACGGCGCGCGATGTGATCGACAGCTTGCGCAGTTTAGGTGATCCGCCGCGAAAAGGCGATCGGGTGTTGCTCCCTTCGGTGATGTTTCGGGCTGAGGGCGATGTCACCCTTGATGATGAAACGGCGGAAGCCATCGCCGAGGCGCTCGGCGGCGTTACGGTTGAGGTCATAGATACGGACGGGGGCGCCCTCTTTGCGGCGCTTTTTCCCGAAGAGAAACAGCGGGGAAGAAGGTGAGAAGCCATGGCAAAACCGATTGTGGCCATTGTCGGTCGGCCGAATGTGGGAAAATCGACGCTCTTTAACCGGTTGACCGGAGGCAGGGTGGCTATCGTAGAAGATCAGCCGGGAGTGACCCGGGATCGCTTGTACCGAGACGCCAACTGGCTGGATCGAGAATTTACTGTTGTCGACACGGGCGGATTGGACTTCGGCGATCGCGAAAACCCCTTTTCAGCGATCATCCATAAACAGGCCGAAGCGGCCATGGAAGAGGCGGACGTCATCCTCTTCCTGGTCGATGGTCGGAGCGGGATCACTGCTGACGATGAGGCCGTCGCCGCAATTTTGCGGAAGGCGAAGAAGCCTGTCTTCCTGGTCGTCAACAAGATCGAAGATTTCTCTCAACGGGAGCGGTATTTTGATTTTTACTCCCTCGGCCTGGGAGAACCCATCCCCATCTCGGCCTCCCACGGCATGAACACGGGCGATCTGTTGGACGCCGTCGTGGCTGTCCTGCCGGAGAACAACGGCGAAGATGACGATCCCGACACGATCAAGATCGCCGTCATCGGGCGGCCGAACGTGGGCAAGTCGTCTCTCGTCAACGCCATCTTGGGACAGGAGCGTGTCATCGTTTCCGACATCCCGGGAACGACGCGTGACGCCATCGACACGGCCTTTGACCGTGACGGCAAGCGCTACATTCTCATCGATACGGCCGGCATGCGCCGCAAGGGGAGAATCGAAGAGGCGGTGGAGCGTTACAGCGTGATGCGCTCTTTGCGGGCCATCGATCGCAGCGATGTGGTGCTCATGGTCATCGACGCCTCCCAAGGCGTGACCGAGCAGGATAAAAAGATCGCCGGCTACGCCCATGAAGCGGGCAAGGCTTGTGTCCTCGTCTTGAACAAGTGGGACCTTGTCCCCAAAGACGACAAGACGATGAGCCGATTCGATAAGGTCGTCCGGTCAGAGATGAGCTTTCTCGCTTACGCCCCGACGATCTACGTATCGGCCTTGACGAAACAGCGGCTGCCGAAGATACTGGAACTGGTCGATTTTGTGGCCGAACAGGCTACCCGCCGCATCAGCACGTCCGTTCTCAACGAATTGCTGGCTGACATCCAGCGGGTGACGCCGGCGCCGACGGATCGGGGACGGCGGCTGAAGATCCTCTTTGTGACTCAGACGGCGGTCAAGCCGCCCACTTTTGTCTTTTTCGTCAATGACGAGGACTTGTTCCATTTTTCCTATCGCCGCCATGTGGAGAACCGATTTCGGGAGACTTTCGGCTTTGAAGGTGTCCCTATGCGCTTCTTCATCCGCGAGCGCGAGAAGGAAAAGGACTAGAAAGGACCCGAGCCGCCATGAATACAATGATCAACCCGATAATCAACGCGTCATCGCTTGGGCTGATTGTGCTTTCTTTTTTCCTCGGGTCGATCCCCTTCGCTTATCTGGTCGGGAGACTGCGCGGCATCGACATCCGCCAACATGGCAGCGGCAACGTGGGCGCCACCAACGCCTTCCGGGTGCTGGGGGCCGGATTTGGCGCCTTGACGCTCATCCTCGATGCGGGAAAAGGGGCCTTGGCCGCCTGGCTGGGGCTGGCCAATGGCGAAACGATGGCGGTCATCGCCGGGCTGGCCGCCATCCTGGGGCACACCTTTTCTCCCTTCATGAGATTCAAGGGCGGTAAGGGTGTCGCCAGCGCCGCCGGTGTGGTGCTGTTGCTCGTTCCCGATGTTACGCTTATCTGTCTGTTGGCCTTTGGGCTGGCGGTGTTTCTCACAAAATACGTTTCCGTCGGTTCGCTGACGGCGGCGGCGCTGCTGCCGTTGCTGATGTTTTTTCTCGACAAACCGCTCCCTTACCAGCTATTTGCGCTGGTCACAGCCCTTTTTGTCATCTACCGGCACAACTCCAATATCCGCAGGCTGCTGGCGGGAACTGAAAATCCCATCACGCGCAAGCAACATAAATAAAGATGACGCAAAGATAGACGAGGGGGAAATTCTCAAGATGCAATCAGAAAAAGTCGCCGTACTCGGCGCCGGCAGTTG
Source organism: Heliomicrobium modesticaldum Ice1 (assembly GCF_000019165.1). Lineage (GTDB taxonomy): Bacteria > Bacillota > Desulfitobacteriia > Heliobacteriales > Heliobacteriaceae > Heliomicrobium > Heliomicrobium modesticaldum. The sequence continues at coordinate 1,984,424 of NC_010337.2, forward strand.
GGGCACTGCGCTGGGACGCCTGTTGGTGCAGCAGGGGAAACAGGTGTACCTCTGGTCACGCCGGGTTGATCTGGCCAAGGATATCAACAGCTACCGCGAAAATCGCCGTTATCTGCCGGGTGTCTTGCTGCCCGCCAAGGTTCGCGCCTACGCGGATGTGGATGAGGTCCTCAAAGATGCCGCCACGGTCGTGCTGGCCGTTCCGTCATCGGCCTTGCGGGAGACGGCGGCGCTGATCCGCGAAAAAGTGCAAGGCGATGTGCTCATCATCAGCACTGCCAAGGGGATCGAGCCGGAGACGCTGAAGCGTCCCTCGGAGATCCTGCGGGAAGAGCTACCTAAGGAATTGGCCGACCGGGTTGTCGTCCTCTCCGGTCCCAGCCACGCCGAAGAGGTGGCCCGAGACATCCCCACGACGGTCGTCGTGTCGGCGGAACAGCGGGCCGTTGCCGAACAGGCCCAGGACCTGCTGATGCGCCCCAATTTTCGCGTCTATACAAACCCCGACCTGCTCGGTCTGGAACTGGGCGGTTCCCTGAAAAACATCATCGCTCTGGCCTGCGGCGTCGCCGAAGGTCTCGGTTTTGGCGACAACACGAAGGCCGCCCTTGTCACCCGCGGTCTGGCCGAGATCATCCGCCTAGGCACGGCCATGGGCGCCCGGGAAACGACCTTCGCCGGCTTGGCCGGTCTTGGCGACCTTGTCGTCACCTGCACGAGCAAGCACTCCCGGAACATGCGCTTCGGCAGTTTCCTGGGCAAGGGCAAGTCGGTGGAAGAGTCGCTGGCCCTGGTCGGTCAGACCGTAGAAGGCGTCCGCACAACCCGCGCCGCCTATCAGATGGCCCGGGAAAAGGGCGTCGAGATGCCGATCACTGAAGAATGCTACCGCGTGCTCTTTGAAGGCGCCTCTCCCGCTGACGCCGTCGGAACCCTGATGGGCCGCCTGAAGACCCATGAGGTGGAAGAAGGCGTCGAGGGCTGGAATTAGCCGACCGGAAAGAAGAAAGTCTGGAAATTTCATTTTGGCAATCCCCTTGCATTGCCAAAAAACATATGGTAGAGTAGGTTCAACTTCAATATGATAAGGGCGATGACAGAGAAAAGTAGGTCGGCCCCAGCCTTACAGGGAGGAAACGCCATTGACTGAGAGCGTTTTCATGGCATGACAGACTGAAGTTCCCTCTGGAGCTGCCGGCTGAAACCGCCGCAACCCTGGTTGCCGTGGCGCGTAGGTCAGGCCGTAGACTTCCGACGTTACAAGGAAGGGAGTATCGGAACGACGTTCCCTACTCTGCACGGAGGTGGATCCGTCTTTTATCTGAAAAGCAGGATCAACCAGGGTGGTAACGCGAGAGCACAACGCTTTTCGTCCCTGTAGGGATGAAAGGCGTTTTTTGTTTTTACCAGCGTTTCTGGCGATGGGCTGGTTCGGACGGTTCCGTTTAGCCCGATAGAGCCGATTCAGCCAAAAGCTGCTCACGCCGTTTCATCCCTGACCCTATGCAGTTAAACGGTTTCGTTTCTCCCGTACTCTTATTCTAAATGAGCGGGCCGCGCGTTTTTTCGTGCGGTCAACCAGGGTGGTACCGCGGATGCCCCGTAGCATTCGTCCCTAATGAAGGGATAGCTACGGGTTTTTTGTTTTCACAGGGTTAACCCCAACGGGCTAACCCAAAAGGGGTAAGCCCAAGGGAGTTGCCCGAAGGGGGAACCGGGGCGCATTGGTCTGCGAGCGGTTTGGGCGGAGCGGCGAACAGCGAGCGCAGTTGCGCAGCGTCGGGAGCGCCATCGACATGCAGAAAAGCCCCAGAGCCTTTGGCGCGACCAGCGGAGCAACGGAGTGAGCCGCCGCGCAGCCCTTAGCGAGCGGACCAATGCGCCCCCCCACCCCACACCTCGCACGGCTAACCTTGTTTCATTAAGACCCCTAAATGGGACAAAAAAGAGGAGGAATCGCCCATGGTCATCGTCATGACCCCCAACGCCACCCAAACACAAATCGAAAAAGTCAATCAGATCCTCGCTGAGTACGGCTTCGCCGGCCACATGATCACCGGGGTCAACCGCATCGTCATCGGCGCTGTCGGCGACCGCCAGGCCATTGCCTCCTTAGGTTTGGAAACACTGGCAGGCGTAGAAAAAGTAGTGCCCATCCGCCGCCCCTACAAACTGGTCAGCCGGGAGGCGAAGGAAGAGAATACAATCGTTCATGTCAAGGATGTCGCTATCGGCGGCGACGCCGTCACCGTCATCGGTGGTCCCTGCGCCATCGAGAGCGTCGAACAGGTTATGCGGGCCGCCGAAGAGGTTCGCCGCTGCGGCGGCAAGATCCTGCGCGGCGGCGCCTTCAAGCCGCGCACATCGCCCTACGCCTTCCAGGGACTCGAGGAGGATGGGCTGAAGATTTTGCGCATCGCCGGCCGTTTTGCCGGTCTGCCCACGGTCAGCGAGGTCATCGATGAGGCCAGCCTGGAATTGGCCAGCCAGTACCTCGACATGGTCCAGATCGGGGCGCGCAACATGCAGAATTTCCGTCTCCTCCAGGCGGTCGGTCGGGCCCGCATCCCTGTCATCCTCAAGCGGGGTCTATCGGCAACGATCGAAGAGTGGCTCATGGCCGCCGAATACATCCTCTCGGAAGGAAACAGCCAGGTCATCCTCTGTGAGCGGGGGATCCGCACCTATGAAACAGCGACCCGCAACACCCTTGATCTGAGCGCCATCCCCCTGGTGAAAGAGCTTTCTCATCTTCCCATCCTGGTCGATCCCAGTCATGCTACCGGCGCATCGCGTCTGGTCAAGTCCATGTCAAAGGCCGCAGTCGCAGCCGGCGCCGATGGGCTGCTGGTTGAGGTTCATCCCGAGCCTTGCAGGGCGCTCTGTGACGGACCCCAGTCGCTTGATCCCGAGGGATTCGAGGTGTTGATGAAGGAACTGGCTCCCGTCGCCAGGGCGGTAAATCGACTGATGTAAAAGCCGTGAAACACGCTCGTGTAGTCATCGGCAGATGCGGCGCCTGCAGCGTTCTCCCGACAGGTGAGGAGAAGCCGGGGGCGCTTTTTTTCGTTCTAGCCTGTAACCCTGAAACATAGCCATACAAACGGGGTCTCTGGCAGAGGTTTTTCAATTTTGCGGCAACATACGGTTTTCCCCGCCATTGACAGTCATACGGACACGCATGGGCTCATATAAATTTTAGCGTTAAGGCCTGTCAACGGAAATATTTGGGGTGTAGACCTAACCGAGCGGCCAGGGCAAAACAGTCCGATAAGGAGGGGAAAACCGCGATGGAGAAACTGGATATTTTCCGCGATATCAGCGACCGCACCGGAGGCGACATCTATATCGGGGTGGTAGGCCCGGTCCGCACGGGTAAGTCCACCTTTATCAAACGATTTATGGAACATCTCGTGTTGCCCAACATCAAGAACATCCATGACAAGGAGCGGGCTCGCGACGAGCTCCCGCAGTCTGGCGCCGGGCGCACGATTATGACGACGGAGCCGAAGTTCATCCCTAATGAGGCGGTGGAGATCGGCGTCAAAAACGGACTCAAGATGCGGATCCGCATGGTCGACTGTGTCGGCTACACCGTCGACGGCGCCCTTGGTTACGAGGAAGAGGAAGGGCCGCGGATGGTCATGACGCCCTGGGCGGAGGCGGAGATGCCTTTCCAGGACGCCGCCGAGATCGGCACGCGCAAGGTGATCGCCGATCACTCCACCATCGGCCTTGTCGTCACCACCGACGGCTCGATCACCGACCTGCCCCGCGAGTCCTATGTGGAAGCGGAGGAACGGGTGATTGAAGAACTGCGAGAACTGCACAAGCCCTTTGTCGTCATCCTGAACTCCATGCGTCCGCATTCGCGGGAGACGGCGGAGCTGGCCTACACCCTCGAGAGCCAGTACCAGGTGCCCGTTTTGCCGCTAAACGTATCGGAACTGAACCAGGATGACATCCTGAAGCTCCTCGAAGAAGCGCTCTTCGAGTTCCCTGTGACGGAGGTGAATGTCAACCTGCCCCTCTGGATCGAGGAGTTAGATGTCAAACACCCGCTGCGGCAAAAATTCGAAAGCGCTGTTCGGGAGACGATCTCGCAAGTGAAACGGCTTCGCGATATCGACATCGCCGTCGAGACCCTGGGAGAGTACGATTTCGTCGAAGAGGTCTTCCTGCAGCAGATGAACCTGGGGACGGGCTCGGCCTCCATCGAAATGACGGCGCCGGACAGCATGTTCTACACGGTGCTCCAGGAAGAGAGCGGCTTCACCATCACCGGCGAGCATGACCTGCTGCGGCTGATGAAGGAGCTGTCTAAAGCCAAGCGCGAGTATGATAAGGTGTCGACGGCTTTGGAGGATGTGCGCCAGAACGGCTACGGCGTCGTCAACCCGAGCCTCGAAGAGATGTACCTGGAAGAGCCGGAACTGATCAAACAGGGGAACCGCTTTGGGGTCAAATTGAAGGCGAGTGCGCCGTCGTTGCATATCATCCGTGCTGACATCACCACCGAGATCACCCCCATCATCGGAACGGAGAAGCAGTGCGAGGAACTGGTCCGCTACATCCTCGAAGAGTTCGAAGAGAATCCCCAAAAAATCTGGGAGTCCAACATATTCGGAAAATCGCTGCACGATCTGGTCCGGGAGGGCGTCCAGAACAAGCTCCAACGGATGCCGGAAAACGTGCAGGGCAAGTTGCAGGAGACGTTGCAGCGCATCGTCAACGAGGGCAACGGCGGTCTGATCTGCATCATCATCTAAAGATAAAGCCGGGAACAAAGGCCCGGCTTTTTTCCTTATTGCCACCGGGAGGGAATCGAGGGGGAGAGGTGGTATTAGTTATTAAATGCGACATTCGAGTGTGACATTTGAGATGCCATTCGAGATGTGACATTCGAAGCAGAAATGCGAACTGGGAAAGGGGATACGGTTCTCTATGAAGATCGTTCTGGTCAACGGAAGCCCTAACCGGACAGGGAATACGGCGACGCTGCTCGACGCCGCCGCGGAGGAGATCACGAAGGCTGGCGCAGCGGTGATCCGGATTGAGGCCGCCGAGGCGCTGGCCGATGCCCGCTGGCCCTTTTGCACCGCCTGTTCGACGCCGTGCAGGGCTGTTTGTTTCCAGGGAACCGCCTTGGAGAAGGCTTATGCCGAGATCACCAGCGCTGATGGCGTGATTATCGGCAGTCCCGTCTATTTCGGAACGGTGAGCGCCCAGTTGAAGGCCTTTTTTGATAAGACCCGCCAGGTCCGTGGGCAGAAGGCCTGGATCGGCAAACCCGGCGGCGCCGTCACCTGCGGCGCGGCGCGCTTCGGCGGTCAGGAGACGACGGTGCGGGCGATCCATGACATGATGCTCGTACATGGTATGACCCTTGTCGGCGACGGTTATCTTGAGAATGACTGCGGCCATTTCGGCGCCTCGGCCCAAAAACCGGCTGCCACCGATGCCGACGGTCTCAAGCGGGCGCAGATCCTTGGTCGCCGGGTTGTTGAGGCAGCTCGCGCCCGTTCTCTCAGGAACGGTTGACTGCCGCAAAAAAGGTGTGTCCGCCGCAACGAGAGCGTTGTGCGGCCGCCAGCGGGTAGGAATCCCCGGTTGAGCGAGGTGGGACCATGATTCTTCGAGAAGAACTGGAACGGCGGGAAGAGAACCTTCTATCTCCTTATGCGGCCAAGAGCGCCCGCAGCAAAGGTCGGTTGAAACCAGAAGAGGAATGCGCCATGCGGACCGCCTTCCAACGCGACCGCGACCGGATCATCCACTCAAAGTCCTTCCGGCGCCTGAAGCATAAGACGCAGGTCTTCATCTCGCCGGAAGGGGATCACTTCCGCACCCGTCTTACCCATACCTTGGAGGTGTCCCAGATCGCCCGAACCATCGCCCGGTCGCTGGGGCTCAATGAGGACCTGACAGAGGCGATCGCCCTCGGTCATGACCTGGGCCACACCCCCTTTGGTCATGCCGGTGAAGACGCCCTCGACAAGACGCTGAAAGAGGGGTTCTCCCACGCCCGGCAGAGCCTGCGCGTCGTCGACACGTTGGAACAAGGGGCAGGATTGAATCTGACCTGGGAGGTCCGCGATGGCATCGCTAACCATTCCAGCAGCGGCAAACCGGCCACCCTCGAAGGACAGATCGTCCGCTGGGCCGACCGCTTCGCCTACATCAATCATGACATCGACGACGCCATTCGGGGCGGTATCATCAGTCAAAGTGACCTGCCGGCAGACTGCATCCATGTCCTCGGGGGAAATCACCGCTCCCGGATCAACCGAATGGTCATGGACATGGTGCAGGCCTCCTGGAACCAGCCGGAGATCCGGCTCAGCCCGGAGGTGGAAGAGGCGACGCTCAAGTTGCGGCGCTTCATGTTCAACGAGGTCTATATCGGTTCGCGGGCCAAGGCGGAAGAGAGCAAAGCGAAAGAACTGATCTTTTCCTTGTTCCGCTACTTCAAGTACAACCCGCGCGCCATGCCTCAGGAGTACCAGGACATGATTGAAACGCAGGGGATGGAGCGGGCTGTCGCCGATTATATCTCGGGGATGACCGATCGCTTTGCTGTCAAGGTTTATGAACGACTATTCCTGCCTTCCCCTTGGCTCAGCCGCTGGGATTAGAACCCCCGGAGGGTAGGTATAATATAGAGGATCCGAAACGGCGCATCGGAACCGTCAAAAAAGTGTCGTATTTCTGGAGGAAATGTCAACTCCGCCGCGAATAACAAAAAAGGGTTTCAGGTTGTCGCAAAGCGGAAAAAGAAGGATTTAAGCGCCAGGCGGCGAATGCTTGATGGGGTGATGGTTTTTGCGAGATCCCCAGATCGTCGATGAGATTCGCCATCGTTTGGATATTGTCGAAATTGTGGCGGATTATGTGGCGCTGAAACGGCAGGGCGGACGGTATGTCGGGCTCTGCCCCTTTCACTCCGAAAAGACACCGTCTTTTACCGTATCGCGGGATAAGCAATACTTTCATTGCTTCGGTTGCGGCACGGGTGGCGATGTCTTTACCTTTGTCATGCTCCGAGAGAACCTGACCTTTCCCGAAGCCCTCAAAAAATTGGCGGAACGCGCCGGCGTCACCCTTCCGGAACGAAAACTGACGCCCACCCAGCAGGCCCAGCGCACCGCCGTCGAGCGGGGCCGGGCGTTGCACAAACGGGCGGCTGAATTGTACTTCCGATGCCTCCGAGAGGACGCCCGGGCTCGTCCGGGCCGAGAGTACCTGAGCCGCCGGGGTGTGAGCGACAGCGTGGCTGTCGATTTCGGACTCGGCTTCGCGCCGCCCGGCTGGGAGTTTCTCGCCACCCGATTGCAGCAAGAAGGATACCTTCCGGAAGAATTGGAGCGGTTCGGCCTGATCGTGCCCCGCCAGGGAGGAGAGGGTTATTACGATCGCTTCCGCAACCGGATCATCTTTCCCATATTTGACGCCCAAGGGCGTCCCGTCGCTTTCGGCGGTCGCGTCTTAGACGATGCGGTTCCCAAGTACCTCAATTCGCCGGAAACGCCTCTGTACAAAAAGGGACAGCACCTCTATGGCCTGAACAAGGCCGGATCCGCCATCCGGGAAAAAGGGGTGGCTGTGCTGGTCGAGGGATATATGGATGTCATCGCCTGTCACCAGCATGGCATCCGCCAGGCTGTGGCCAGCCTCGGCACAGCCATGACGCCGGAGCAGGGCCGCCTGCTCCTCCGCTACGGTCCGCGGGTGCTGATCTGCTATGACAGCGACCGGGCCGGCGTGGAAGCGGCGGTGAAGGCTGGCGGGATCCTGACCGCTCTGGGGGCGCAGATCCAAGTGCTGACCCTGCCAGAAGGCAAGGATCCTGACGAGTACCTGCAGCGCCACGGCGCCGACAGCTTTTGGCTGGCGGCGGAACAGGCGCCATCCTTTTTCACCTTTTGCTATTCCCGCGCCGCCGCCGCGCAGGACCTGTCGTCCGCCGTCGGCAAGGCGTCCGTCGTCCGCGAATTGGCATCCCTCTTGCTGACGATGCCCAGCGCCGTCGAACAGGAGGCCAACATCCAGTGGCTGGCCCGGGAGTTGCGGCTCTCCGAGGCGGCGGTGATGGAGGAGATCCGGGGATATGCCCGGAATGCCAGGGCGCCGGGGATGAGAAAGGAAAATATTAGACATACTATTTCTGCCTCTGCCCCTGCCTGGGGTGACGGCGATGCAGGGACGCAGGCAGCGCCCGGCGATGCCGGGGCGGCTGACGGTTTGACCGCCAGGTCGGCGGGCGGGGGGGAGCAGCGACAACATAGTGCAAACCGAAAAGAACAGGCCTGGCGCTATCTCCTTTACTGGATGATCGAGGATCCGGATCGGGTCCGCTGGGTCTTTGAACGGTTGGGCGAGGAAATCCCCCGCGCCGACGAACCGCTGGGTGAAATCCTTGCCGCCTTGACGGCTGTATGTGATGAAGGCGGCCGAGGTTCTTTGGCCGGACGGGTGGCTGAACGTCTCTCTACGGACAAGGCGAAGGGATACCTGAGCGCGTTGTTGGTGGAAGACATCCTCTGCCGGGAACCGGTGATAGAGGATTGCATCAACACACTGCGTTATGGATGGTTGACAGAAGAAATCGCCAGCCTGGAGAGCCAGGTGGACGCCTTTTCCCGGAGCGGTGACATGGAGGCGATGCAGCGGCTGCTGCCACGCCTCGCGAAGTTACAGCAAGCCCGCAACCGGGCGGCGCGCAGACAGGGCGCCATGCCTTTTGGCGGTCGGTTGGATCAACGGCCCTGGTACAAGGGGGGGAACCACGGATGAAGGAAGAGCAGAAAGAAGAACAGGTAGAACAAGTACAAAAAGTAAAAGACCTGATTGCCAAAGGGAAGAAAAAAGGGGTCCTCACCTACCAGGAGATCATGGACGCGCTGCAAGGTGTCGAGATGACGGCAGACCAAGTCGATGATATCTACGAGCAATTGGGCAACATGGGAATCGATGTGGTGCCGGAGAACACCGAGTCGGAATCCTTGGATAAGGCCGAAGAACCAATCATCCGGGAAGAGGAAGAGATTGAAGTCGACTTGTCCGTGCCCGAAGGTGTGGGCATCGACGACCCTGTTCGGATGTACCTCAAAGAGATCGGTCGGGTGCCCCTGCTATCGGCGGAAGAAGAGATCGAGCTGGCCAAGCGGATGGAGGAGGGCGATGAGGCGGCCAAGCGCCGTCTCGCCGAAGCCAACCTGCGGCTCGTCGTCTCTATCGCCAAGCGCTACGTAGGCCGCGGCATGCTCTTTCTCGACCTGATCCAGGAAGGCAACCTGGGCTTGATCAAGGCGGTCGAGAAGTTTGATTACCGCAAAGGGTACAAGTTCTCCACCTATGCCACATGGTGGATCCGGCAGGCCATCACGCGGGCCATCGCCGACCAGGCGCGGACGATCCGCATTCCCGTCCACATGGTGGAGACGATCAACAAGTTGATCCGCGTTTCTCGCCAACTCCTTCAGGAGTACGGCCGGGAGCCGATGCCCGAGGAGATCGCCAAGGAGATGGACATTCCTGTCGAACGGGTGCGGGAGATCATGAAGATCGCCCAAGAACCCGTTTCCTTGGAAACGCCCATCGGCGAGGAAGAGGATTCCCATCTGGGCGACTTCATCGAAGACCAGGATGCCCCGGCCCCGGCGGAGGCCGCCTCCTTCATCCTGCTCAAGGAGCAGCTGGAGGAGGTGCTGGAGACGCTGACGGCGCGGGAGATGAAGGTGCTTCGTCTGCGCTTTGGACTCGATGACGGACGCTCCCGCACCCTCGAAGAGGTGGGCCAGGAGTTCGGCGTCACCCGCGAACGGATCCGTCAGATCGAGGCGAAGGCGTTGCGCAAGCTCCGCCACCCCAGCCGGAGCAAGAAGTTGAAGGACTATCTGGACTGACGACTCGACTGGCCGAAAGTGGATCATTGACCGCGAGCCGGTCTTCGCCTATAATTGAATAGACGCTTTTTGAGGCATCCTCGGTTGGGGATGCCGAACGGGCCTATAGCTCAGCGGTAGAGCGGCCGGCTCATAACCGGTTGGTCCCAGGTTCGATCCCTGGTGGGCCCACCATATATGCAAATCGCCCGTTTGCCTGACCGGCAGACGGGTTTTTGTTTTCTGCTCAAACTTTTAAGGTGTGCTCCGTAAAGCAATCGGTAAAAGACGATCGCGAAGGATGGATTCTGTTGGAACTGAGCCCTCGTTTGCAGCGGTTGGCAGCGGCGGCGCCGCCCGGTCTGCCCATCGCTGACATCGGCACCGATCACGCCTATATCCCCGTCTACCTGGTCAAAAGTGGCATCGTCCCTTATGCGATAGGCGTCGATGTCCATCCCGGTCCGCTGGAAGCGGCACGTCTGCATGTGGCCGCCTACGGCGTCAAAGACAAGGTCGAGATACGGGAGGGCGATGGGCTTGCGCCGTTGCAACCTCGCGAGGTCGGCGCCATCGTCATCGCCGGCATGGGCGGCGGAACGATGCAGGCCATCTTAACGGAGGGCGACGCCGCCGGCAAGTTGGCCGGTGTGAGCCGTCTCATCCTGCAGCCGCTGGAAGGTGCCGGTGGACTGCGTCGCTGGCTCCATCACCGGGGATGGCGGATCGTCGATGAGGATCTGGTGGCCGAAGGGCCGCGCATTTATGAGATGATCGTGCTGGAGCCGGCGGAAGCAAATAAGGATACCCGAAAAGCCATCTTCGGTTCTGCAGAGAACGCAGCAGCCGAGGAGCTCTACTGGGATCTCGGTCCACTGCTCCTGGCGCGAAAACACCCGTTGCTGCTCCCGGTCGTAGAAAAGCGGCTCGAGCGGGAAAGACGGGCGCTGGCGGGCATCGCTCAGGCGCGACAGCCAGACGAGCAAAAATTGGAGCGGATGAAATCACGCATCAAGGCCTTGGAAAGGGTGAGGACATGGCTATCGCCTGCGCGCGGATAATCGAGTGGATAGAACGTCTGGCCCCGAAAAGGCTGGCGGAAGACTGGGATAATGTGGGGCTCCAGGTGGGCGATCCCTCTCGTCCTGTCGAGAGAATCTATGTGGCCCTCGACGTGGACGAAAAGGTGGTCCAAATGGCGGCGGAACAGGGCTGCCAGATGATCCTCTCTCACCACCCCTTGTTGTTTCAACCGCTCCGGACATTGCGCTGGGATCAGCCGCAGGGACGGTTGCTCAAGGCCATCATCGACCATGATCTGCAGGTCTACGCCGCCCATACCAACCTGGACTCGGCCCGGGGAGGCGTCAATGACATCCTGGCACAGCGGCTCGGTTTGACGGCGGTAGAACCGCTCTTTGACGACAAACAGGAGGAGCTGGTCAAGATTGCCGTCTTCGTCCCTGCTGAACATGAGGCGGCGGTTCGCCAGGCCATGGGCGACGCTGGCGCCGGACATATCGGAAACTACTCCCATTGCAGCTTCCGCAGCGCCGGGCGGGGAAGCTTTTTGCCCCTCGAAGGCACGAATCCCTTCATCGGCGCTAAAGGCGTCCTGGAAGAGGTGGAAGAACTTCGTCTGGAGACGATCGCCCCCAAAAGCGCCTTGAACCGTGTCATCAAGGCCATGGTGAAAGCCCACCCCTACGAAGAGGTCGCCTACGACCTCTACCCCTTGCTCAATACCGGTGAAAAAACCGGCCTCGGCCGCATCGGCCGCCTGCCGCAGCCGATGACGATAGACGCATTGGCCGATCGGATCAAACAGAGCCTTGCTGTCGCCCGGGTTCGTTGGATCGGCGCCGACAAGGGAAGGATGGTCGAGAAGATCGCCGTCTGCGGTGGTTCCGGCGCATCGACCATCGCCCGCGCCCATTTCAAAGGCGCTCAGGTGTTGGTCACGGGCGACATGAAGTACCATGAGGCCCAGTCAGCTCAGTCCCTGGGGATCGACGTCCTCGACGCTGGTCACTTCGCCACGGAACGACCCGTTCTGGAAGCGTTGGCCGCCTACATCGAAGAGACGGCAGTCCGGGAGAAGGTGACTGTCCAGGTGATCGTCCATGGGGAGAGCCAGGACCCCTTTGCCGACCTGTAGGCGCAGAGCCGGGAAGGAGAGTGGACCATGCGATACGGAATCCTCGCCGATGTTCATGGAAAATCGGAGGCCTTGCAAAAGGCGTTGCGCCTGCTGCAGGATGTAGACCGCATCGTTTTTCTCGGCGACGTTCCAGGATATCGTGACATCGAAGGCATGCCCGAGTGCTTGCAGGCCTTGGCGGCTGAGGGCGCGCTGGCGGTGCGCGGAAATTGTGACGCCTACATGTTGGCCCACAGGCGGCCGCCGGAGATCGCGGCGCCGCTCTGGGATTATTACACGGCCTGGCCGGAGGAGATCTTAGAGGGCGACCTGCTCTTTGTCCACGGCGGTCCGCGCGATCCCCTTCACGAACGGGTGAATGAAGAGGAAAGGGCTTGGCGAAACTTCCGGGCCCGCCAATTTGCTATCTGTTTTCACGGCCATGAGCACCGGGTCACCGCCTTTGCCAGCCGGGACGACGGTGATGTGGAGACGGTGAAACTGCCAGAGACGGGCCTCTGTACCCTGGAGGCGAACAGGCGCTACATCATCGGCGTCGGCTCTGTGGGAAAACCGAAAGATGAGTGTCGGGGCAGCGTCGTCCTCTTTGATGCGGAAACGCGGATGCTCCGGGTAGAGCGGTTTACCATCGACTGAAGGGGAAGCGATGATAGAAACGATGACTGAAACGATGACAAAGCGACGCAAATGGCAGGACCATCCCCTGGTGTCCTGGCTCTTTTCCTCGACGGCGATGACAGCGTTGGTGATCGTCAACCTCGTAGGTACCCTCTATGGCTTCTGGTGGTACCGCATGCAACTGACGGAGACGCCGCTTCGCTACTGGCCGCTCGTGCCGGACAGCCCCCTCGCCTCGGGAGATTTCACCCTCCTGCTGACGTTGCTGCTCTTGGGCATCCGCTGGCCCTGGCTGGAGTGCCTGGCGCCGGTTGTGCTGGTCAAGTATGGACTCTGGGCGGTGATCATCAACGTCGACGCGGCCCTCACCGCCGGACCTGCCTTTGAGAACTGGCTGCTCGGCCTGTCTCACCTGGGTATGGCCCTTCAGGCGCTCTTGTTCTGGCCGCGACTGCGCTACTCCCGGCGGGTCTGGGCTGCCGTGACCGCCTGGGTGTTTTTCAACGACTTTGCCGATTACCGCTGGGATATCTATCCCTATCTCTTCGATCCCGGCCAGTACGACCTGGCTCTGACGAGCGCCGTTCTGCTGTCGGTGCTCTCCCTCGGTCTGGGTGCCTATTTTGCCTCTTCTTTTTCCGGCATGGGCCTGGGTGAGCCGTCGGCGCGGGTCAACCAGTTGTCAAGGATCGGTGTGAGTGCCAGCAGCGACAAGATCCAGAGCCCGAAGTAGAGGGCGTACTGGAGCGGGTGCAGAGCCCGGTGTCCTAAGAAGGTGTAAAAGAGGATAGCCGGCGTCTGGCCGATGGCCGTTCCCCAGGCGAAGGTCCACCAGTCGACTCGGGTGAGGCCGAAGGCGTATGAGGTGAAATCAAAGGGCATGAATGGCAGCAGCCGGGAAAAAAGGACGGCGGCCCGCCCATACTCGTATAGGTGGTCATCGATGCGTGACAAGAAGCCTTCGCGGACAAACTGGGACACGAAAGGCCGGCCGAGCCGCCGCGCTAAGCCGAAACAGAGCAGAGCCGAGGCGAGGGAACTGCTCCAGGAGAGGAGCAAGCCCCAGGCGCTGCCGAAGAGGGCGGCGTTGAGTAAAAAAATGGCCACCGAGGGAATCGGCGAGATAAAGGCTTGCAGCAGCATCAAGCAGAAGGAGACAAGCGGCGCAGCCAGGCCGAAGGATAGGACGAAGGTTTTCAGTTCCGCGAGGTTGGCCTCCAGCAGGAGCCTAACGGCGATAGCCACATGATGGCCCAAGGCGGGAATCGATATGACGAGGATCGCTAAGAGGAACGGCAGCGCCCGGGTAGGGTTACACCAGTGCCTTTTCACTTCGCCGTCGTCCTCCTCTCGGTCAGCAAACAAGGCAAAGCCAGAGCGGAATCGCTGTTCCACTCTGGCTGGCGCATGACGGTCAAGCCTGGAGAGTCGCTACAGAGCGTTCGGCCCGTTCGATTGCGGCGCGGACGAGGTTGCCGGCGTTCCGTGTGGTGATGCCGCCCCAACCTTCCCGTTCGACCACATCGGCGAAGCCGAGTTCCCGGGCTAGCTCATACTTGAGTTGCTCTGACATGACGGGTTTGCGACGCGCCATAGGTCGCCTCCCTTCCCGTTTGTCACGCGCCGCCTTTAGTTTTCGGCGCCCTCCGGAGCTTTATCCCTTTTGAGAGGGTGGAAGAATCATGGATGCAGCGGCCATCATCCTGTCGGGTGGACGCAATTCCCGGATGGGCCGCAACAAGGCTTTCGCTGTCGTCAACGGGAAGGTCGTCATTGCCCAGATCATCGAGAAACTGAAGACGGTGACGGCAGAGATCATCGTCGTGACCAACTGCCCCGACGATTATAGGCACTTGGGTGTCCGGTTGACAGGCGACATCATCCCGGATCAGGGACCTTTGAGCGGCATCCATGCCGGGCTGATCGCTTCTAATTATCGAAATAACATCGTCGTCGCCTGTGACATGCCCTTTGTCGAGGCGCCGCTGGCGCGAGCGCTGCTCGAAGAGGCGCCCGGTTATGACGTGGTCGTTCCCCAATGGCGCGGCCACCTGCAGCCCCTCTTCGCCGTTTACACAAAAACATGCATTGACCCTATCGAGGCTTGTCTGCGTGGGAACATCCGCAAGATCGTCTCTTTCTACCCCCAGGTTCGCGTCTGCTGTGCCGGAGAAGCCCTGCTGAGCCGATGGGGGGATCCGGAGCGGATTTTTTTCAATATCAACACACCGGCTGATCTGGAGACCGCCCAAGGGGTGACCGAGGATCGGGATGCAGTGATCGGGATGCAGTGACGAGGGTGTGAAGTCGGCTCGGGGGTGGAACGAGTGGAACGGCTAAATCAAGAAGAGCAGCCTAATCAAGAAGAGCAACTTAATCAAGAAGAGCAACTTAATCAAGAAGAGCAGCTTAATCAAGAGGAGCAGGCCTTTTTCGGTCGATGCGTTGAGGATAAGACGGAGCGACGGGTCGAACGGGTAATGGCCATGCGCGTCACCGGAGCCCTCTTGGCCGGAGCGGAGCAGCAGGAAGGATGGGAGGAGCGGGAAGAGCTGCTCGTCCGGGAATGGCCGCTGACCCTCTACCTCAACGGGGAGGAACTGGTCACCCTGCTGGCCAGCCCGGAACATATGGAAGACCTGGCGATCGGCTTTTTGGTCGCCGAGGGCTTTCTCCAGCGGGTAGAACAAATGAAAAGCCTGCGGGGAGACTATGAAAACGGGCAGATCTTTGTGGAAGCGGAGACTGCCGTGACAGCCGGCAAGACCTTCATGAAGCGCTATATCACCACCGGTTGCGGCAAAGGCATGACCTTCTACGATGTGACCGATGCGCGCCACGCCCGAAGCCTCGAGGCTGTTGGGACCGCCGTTGCGGTCGACCAGATCCTGGCCCGCATGGACGACATGCAAGCGCTCTCAGGCCTCTACCGCGAAACGGGCGGGGTCCATTCGGCAGCCCTCTGCGACGGCGAGCGGATCTTCCTCTACCGCGAGGATATCGGCCGTCATAACGCCGCCGACAAGATTGCCGGCGCTTGTTTTCGCGAAATGATTGCCACAGCAGATAAACTGTTTCTCACATCGGGCAGAATCTCATCGGAAATCCTGCTGAAGGTAGCTAAGATGGGAATCCCGCTGATCGCCTCCCGTTCGGCGCCGACGGACCTGGCTGTCCGGTTGGGCGAGCAGTTGGGGATGACTGTCGTGGGATTTGTGCGGGGCAAGCGCATGAACGTCTACAGCCACCCCTGGCGCATCATCAGACGGTGAACCGCGAATCGACACGTCGAAGGCAACCCCTAGCCTAATGCCGATGGCCGATTTCATATCTGAAGGGAAGAGCGCAAACATGCAGACCATCCCCGTGCTATCCATCGTCGGCACCTCCGACTCGGGCAAGACGACGCTGCTGGAAAAACTCCTGCCGGAACTGAAAGGGCGAGGCTACCGGGTCGCCACGATCAAGCATGACGTCCATGGTTTTGACATCGACAAGCCTGGCAAGGATACTTGGCGCCATGCCCAGGCCGGGGCCGATGTGGTCGTCATCGCATCGACCGACAAGGTGGCCATGATCGAGAAAACGAAACGGGAACTGTCGCTCGACGAGGTGATTTCTCGCATTGTCGATGTGGACATCATCCTCACCGAGGGGTATAAGCGCGGCAACAAGCGGAAGATCGAGGTCTATCGCGCCTGCATGAAGCGAGAACTGCTCTGCAGCCCCGATGAGTTGGTGGCTATCGCCTCGGACACCCCCTTTGACATCGGTGTCCCCTGCTTGGACATCAATGACGCTGCCGGCCTCGTCGACATCATTGAAGCGACGTTCTTAAAGAAATAACCTGGTGGGCTAAGGGGGAAGTCGCCACAAGAGGCTTACCCAAAGGAACTCGCCTAGAGAACTCGTCAGGAACGAAAAAAACTGTTCACAAAAGCTTGACTCCGAAAAGGGCGTCGAGCTTTTTCTATCCTCTAGACATAAATAAAGACATTGCTGGACTCCATGACCGAATAGAATGCATCATCTGATTAGTGAAAAAGATTACTTTCAGATTAGAGGGAAAACTGCGCCAAGCATCGAATCAACGATCAAACAAGTGTCATCACTGAAGTATCACCTTTGTCAAAGGGCTTCGGTTCCAGCAACTCGCCTGTATTATGTATACAGCGCGAGTCAGCCTGGTTTTTTTTATGTGGATCATTCTTCAAACCGACGGGAGGTCGTTTTATGGGACCGGTCCAACTCTCCACGACGGTGGTGTCCAGCCAGGGCTTTCGCGACCGCCTCAAAGAGACCTATGGTGCGGACGTCTCCCTTTGCTATCAGTGCGGCAAGTGTTCGGCAGGATGCCCGGCGGCGTTCGCCATGGAACACACGGTACGCCAGATCATCCGGATGGTCCAGGCAGGCCTCATTCAAGACGCACTCCGAACCTACAGCATCTGGGCCTGCGCCGGCTGTGAGACCTGCTCCAGCCGCTGCCCGCGCCAGGTCGACCCGGCCAAGGTGATGGAGGCGCTCCGCATCGAAGCGAAAAAGCAGGGACTCGTCGCCGACCGGGAGGCTGACCTCTTCCATGATTTGTTTCTGCAATCGGTCCAAAGCAACGGACGGTTGCATGAGGTGGGGCTGATGGCTCGCTTCAACATCCTCTCTCGCCAATTTTTTAAGGATGCTGTTCATGCGCCCGGCCTGTTGAGCCAGGGCAAGCTGAGCATCTTGCCCCATAAAAACCAGAACCCCGACGCGGTGGCCCGCATCTTCGCCAACGTTAAGAAGAAGCGAGGTGGCAACAAGTGAGATACGGACTCTACCCCGGCTGCTCGGCCAGCGGCACCGGCATTGAATACGGAATGTCCACGAAAGCTGTCGCCCGCCGCCTCGGCATCGAACTCGTCGAGATCCCTGACTGGAACTGCTGCGGCGCCTCGTCGGCCCACAACCGAGACCACCTGCTCAGCATCGCCTTGCCGGCCCGCAACCTCGCCCTGGCCGAGCAAGCGGGGCTCACCGATATCGCCATCCCTTGCGCCGCTTGCTACCAGCGGATGAAGGCCTCCGAACAGGCTGTCGCCGACGAAGCCGAGCGCCGCGACGTGGCCGAGGTCATCGAAATGGAGATCAAAGGCACAGTCAAGGCGCGGGCGCTTTTGGAGGTCTTCGCCAACGACCTGGACGCCGAGACGATCGAGAGGGCCGTCGTCAAGCCCCTGAAGGGCCTGAAAGTCGCCTGCTACTACGGCTGCCTTCTCGTCAAACCGGCCGCACTGGCCATCGATAGCCCGGAAAATCCGATGATGATGGACCGCCTCATCGCCGCCTTGGGCGCCACCCCTGTCGACTGGCCCTACAAGACCGAGTGTTGCGGCGGCAGCCTCGCCATCACCCGTCCCTACGCCGCTGTGGCCATGACCGCTCAAGTGCTCAAATACGCAAAGCTGGCCGGCGCCGACTGCATCGCCACGCCCTGTCCGCTCTGCACCTCCAATCTGGACATGCGCCAGAAAGAGGCGGAGAAGGTCCTCGGCATGGAACTCGGCCTGCCGATCTACTATTTTACAGAACTGATGGGCGCGGCCTTCGGCCTGCCTGCGGAAGAACTGGGCATCAACCGCCACTTTACTGAGGCGACGGCCCTGATCAAAAAACCAACTGCCCCGGCCCCGGCGGAGCGGTGAGGAGGGAAACGGCGTGAAACGAATCGGGGTTTTCGTCTGTCATTGCGGCACTAACATCGCCAACACGGTTGACTGCGCCAAAGTCGCCGAAAGGGCCAAAGACTTTCCCGGCGTCGTCTTCGCCTGCGACTACAAGTATATGTGCTCTGAACCGGGCCAGGTGATGATTCAGGAGGCCATCGGCGAACACAACCTGGATGGCTACGTCGTCGCCGCCTGCTCCCCGCGCATGCACGAATCGACTTTCCGCAAGTGCGCCGAGCGGGCCGGCATGAACCCTTATATGGTGGAACAGGTCAACATCCGGGAGCAGTGTTCCTGGGTCCACGCCGACAAGACCAAGGGGACCGAGAAGTCCATCGACATCACCCGCATGGGCGTCGCCAAGGTGGCCAAAAATGAGCCCCTCTTCTCGACGACCATCCCGGTGACCAAGCGGGCCCTCGTCATCGGCGCCGGCATCGCCGGCATCCAGGCGGCCATCGACATCGCTGACGCCGGCTACCCGGTCACCCTGCTCGATCGGGAGCACTCCATGGGCGGCAAAATGGCTCAGGTCGACAAGACCTTCCCGACTCTCGACTGCTCGGCCTGCATCCTGACGCCGAAGATGGTCGAGGCGGCCCAGCACCCGAACATCGAGATCGTCACCTACGCCGAGGTTGAGGCTGTCGACGGCTTCGTGGGCAACTTCGATGTGACCATCCGCAAAAAGGCCCGCTATGTGGACGTGAACAAGTGCACCGGCTGCGGCCTCTGCTCGGAAAAATGCCCCAAAAAGGTCGTCTCTGAGTTTGAGATGAAGCTGGGCACGCGCAAGGCCATCTATGTGCCCTTTCCTCAGGCGGTACCGAACAAGCCCGTTATCGACGCAAAAAACTGCCGCTACCTCTCGGAGGGCAAGTGCGGCGTCTGCAAAAAAGTCTGCCCCACCGGCGCCGTCGACTTTGAACAAAAAGACGAGCTCATCGTCGAGCGCTTCGGCGCCATCGTCGTCGCCACCGGTTTTGAACAGTTCGATATCTCCAAGTATGAAGAGTACGGCGCCGGTCGCATCGCCGACGTGATCACGGGCCTGCACTTAGAGCGCCTGATGAACGCCTCCGGCCCCACCATGGGCAAGATCAAGCGCCCCTCTGACGGCAAAGTCCCCGAAAGGATCGTCTTCATCAAGTGTGTCGGTTCTCGCGACGAGGCGAAGGGCCGCCCCTACTGCTCCCGCGCCTGCTGCATGTATGTGGCCAAGCACGCCACGCTGCTCAAAGAGAAGCTCCCCGCCGCGAAGTCCTACATCTTTTATATGGATGTGCGCACCGCCGGCAAGAACTACGAAGAGTTCTACGCCCGCGCCCAGAACGAGTACGACGCCCAGTACATCCGGGGCCGCGTCTCGAAGATCTTCCAGGCGGGCGACAAATTAATTGTACGCGGCGAAGACTCCCTGCTCGGCCGCCCCGTCGAGATCGAAGCCGACCTGGTCGTCCTGGCCGCCGGCATGGACCCGCAGCAAGACGCCAAGGACCTGGCCCGCACCCTCGGCATCTCCTACGACCAGCACGGCTGGTTCACAGAAGCCCATCCGAAGCTGCGCCCGGTGGAGACCCACACGGCCGGCATCTTTCTGGCCGGCGCCTGCCAGGGGCCAAAAGATATCCCCGACTCGGTCGCCCAGGCCTCGGCGGCGGCCGTCAAGGTGGCGAGCCTTCTCTCGAAAAAAGAACTGACGGCGGAAGCCCAAACGGCCCGCTGTGACGAAGCCTACTGCTCCGGCTGCGGCCTCTGCGTCTCCATCTGCCCCTACAAGGCGATTGAACTGAAGAGGATCAGCGAGCGGGTCCATGGCGGCACGCGCGAGCGCCAGGTCTCCAGCGTCAACCAGGGTCTCTGCCAGGGTTGCGGCGCTTGTTCCGTCGCCTGTCCCTCCAGCGCCATGAACTTAAAGGGCTTCAGCAACGATCAAATCCTCGCGGAGGTGGATGCCCTGTGTCAGCGGTAGATGAGAAAAAAGTGAACGCGGCGGGGCAGGGGGCAGCCGCTCAAAAGGCCGCCGCCGGCGCAGCCTGTGGTTGTGCGAGCGGGGCCCCCGCTGCAGGTTTTGCCGGGACGGCCAGCGCCTCCTGCGCAGGCTCTTCCCGCCTAATCGGTCCCTCCGGCGCAACGAGTGCGCCCGATCCTGACTGGGAGCCCAACATCGTCGGCTTCGCCTGCAACTGGTGCACCTACGCCGGCGCCGACCTGGCCGGCCTCTCGCGGATGCAATACCCCCCGAACGTGAAACTGATCCGGGTCCCCTGCTCAGGCCGGGCCAACCCCCAGTTTGTGCTGCGGGCTTTTCAAAAAGGCGCCGACGGCGTCCTCGTGGCCGGCTGCCATCCCGGCGACTGCCATTACGCTACCGGCAACTACTTCACCCGCCGCCGCTTCCTGCTCTTTCAGCGGCTTCTCGAATTCTCCGGCATTGACCCGCGCCGCTTCCAGGCCCGCTGGATCTCCGGGGCGGAAGCGCCTAAGTTCCGCGACGTGGTCACCCAGATGGCGGAAGAGGTGAAGGCCCTCGGGCCGAACCGGAAGCTGAGGGAGGAGCTATGAACGACAATATGCGCCATATCCACGCGAGACTGACCCAGGAGATGCAAGACCTGGCTCGGGAACTGCTCGCCTCCGGCGAAGTGAAGGGCCTCTTCGGTTGGACCAAAGGCAGCCGCTGGTACCTGACCCCGCCGGTCTTCATCACCAAGCCCGAAGAAGCCGACCGGCTCTGTTATGACGAATTCGCCGTCAACAACCTGACGAGCCTGCTCCTCGACTTTCGCGACAGCCAGGACAGGATCGCCATCTTCGTCAAGGGCTGTGACAGCCGCGGCATCGTCCGCCTCGTTCAGGACAACCAGGTAAAGCGGGAAAACATCGTCGTCATCGGTGTCCCTTGCCCGGGCATGAGCGACAAGGCCGCCGTCACCGACTACCGCCAGGCCCAGGAACTGCCCCTTCTGGCCAAGTGCCTCGAATGCCGCTACCCGAACCCGGTTCTGGCCGACCGGACCGTCGGCGCGGTCACCGTCACGACCGAGCCCGGCGCTGCGCCCTCCGGCGCGACGGCCGAAGTGGCGAAAGGGCGCGGCGTCGGCAGCAAACAGGCCGACCGCTTCGCCCAGGTGGAGGCCATCGAGAAGATGAGCCCCGACGAGCGCTACGCCTTCTGGCAAAGCCAAAACGAAAAGTGCATCCGCTGCTACGCCTGCCGCAACATCTGCCCGGCCTGCAACTGCCGCGAGTGCATCTTCGATTCCGATAAAAAGAACTGGGTCAACAAGGCGGCCACACCGACGGACAACGCCTTCTTCGGCATCACCCGGGCCATGCACGTGGCTGGGCGCTGCGTCGAATGCGGCGAGTGCGAGCGCGTCTGCCCCATGGACATCCCGATCATGGCCATGAACCGCAAACTGATCGGCGATCTGAACGAACTCTTCGGCCCCTATGACGCCGGTGTCAAATGGGAAGAAAAACCGCCGCTGGGCACCTTCAAGCTCGATGATCCGGAAGAGTTTATGTAACTTCTACTGGCCGGTTCGTTATACAGACGATTCGTCATCCGCCGGCTGGTCAATAACTCCTTCGTCTATAGGCCGGTTCGGGCACAGGGCAGTTGGAAACTCCCCGCGCTCGAATCAGATGCTTTTTTCGTGATCTGTGTTTCTATTCGCGATCCGCCCTTCTATTCGTGATCCGTGCTTCTATCCGCGATCGGTGCTTCTATTCGCGATCCGTGCTCCCATTCGTGATCCGTGCTCCCATTTGTAATCTGTGCTCCTCTTCGTGATCCGTGCTTCTATTCGCGATCCGTGCTTCTATTCGTGATCCGTGTTCCCATTCGTGATCCGTGCTTCTATTCGTAATCTGTGCTTCTACAAGTAAACGGAAGGCAGGTGCAGCATTGTTGAAAGCCTTTCCCAAAGACAAAGTGACGGCGGTACTGGACACCCTGGCGAAGCAGGCCACCCTCTGGGTCCCCGCCATCGTCGCCGGCGTCTCCCGCTTCGCGCCCTACAGCCCCGGACGGGAGGTCCAACTCGGCGCCAACACCGTCATGAGCCCCAAAGAGGCGCTCTTTCCGGCGACGGAAAAGATCTATGAGTATAGCGCCTACGGCATCGACGGCGAGTTCACACCTGTCGATCCGTCGGTGGGTCCCCAGATCCTCTTCGGCCTGCGCTCCTGTGACATGCAGGGCATCCTCTGCCTCGACGATGTCTTCCTGACCCACGGCTATGTGGACGACTACTACGCCAAGAAGCGGGAGGAGGCGACCATCGTCACCCTCGGCTGCGTCACCCCCGGCCCCGACTGCTTCTGCTACGCCATGGGCGTCAACCCGGCTGAACACACAGCCTCCGATGCCCAACTGTTCGACCTGGGCGACGCCTACGGCATCGTGGCCCGGACGGCCAAAGGCGAGGCGCTGGTGAGCGCCCTGGCAGCCGCCGGCCTGCTCTGTGAATCGGACAAAGCCCCCCTGCCTATAGGCGACTTCGTTCTCAAGGTCGACGCCAAGGGCATCACCGGGAAGCTGCAACAGATGTTCGACCATCCCCTCTGGGACGCCCTCAGCCGCAAGTGCCTCAACTGCGGCGCCTGCGCCTATATCTGCCCTACTTGTCACTGTTTCGATATCTCCGACAAGAAGCGCAACGCCCACTGCGGCGTCAAGATCAAGTGCTGGGACACCTGCATGTATTCCGAGTACGCCTTGATGGCCGGTGGCCACAACCCGCGCCCCTCGAAAAAGGAGCGCGTCCGTCAGCGCTTCATGCATAAGCTCCGTTACTTCCCCGAACGCTACGGCAAACTCCAATGCACCGGTTGCGGGCGCTGCATCGCCAAATGCCCCGTCAACCTGGAGATCACCGACGTGATCCAGCAGGTGAGGGAGGCGAAGATCGATGGCTGATCCGACGAATTACGTGAACGCCGCGAACCCCGTGATCCCAGCTAACGCAACGAACCCTTCGAACGCTATAAACCTTGAGAATTCCGCGAACCTCGCAAATTCCGCGAAGATCGCGAATTCTACTAATCCTGCGAGTCCCCTGCCTGTGGCGACTGCGGCCGATGTGAAACGCATCAACCCGCTGGTGCCCATGAAGGCGCGGGTGACGCGGATCATCAAAGAAACATCTGATGTGAAGACCTTCTGCGTCTCCACCATCGGCGAAGACGGCCAGCCTGCCGCGCCTTTTCACACCGGGCCGGGCCAACTGGCCATGCTCTCCCTGCCCGGCGTCGGCGAGGCCATGTTCTCGGCCACCGACGCGCCCGATCACCTGCAAATCTCCATCAAAAAAGTGGGCCTGCTCACGGAGCAGCTCCACGAAATCTGCGAAGGCCAGACCGTCGGCATCCGGGGGCCTTACGGTAACGGTTTCGATATGGAAGCGATGAAAGGGAAGAACGTCCTCTTCATCGGCGGCGGCATCGGCCTCGCGCCAGTCCGCTCCGTCATCCGCTACTGTGTCGACCACCGGGAAGACTACGGCAACCTGCACCTGATCTACGGCGCTCGCACCTATGACGACCTGGTCTTCAAATACGACCTCTTCGAGACCTGGCCGAAAGTGCCCGACTTCAAAGTCTCCGTCACCGTCGACAAGGGCGACGACAACTGGAAGGGGAACGTGGGCTTCGTCCCCGCCTTCATTGAACAGTTGCAGCCGAGCCCGGAGAACACGGTCTGCATCCTCTGCGGCCCGCCGATCATGATCAAGTTCACCTTGGGCATTCTCGACAAGCTCGGCTTTACGCCGGAGAACGTCATCACCACCCTGGAGATGCGCATGAAGTGTGGCATCGGGAAGTGCGGTCGGTGCAACATCGGGAGTTGCTTTGTTTGTCTTGATGGGCCGGTGTTTAGTTTGGCGCAGTTGAAGACGTTGCCGAATGAGTATTAAAAGTTAGTTTCTATTGGCTATTGATATATATCAGTAGCCCTTTTTGTTTTTTCAAGGAAACAAAAGATTAAAGTGCTAAGGGAGGAAAATTAAAATATATGTCGAAAGATTAGATTGGATTTATGTTCAAGGAGTGTATAAGCATTGAACTGCCCAAACTGCTTCGTTGAATTTTATTTTCAAGAAGAAGAAAAGAAGCATGTAAAAAATTTAAAGAGAGATGGTTATGGATATTTACTAAGTTATGGTACATGTCCTAAGTGCGGTCAATTAATAGTATGTTTAAATGAAGGAAGAACCAATTTCGATGAATCCGGATTAACTGTTTTTCCAGAAAAAACCGAAGAAGATTCTGTTATATACCCAAAAGCAATATTAAAAAACTTTCCTCCCAGTGTTCCCCAAGATATAGCAAGTGAATATAATGAAGCTATGTTGGTATTAAACCATAGTCCTAAGTCGAGTGCGGCGCTGTCTAGAAGATTATTGCAAAAAATTCTAAGGGTTTATTTGAAAATTGAAAAAAAAGACTTATTCACTGAAATAAAAGATTTTGTCAACACGAATCCACCAGAATATATTAAAAATTCTATAGATGCTGTTCGGAATGTAGGAAATTTTGCAGCTCATCCACTTAAAGAAAAAACCACTGATATAATTGTTGATGTGACGGTAGATGAAGCAAAATGGCTATTAGAAATAATTGATGCATTAATAGAATACTCAATAGTAAGACCGACTAAAGATAATGAAAGAAAGAAAAAATTGAATGATAAGTTAAGTAACCTTGCAGAACCCACGCATCTTTAATAAAAAAGTCTGCTAATCCCCTGTCTGAGGCGCTGTTGGAGAATTGTCATGAAAACGCGACAATTCCCACGGGAAAATGGATGTAATTAGATTAATTTCCAGAAAATTTTAAAGGATTCCCGTTACCTTTGTCGAAGTGAGTGGTTGCAAAGCAAAACACTGAACAAAGGGGGAATCCTCAGTGCAAAGCGTAGCACAGCCACTCGAAGAAGTCCAGAAAATTTTTTGTAGAACACCTGGTGGAAAAAAAGCGGGCCGACTAATTCAACATTTTACGCAGTACGCCTCAAAGGTATATGGCTTTTCGCAGATGGTCCGTCAAGCAAAGGATGGTCGCAAACAACCCCGTATCAAAGCCCCAGCCATTTTTACCGTCGCTTTTTTTGGCGCCTTTTTCTGTATGGAAAGTATGGAGCAGATGGACCGTTGGCAAAAAACCGGGGTATTCCGTCAATTGGTTCCCAAAAACATTCGATTGCCATCACATGATACGGTGCGACAAGCCTTGATGAAATGGGATCTAAAAGAGCAACGAAAGCAGCATAACTGTGTGATCCAGCGATATAAGGAGCAACGCGGCCCGCAGAAGGAAAGCATCAATGGTTGGCGAGTGACTGCCATCGATGGCGTGGAGTTATTCCACACCAAGGCCTATCGTTGTCCCGAATGCCTTACGCGCGAACACCGCGACAAAACCACCGACTATTATCATGCGGTCGTAGTCGCTCAACAGGTTGGCGGCAACGCGAACCTGATTTATGACTGGGAAATGCGAAAGCCTCAGGATGGGGTGGACAAGGATGAAGGAGAAACCACCGTCGCCCAACGATTGATCCGACGTATGGCCGAGACCTATGGAAAAATAACGGATGTATACACGTTAGACGCGCTGTTTGCCAAAGCACCCGTCATTCATGCCGCTCTGGATGCAGGCGCTCATGTAGTTGTTCGCATGAAAGAAGAACGTCGACGGATAATGAAAGAGGCAAATGCCTGCTTTGCGAACCGGCTTCCGGACTCCACTTGGGAAGAAAGAGATGGAAAAGGGAATACCGTTTACGTTCAAGCTTGGGACGAAGAGGGATTGGCACAATGGCCGCAAGTTCGCGTGCCCATGCGAATCGTAAAAATCATTCGTCATACCAACAAGACAGTCATCGAAGCAAACAAAGAAGTCTTTGTCACTGATGTGGTGGAGCGCTGGATAGCAACCACATGCTCATCCGAAAAAGCGGATACCCAGACGATCGCACAAATTGCCGCCGCTCGTTGGGATATTGAGAATATTGGATTTCGCAACCTTAAGACGTTCAACGCCTTGGACCACTGCTTCGTGCACGATTCGGTGGCGATCAAAGCGATGATCGGATTTCAAGTGCTGGCTTTTAATCTTAAGCGATTGTTTTTCTTTCACCACCTCCCTGCCTCTCGTCATCGAGATGTGCCGCTTCGATATCTCATTGATGAGATGCGCGAAGCGACGAGGTGGGTATCTTTACATCTATATCGTTGGGTCTGGGAGTGGGGCTTATCTACTGCCTAGCTGACCAAGGGTGAAAGGGTGGGATTGCCTATCGAAGCACTGGTATAAACAAGGTGTTTTTTTCCATAAACTTGCGTAGGATAAATGCAACTGTCGACTGGATAATTTAAACATTTAAAGAGAGAATTGGTATCGCCATTAAATCGGTTAACCGTAAGAGGTCGCTCATTTGCTTGGTGCTATTTCGATTGCGTAGGTTCTGGTAACCTTGGAAAAAATACTATATAAGTAAACGGAGGGTTGTTTGTGGCAATTTCTTTTACTCCGAATGTAGTTGAACAACTTTTTGGCCATGAAGCTGCTGAAAACGATAAGAAGCTTAAATCTTATTTTTATAAAAGCTCATTATATGAACAAGTTCGTTCAAATTCTCCACTAAAAATACTAACTGGATTTAAGGGAACAGGAAAATCTGCATTAATGACAATTTCGTACCTTGAAGACCTAGATAATGGTCAGATGGCGTTATGGATTAAACCTGACGACTTAAGTGAACTATACGATCAACTTCGTGACGTTAGTTTTGTAAGAGCAATTACTCTTTGGAAGGCCGAGCTAGCGAAGGTAATAGTTGATAAAATAATAGAGGAATATATTCCTGATTATTATGAAGAGTGTGCAGGCGTTGGTTCTTGGGCTAAACAAATAGGATATAAAAATAGTGAATTCCTCACACATTTAATAAGAAAACTTGAAGATAAATTAAAAGAAACCTTGGCTAATTCAACTTTAAAAGATGAAAAAAAGAAAGTTATCAATTCCTTTCTTAAAAATTTGACTATTAATGTATACATAGATGACTTAGATAGAGGCTGGACATGTAGTGAAAATGATAAAACAAGGTTGTCTTCCTTAATTAATGCCCTTAGAGACATGACTTCAGCCATTTCAGGTTTAAAGGCTAGAATCTCTTTTAGAACGGATGTTTATTGGGCTGTAAGAAGTTCAAATGAATCACAGGATAAATTTGAGGCATCTGAAGTGTGGGTAAACTGGACAAATCATGAAATTGGCATTATGATAGCAAAAAGAATTACTACATTTCTTGGCACACAATTCAATGAAAAAGACTTAATGAATTCATCATTTGGAGAAATAGCTCCTTTACTAAACCCGGTTTTTGAAGATAGATTTAGAAACACTACGAATTGGAATAACAAGGAAACGTATAGAGTGTTAATGTCCCTAATAAGAAAAAGACCAAGAGATTTAATTAAGCTTTGTACGTTCTCGGCTAACCAAGCCTACGCTGAAGGAGCAAGTCTAATTTTAGGTAAGCACGTTACAGCAATATTACCGGATTATTCTCGTGGGCGCTTACAAGATTTAATTAATGAGTTTAGAACTGAAGAAAAGAGTATTGAGGATTTACTCTATAAAATGGCACCAACAACAAAAGAACTCGCCGATCCGAAGATTGAGAATGTTTATAAGTTCACTACAGATAGGTTGATAACTAAAATTAAAAATGTCAAACAAAACATTGACATTGACTTAGAGCCCATGGAAATAGCAAGATTCTTGTATAAAATAGGATTTCTAACTGCAAGAAAAACCTTGAATAACAACTTTGTAGAAAGAAAATACTGGGATGAAAAAAGGGAGTTGCTTAAAGATAGAATTGGTGACCTTGGTTATGGATGGGAAATTCATCCGTCATATAGAAGTGCATTAGGGAGAGATGGCTTTTTTGATTGGTGGTTAACAGTAGACTTAATCTAAAAAAGTACTTAAAAGCGTTCGGATATATTTATCGCCGAACGCTTTCCATTTTCTGATTTTTCGATGTCCCTAAAACGCTCTACCAACAATGTTGATTTAGATAAGAATAGAATAACGAATACAATTTCCGATTAATGTTGCAATACCGCCCTCCCAATCTCCCCAACCACCCCATCCACCTCCGCATCAAAAGGCACCGCCGCCAACAACAACCGCACCTCCCGAACCCCGGCGTGCAACCCGGCCTGGTGAACAAGTCGACCTCGCTGCCGTAACGAATCCCACGTTGCCTTCCGGCAGGGATAGAGCAGGCAGGCGGTCACTCGTTTCGTCGCATACGACGTCGTATAGGCGAGCACCTGCAACAAGTCGTTTCGGTGGCGCTCCCGCACGGTGGTCTCCAGGTCAAACCAGCGTTCCAGGCTCAAATCTTCCCAATGGCTCTTGTACTTGGCGTCGATGATGATCGTCTCATCGTCCCGCTCCAACACCAGATCGGGCATCAAAAAGCGCTGCGATCCGGTAAAGGGCGGTTCCCAGAGCAGCGGTGTCACCGTTTCCCGTAGCCTGCCGGCACGGACGTGCCCTCCATAGTGGCGCGCCAATTCCGTCACCACATATTCGCACCAGGCTTCGGAAAAGGCATCCATCGACATCACCCAGGGAAGACCGGTATGTTCGGCGAGACCGGCCAGTCCCCGTTCATCGATGGTCCACTCCATCGCCCGCAGCCCGTCCCGAAAGACATCGGTCTGCAAGGGCGCACGCAGCCAGAGCAACCGGTCGCGGTCGGTCGGACGGCGGGGCGGCACATGGCGCACCCGATCGAGCAGGCCCTGGCAGAGGGCGATCAGCGGGAGCACCACCGTCCCCGTGGCCCGCTGGCTCTCCAGGCTGGCCAATTGACGGCGCAGGGTAAAATGCAGGGCACCCAACAAGGCGGCATCGTCGCGCAAGTCTGGAAAGCGGCAAGGGACCTCCAACAACCGGCCGGTGGGCACTTTGGTCCGGGCGTAGCGCCCCCAGTCGACGGTCCCCCTGGGCGCTGTCAGTTCCGCTTCGCCGATGGTAAAGCGCCGCTGCAGCCGTTCCAACATGGCGCGAATGCGAAAGAGCACCATCGTCGACAGCACCCAAGGCGGCACCTTCCGGTCAGAGCGAGGAAGCATGGGCAGGCGCAGTGGTTCGGGAATGACGCGCCAGCCCATCCGGGCCAGCATGGGACCGATGCCGGGCCAGTCAAAGCGGGGTTGCACCACCAGGCCGTAGTCGGGCTTGCCGCTGGTGGGCGACAACAGCGGGATGGCGCCCACGCGGCTGCCCGTTTGCAGGTGCAGTTCCACCTCCCGGCCATCGTAGCCCACATCGGCGGTGATGCCGAAGTTGCGGAGCAGCCCCTCGTTGATGCGCACGAACTGGTGAGCCAGGCGCGCCGTCACCGGCTGCGGATCGCGTGGCGCGCCCCTGCGCAGCAAAAAATCGGCGGGAAGCCGCACCGAGGATGAATCATCGACGGCAAAACAGACCTTATCGCCGGCCTCCACCGGCCGCAGGGGCGACTTGCCGGCTCGAGCGCCCGTCCGGCTCATAGGCTCTCCACCCATTGCAGATAGGAACGGATGGCCTCTTCAAAACCGGCAACATAGCCCTGAGCCAGATACTCCTCTAACAGCGGCGCCAGGTTGGTGCGCAGCTTTTGCGCCGCCCGCCTATCGTCCGCTTCAAGAAAATAAGAGTGACCGGGCACGAGTGCCAAGGCGTCGTCACTGGCGTACTCGACGAAGATGGATAGCAGATCGATGAAGGCTTTTTTCATCAGCGGACCGGACTGGCTCTCGACGACGCGGTACTGCGGCCAGAGCTTCACAAAGGCGAAGCGTCGGCGCACAGCCACATCGACGATGGCGATGCTCCGGTCGGCGCTGTTCATCGTACCAAGGATATGTAGATTTTCCGGCAGCGACAGTTCCCGTCCAAAGGGCGCGCCGAAATCGTAGGGGAGAGAGACTCGGCGCGGCGTTTCCGCTTGTGCTTCTAGCAGATAGATCGCCTCACCGAGGACTTTGGCCAAATCGGCCCGGTTGATCTCATCGATATGCAACAAATAGGGCTTACCCCCGTTTGCGAAGGTCGCCTGGGCCGCTTCCGCCGCCTCCATGAGAAAACCCTTCCGGGGCGCAAACTGAAGGCCGATGGCCCCGTCAGACTCCAACGGTGCGAGGCCGCCGACAAATTGTTCATAGGTCGTGTTGGCGTGAAACTGGACGGTCAGGCCGCTTCCGCCATAGGCCGCGTCTTTCAGCCGCAGGGCCATCCGTGTCTTGCCCGTTCCCGGCGGTCCCTGGAGGATAACAAAGCGGCGCTCGGCCAGCAACTGCCGGACTTCCTCCTCAGAGGCATCGGGCATGAGGTGGGCGAAGTAGTCGCCGCGAATCCGCTCCGCCTCGGCTTCCGCCGCCTTTAAGGGATACTGCCCCCGTTCGGAGAAAAAGAGATCCAAAAAGGCCTTGAGCGCCCTTTCCGTTTCCTGACGCTCTGTCGTCGGCGCATAAAAACCGTAAATCACCTTGCCGTAGCGGTCAAAGACGGACCGGTAGGCCGGAAACATCCGGCGGATGCCATCGGGCACGTCCAAGTCGGTGCGGACCGGCTCCTGTTTGGCCCAGGCCACCATCTGTCCCTGCCCAACGGAGCGGTTGAGCCAGCGGCAGATGGCCGCCACCTTGCGCCCATGACCTGGCCGGGACAGCACCTCTTCATCGGGGCTTAATCCCTGCGTGCCCACCACGAGCGCCACCAGGCAAGGCGCGTCTTCTACCGGGAAGAGAACAAAACTCATGCCGCCGTACGCGCCGGAATCGGGATTGGACGGATGAATATAGGCGGAAAAAGGCACGCCGGTCGAGCCCTTGTTGAAACCGGGCGCACGGAGGGCTACCGATTTTTTCGCTTTATCCGGGTAACGGCCGCCGTTGGCGCCGAAGAGGGATTGAAAGGCCTGCTGGTTTTTCTCGCTCCAATCATCGGTCAGCTCGTTGTGAATGATGTCCAATAGCGGTTTCATCAAGAAGCACTCCTTGCGGGGTCTTATGGTTTACGGCTCGCCCTCCTCTGTAGCGGGCTCTTCCGTTTTCCCCTGGGCCGTCTTGATATCGATCACGATCCGCTTCGCATCCTGGTAGCGGTCAAAGGCCTGGCGGTTTAAGGAGGGGTTGCCGCCTCTGCGGGCGATGCCGCCGCGGAAGAACTTCATCGCTTCTTCGTATTCGTTGTTCCGCATGGACAGTTCGCCTAACAAAATGGAGAGGCGCTGGTCCTGGTCGATCGATGCGCTCCGGTTCGACCCGTAGTAGGCCTGGCGGAAGAACTCCAGGGCTTTTTGGGCGGCGAACTGAGACATAGCCTTGTCACCCACGTCATCATAGAGCCAGGAGATGCGCAGCCATACCTTGGCGATCCGCGAGGGATCGGGCATACCCGACTGGAGGAAGAAGAGGGTCAGGTAATAGGCGGTAAAGACCTGATCGACCGTCCGGGGGTGGCTGTATTGGAAACCGAGGCGGGGGAAGGAGAGACGGATCGGATTCGTCCGGAAACGCTTTTTGACCACTTCCGTCAGTTGGCTGTACTCAAAATTGAAGTTGGCGTAGTAGCAGTTCGGGCAGACCCAGATCATGTACCAGAGCGGCTCGAAGTCTTCAAAGCGCTGGCGAAAATCAGGGTCGACGCGCTTCAATTTCTGTTTTGATGCGCGGATGGCTTTGATGTCAAAATTGTGGTTGCAGATCGGGCAGGCGGTTTTTTTGTCAAAGAGGTAGACGTCATCTTTGACGGTGGTGGAGACGTTGTATTGGCGGTGGCCTTCGGGGAAGAGGCCCGAATCGGCTGCTGCCGGTGAAAGCGGCGTGCCGACAGGGGGAGCGACAGCGCCTGCCGAGGAAGTCGCTGGGTCGGCAACAGAATGGGCAACGCCGGCAGAGGGGGCAACGGGGCCGGCAGCAGAAGGGGCAACGCCGGCAGAGGGGGCAACGGAGTCGGCAACAGAATGGGCAACGCCGGCAGAGGGGGCAACGGAGTCGGCAACAGAATGGGCAACGCCGGCAGAGGGGGCAACGGAGTCGGCAACAGAATGGGCAACGCCGGCAGAGGGGGCAACGGGGTCGGCAACAGAATGGGCAACGTCGGCAAGGGAGCTGTTGGAGCCGGTAGAGGATGTGGAAGGAGGAACTGTGACTGCGGGGGATCCCGCTGCAATCGAGGACCCTGCCGAGCCAGAAGATATGGCGGCGACAGACGGCCTTATGGGCGTCCCGGCGACGGAGTCGGTTGCTGCTGGCGCCGTTGTGGCGTCGGAGGGCGCAGGTGCAGGGAGGGTTGCCGGATGGGAATGCCGGTCCTGTTTGAGGCGGCGCAGCTCCTCGTTGAGCTGCCGGATGCGGGAGCTCATCCCTTTCATGATCTTAAAGACGAGCTTCGGTTGATGAGAGAAGATAGATTCAAAGTTTTCATGGTTGATGGCGAGCAGGATCACCCTCTCCAGAGCGCGGACGGAAGCGCTCCGAGGCAGTTCCTCTAAAAGCGACATTTCGCCAAAAAAATCCCCCGGCCCCAAGGTGGCGACGACGATAGGGAAGCCGTCCACAGAGTGGATGAAAATCTCCACCTGACCGGCAAGGATAATGTACATCTCCTGGCCGGCATCGCCTTCTTGGAAGATCACATCGTCGGCTTCAAATTCGCGCAGATGACCGGCCTGGGCCAACTGACCGATGGCAATCAAACAACTACCTCCCCATTGTTCGATTTGGGGATATGATCATGAGTAATTCAGGAATAGGAAACAATGGGGCCATGGGCCTGAAGTCCTGAAAATGTTAGTTAGTTCTTCAACGGTCGAAAGCAATCCTGCTGAAAAAATGTAAAAAAGCTCCCTACTTCCCGTGGCTTGTCGGAAGGCAAGAAGCTTTGGTTGCCTGCGTGGTTGTCGTGCCTGCGTGGTTGTCGTGCCTGTGTGGTTGTCGTGCCTGTGTGGTTGTCGGATAATGAAAAAACGTTGCTGATTTTGTTGAGAACGGTGATCTTACGCATTTTTTTCACAATCCTGCAGGATAAGCGATTTAAAAAAAGAATGATATATTGAATACAACCCCGGGAGGGATCCCAATGAAAATCCTGGTTGTCGATGATTCCATCGTCTATCGGACCCAAATCGTCAAGCTTCTTCGAGATAACCTCCCTGAGGCTGACTTCGTCACTGCCGGAGACGGCGTGGCGGGTCTTACGAAGTTCATAGAGGAAAAGCCGGATGTGACACTGCTTGACCTGCTGATGCCGGGCATGAACGGGCAGGAGGTATTGAAGAAGATCAAAGAGATCAGCCCTGAGGCGCGGGTAATCGTCTTGACTGCCGACATCCAGAAGTTCATCGAGGCCGAGGTGCGCGAATTAGGGGCCTGGACTTTCGTGCATAAACCGATCACCCGCGAAAAGGCGAAACAGGTAGCCCAATTGATCAAGGGGGCATGAGCGATGTTGTCGCCGCTTCAGCAGGACGCCCTCAGAGAGTTTATGAATGTCACCATCGGACAAGCAGGCAGTGTCCTTTCGGAGATGGTGAGTCAAAAGGTGCACCTGGAGGTTCCAGAGGTCTACCTTTTGCAAAACCTGCAGGAGACGGAGGTCGGCAAAGGGCTCTCCGGATACCTATCTGGACATGTGGTCTCTTCGGTGCTGCGCTTCGAGATCGGCTGCAACGGCGTCGCGCGGCTGGTTTTTCCGAGAGATAAGGGAAAACTGCTCGTCAATCTCCTCCTTGGCGAAGAACTGCTGTTCAACGGGGAAGGCGGGGACAACAGTTTTTCCGAGACAGACACGGATGCCATGAAGGAAATTGGCAACGTGCTGCTCAACGTGATCGTGGGCAGTCTGGGCAACCTGCTGGAGACGCGGATCGAGTACTCCCTGCCCGAGGTGGAGTTTCTTTATCTCAAAGATGGTGAACAGCGCCCCGCTCTCTGTGGCGGTTATTACACGCTCGTCATCCGCAACACCTTCGTAGTGGGCGACACTCGGATTGAAGGAGCCATTTTCGTCATGTTGTGTCTCGATTCCGCTACTCAACTGCTCGGGAAAATAGACGAATTGCTGGTGGAGTTGTATGGCTGAACAGAATGTTGAGCAGACGGCCCAAGGGACTACAGAACAGATGGCAGTATATGCAGCAGAACAGATCAACGAAAACATCGCAGAATTACAAGCCTATGCCCTGGCGAACGCCGACATGGGGATTGCTGTGCTTGATGAAGAGTACCAGATCCTCGTCTGGAACGCTTGGTTGGAGCGGTTAACTGGGAAAAAAGCCGACGAGGTGCGAGGGAAAAAGCTGGTGGAACTGTTCCCGCGCTTCAACCACAGTGTCTTTCGCCCTATCTTTGAGCGCGCTTTTTTTGACGGACAGAATCGTTTTTTTTCCGGCGCCTTTCACCGGTACTTCTTCCCGCCGGCCGATGGGTCGCTCCTGCCGTACATACGTCAGAACATGCAGGTTCAACCTGCGCGCATCGGCGACCGGCAGTATGTGCTGATTCAGATCACCGATATCACCCGCCAGGAACTGCGCGTTCGCCAGCTCAAGGGGCTCATCCGGGAATTGAAGCTCGCCAAGGAGGAGTTGAAGGTTTCCCGGGAGATGGCCGTTGTGGCCAACCGGGCCAAGTCGGAGTTCCTGGCCAACATGTCCCATGAGATCCGCACGCCCATGAACGCGATCCTCGGTTTTGTCGACCTTACGCTGGCGACGGAATTGAACGCCGAACAGTCGAAGTATCTGGGCATGGTGAGATCGGCGGCCCAGTCGTTGATGCGGCTGCTGGAGGATGTCCTGGATATTTCGAAGATTGAGTCGGGACAACTGGTCGTGGAACAGCAGCCTTTTTCCCTCGCCTCGGTGCTGCGGAGCGCCGTCGATCTCTTATCGGTCAAGGCAAGTGACAAGGCGCTACAACTAAGGTACCAGATCCCGGCGGGAGTGCCGGAAGTCCTCGTCGGTGACGCCAACCGGCTGACCCAGGTCCTGGTGAATCTGCTGAGCAACGCCGTCAAATTCACCGACGCCGGGGAGGTCGTCTTAGGGCTCGATATCCTTGAACAGGATCACCGCCAGATCTCCCTGCGCTTCTACGTGCGGGATACGGGGATCGGCATCGCTCCCGATCGTCTGGAAGCGGTTTTTGAAAAGTTTTATCAGGTCGACAGCTCGTCTACACGCCGCTTTGGCGGGAGCGGAT
Organism: Heliomicrobium modesticaldum Ice1; assembly: GCF_000019165.1. GTDB lineage: Bacteria > Bacillota > Desulfitobacteriia > Heliobacteriales > Heliobacteriaceae > Heliomicrobium > Heliomicrobium modesticaldum. The sequence continues at coordinate 2,020,080 of NC_010337.2, forward strand.
TGGGCCTGGCAATCGTCCGTCAACTGGTGGAGAACATGGGCGGTCGCGTTTGGGTGGAGAGCGAGCTGGGAAAAGGCAGCACTTTTTACGTCACTTTGCCCTTCGGCATTGCCGCGCCGCAGCCGGATCAGTACGCCGAGGATGTGAGCGAGAGAGATATGGGTCTTGGAGAGAACGACGCAGGCGAAGCGAGAGGCGCCCACATCCTGCTTGTCGATGACGATGTCTTTAACCGGACGATCATCGGCGCCTGGCTTCGCCGTTGGGGCTATCGGCTGCGCGAGGCGACCAACGGTAAAGAGGCGCTGGCCGTCCTGGAGGAAGAGCGCTTCGATCTGATCCTGATGGACGAGCAGATGCCAGGGATGAGCGGCATTGAAACAGTGGATCGGATCCGGGCTGACGCCCGTTGGAAAAATATTCCCGTGATCGCCGTCACCGCCAACGCGATGAAGGGTGATCGGGAGCGTTTTTTGGCGGCAGGGATGAATGACTACCTGTCTAAGCCCTTTTCCCCTGCCGACCTGTTGCATGTGGTCAGAGTCTGGGCCTTTCGAGGGGGAGAGGGGGGATAACCCTGTCATGGCCTGCGGGATGGCCGAACTCCAGCAATTGATTTCGGAGAGAACGGGATGGCGTTTCGACCAGTCCCGCCGGGACAACCTGTTGCAGGTGCTACAGGCGCGGATGGAGGCTCACGGGATAGCCGATCACGAAGCCTACCATCGGTTGCTCCTTGACAAGGGGCCGGCGGGAACGGAGGAATGGCGACGGTTGATCGACGCTGTCACGGTGGGAGAGACATTTTTCTTCCGTGACCGAGGCCAGTTCGCTCTGCTCCGTGAGCGCATCCTGCCGACGCTGCTTGCTGAGCGGCGGGATAAGAAAGCGCTGCGCCTCTGGAGCGCCGGCTGTTCTACCGGCGAAGAGGCCTATTCCTTGGCTATTCTCGTCGATGAACTGGTGGGAGCGGCGCCGGGGTGGACGATCGACGTCATCGGCACCGATATCAACGAAGCGTCCCTGCACATCGCCCGTGCGGGGCGTTACAGCGAATGGTCGTTGCGCGCCACCAGTCCGGAACGGCGGCAGGAGCATTTTCGCCGCGTCGACCCCGGACGTGGGAGAAGGGCTGGGCCGGTGTGGGAAGTCGATCCCGCCATCCGATCCCTTGTTCAGTTTTACCGATTGAACCTGCTTGACGGACCGCTACCCGACCGGTTCGCGCCTGTCGCGTCGACCGATCTGATCCTTTGCCGCAATGTCTTCATCTATTTTCGCCCGGAAGCGATCCGGCAGGTGCTTACAGACTTCTTTCGTTGCCTCAACCCCGGCGGTTTTTTGCTGACCGGTCACGGTGAGCTGCTCGGGCTGGAACCGGGTCAGGCGCTGTTCTCTTTTGAACATCTCCTTTTTCCGGAGGGGCATATCTGGCAAAAGCCGGTGATCCCTCCGCCGGCGCCTTCCTCACGAGGGATTCCTCCTGCGGCAGTGACGCAACCCTTGCCGGGTGCCCTATCCCCAGAGCGACAGCCAGATCGAATCCCTTTCCAACCGCCCATGCCTGCAATGCCTAAAAGAGCACAGTCAGCCTTGGGACAAGCGCCGCTTCTGCCCCGTGACCTACCGCCGCAAAAGCCGGCGATCGCAAACGTTGCAGGTGAAGCGCCAAAACTGAGTGACCTTGACAGGTTGAGGGACAAGGCCCGTGATTTTGCGAACCGGCGCGAGTACGACCGGGCAGAGGCCTGTTGCCGGGCTGTCATCGCAGTCAATCCCCTCGATTCGGAAGTGTACTACCTGCTTGGATTGATTCGACTCGAGCAGGGCGACTGGTCAGGCGCCCATGCCTTTTTTCAAAAGGTGTTGTTCCTGGCGCCCGATCATGGGCCAGCCCGCATAGAGATGGCGCATGTCCGCCTGCTGTTGAAGGAGAATGACCAATGAGGGGGAACGAAAAGGCGCCTGTCGCCTATATGATCCTGCCCCATCGGGGACAACGCTACGCCCTGCCGGCCGTCGCTGTGCGCCAGATCAGCGATCTGCCCTATCTGCAGCCAGCGAAGGAGTATCCTCCCCCGGTGGCCGGTTTGCTCCGCTGGCGGGATCAGGTGATTCCGGTGCTCGCTCTGGATCGCTGCCTCGGACGTCGCGATCGGCCCATGTCCCTGACAGACCGGTTGGTGATCCTGGAGGCGGAAGGAAAACACTTTGGCCTCGTCGTGGAGGACTGCTGCGAAATGCGCGAGTTTTCTGACGACCTGTTCGACCTGCCGGTTACATTCCGCGGGGCGTCGCCTTTTCCTTCCTATATGAAGCAGGCTTTTTCTGATCAGGAGGGACTCTGCTTCGTCATCGATCTTTCCCGCCTCCTGGCGGAAGCTGTCGACGAAGCGAATCGGCTCGAAGCGGACCAAGTTCCCGACGATGGGGCGGCAGCCGACAGACCTTGGACGGCAGAGGAACGTCGGATCTTGCTCACGCGGGCGCGGGCGCTGCGGCAGGGAGAAGAAAAAAGCGATGAAGAAGGAACGAGAACGGGGGCTGTCGTCGTCATCGGTCAAGAGCGATTCTGGATCGACATCGACCTGGTGCGTGAATTTGCCTCCGCCGACCCGCTGATCCCCATCCCCTGCACGCCGCCCTTTGTCGCCGGTGTCAGCAAGCTGCGGGGACAGTTGATCACCGTCTTCGATCTTCGACCCTTGCTTGGCGCTACAAAGGAAGGGACCTCGCGGGAGGCGGGGAGACTGGTCGTCATCGAGGCGGAAGGGGTGCTGGTCGGACTGCTCGTAGAAGAGGTGATCGACGTCGTCTCGATTCGCCCCGAGAAGATCCGCCTCTCGCCGCTGGCCTTGCAGACGATCCCGGAAGAGTATGCCGGCGGGGAGGTGCAGTATAGGGAAAAAGAGAGGGCGACCATCCTCGATGTGGCTCGCATCCTGAACGAAGGGGATTTGGTCATTCAGGAAGAAGTATAGGTTTTGAAAGGGACTCCGAGAAAAGCGATAAGCTTCGGACAGTTTCCGGCTTCGAAAGAGGCAGTAGAAGCGGTTGTTGCGGTGATGATTGCAGAAAGGAGGGACGCGGCCGATGAAGTTTCAAAAAAACCTGCGGGCCAAGATTTTCGGAGGATTTGCGCTCCTCTTTCTATTCCTGTCCGGACTTTTTGGCGTCGATACATACCTCGCCTTCCGGGTCATCGGCTTTCAGGATGAGTCTTTAGCCCAGCAAAAAAAGGCCCAGTTCATGCTGGAATTGGAGAACGCCCATCTGGTGTGGATGAATGATCTGAAAGAATCGCTGCTGACGGGAAAATCTTTTACGGGGATCCTGGACCATACAAAGTGCAAACTGGGCGACTGGTACTACGAGTATACGACTACCGCCGAGTACCAGCAGATGTCGCCGGAGATGAAGAGTGTGTTCAAAGAGTTGGAGGAGCCGCACCGCTTGCTCCACGCCTACGGCGCAGAGACAGCAGCGCTGATCAACAGCGGCAGGCTCGACGAGGCGGAAAAGGTCTACCAGCAGAAGCTGACACCGGTGACCGACAAGACCTACAGCCTGATCCGGGAACTGATGAACGACAACCTGACCCGGTCGTCGGCGTTGACCAAACAGGCAGAAGCGGAACATGAGAAGGTGATCCGTCTCTATCTCATCATCAGCGTCGCCGGCTTGATCATCGCCGGTCTGACGGCTGCCTATCTCTCCACAAGCATCGCCCGGCCCATCCAAGCGACGATTGAGACGATCGCCACGACGACGGCCGAGGTGGCGGCGTCAGTGGAACAAAATGAACGGACAGCCCTCTCGCAGTCTTCGTCGGTGGCGGAGGTCACCTCGACGATGGAGGAGTTGCGCATCTCCTCGGAGCAGTCCTTTCAACAGGCGCGGCGCATCTCCGACAATGCGCAACTGTCGGCCCAGGCAGCCGTCGGCGGCATGGGAACCGCTGAGGATATGGCGCGGGAGATGCGAGAGTTAAAGGAAAAGGTCAATTCCATCGCCCTGCAGATGCTGAATCTGAGTGAACAGGTGGGTCAGATCGGTGCCATCAGCGGCACCGTCAAGGAACTGGCTGATCAGACCAACATGCTTGCCCTCAACGCTGCCGTGGAAGCGGCAAGGGCCGGCGAGCACGGCCGCGGTTTCGCCGTCGTTTCCGCTGAGATCCGCAAGCTGGCCGATCAGAGCAAAAAGGCTTCCCAGCGGATCGGCGCCATCGTCGGCGAGGTGCAGAAGGCCACGAATACGACGGTGATGGTGACTGAAGAGGGAACCAAAAAGGTGGATGCCACCGAGCGTTTCACCTTGCAGACGGTGGAGGCCTTCGGCGGGCTGCACCAGAGCATGGCCGAAATCTCCCACTATATCCAGCAGGTCTCTCTCAATCTGCAACAGCAATCAGAAGCTGTCTCCGGCGTCACATCGGCCATGGAGGAAATCCTTCGGGGCACTAAGGAGACTGCGGCTGCCATCAGTCAGACGAAGAGCGGCATGCAGAACCTGAACAAAGTGGGGATCATGCTGAAAGACATGGTATAGGACGAGGGTGGGGCAGATGCGGATCGGCGACGATGAACTGCGCGAACTGTTCCAGATCGAATCGACGGAGCGGTTGGACCGCATGGAAGCCAATCTGTTGCGACTGGAAGAGGCGGGCGCCGAGCCGTCCCTGCTGACGGAACTGTACCGGGACGCCCACAGCCTCAAAGGCGCAGCGCGGTTGGTCGAACAGACAGATATGGAGCGCCTCGCCCATCAGTTGGAAGATCGCTTTGACCAGGTGAAAAGCGGCGCAATGCCTGTCACGCCCGTCTTGGTGACGGAACTGGAAGGATGGCTTGATAATCTTCGGAAGATGGCCTACCGAGCGGTGACCGGTGATGCGGCGATCGACTTTTCTCCCGACGATCGTCCGGAGGGAGGGGCGGAAAGCCGGACCGTTGCGCCGTCTGATGCGGCTGCAGCGGCGCCGTCGGCGGCAACGCGGGATGATGCGTCCGACAATAGATCGGCTGCAGCATCCACGGAGGGGGAGGCTGCCGACAGGGCGGGTCAATCGCAGTCGCCTGCCGATAAGAGGCCGTCGATGGCAGAAGCAAATCCCTCAACCGATCCGATGACAGACGGGCATAGGCAGGCGGGGCAGAAGGCATTACGACGGGCGTCAGGCGAACCGTCTGCCCTACGGGAACCGGAGAGTTCCGCCGATGCCCGCTTTGAAACGGTGCGCATCGCCACGTCCCGCCTCGACGCGCTGCTCCAAGAGACAGGGGAACTGACAGTCGTACAGCGGCGGATCGAAGACCGCGCGCAGCAGTTCGCGCACCTGATCAGTTCTCTGGAAGAGGCGGTGATGGGAACATCCTTTCACCATGACGGCATCGCTTCATCGCTGTTGCGCGGTCGCTTCACCCAGTTGATCCGGGATTTCTCTGATCTGCACAAACTCTTATCGACAGATACGGAACGCTTGTCCCATATCGCCCATCACCTGCACGAAGAGGTGCGCCATATGCGGCTCATGCCCTTGAGCATCCTCTTTGGCCAGTTTCCCCGGCTCGTGCGCGACCTGGCCCGCGACCAGGGGAAGGAGATCCGCCTCGAGATCAGCGGCGACGATATCCTGGTAGATAAGTTGATCCTGGAACAGTTGAAAGACCCACTGGTTCACCTGATCCGAAACGCCATCGATCACGGCGTCGAAAGGGCAAGCCGCCGCCGGGAACTGGGCAAACCAGCGTTGGCGACGATCCGTCTGGCGGCGAGCCGGACGGAGACCCATGTGCACATCGAGGTGTCCGATGATGGCGCCGGCCTCGACGCGGCGGCCATCCGGCGCAAGGCCATGACCCTCTCCTTGCGCAGCCGGGATGAACTGGAGGCCATGACAGCGCAACAGATCCAGGCGCTCGTTTTTGAATCCGGCTTTTCCACCCGCTCCGTCGTATCCAACATCTCCGGCCGGGGAATCGGTCTGGATGTGGTCAAGCACACTGTGGAAAAACTGAAAGGCATGGTGCAGATCCATTCGGCACCCGGCGAGGGAAGCACATTCCGCCTTAAACTCCCCCTCTCTTTGATGACGACGGCCATTGTCGTCGTCAAGGCCGGGCGCTATTATTACGGTATACCGGCAGAGTGGGTGACCAACCTGATCCGCATCTCCACCAGTGACATCTATAAGAGCGGCGGCGCCCCGGCGATCCGCTACGAAGGCCAGCCCATTTCGGTAGCGGAGCTGTGGGCGCTGCTGGAACTGGACGCCCCTGCGCTGAGGCCGGCGGGCGAACACCGCTTTTGTGTCGTCATCTCTACGGGTGAGGCGGCCGACAGCCTGGCGTTGATCGTTGACGCTTTCATCACCGAAGGCCAGGTCATCGTCAAGCCCTTCTGTCCCCTGCTCAAACGGGTGCGCAATGTGCTCGGGGCGACAACCCTGGGGACTGGGGAGGTTTGCATGGTCCTCAACCCCCACGACCTGATCCGCACCGTTCGCAAGGGCGGCGGGCGAAAGATCCCCGATCCGGTTCCGCAGGTAGCGAGAAAGCCTAGGGTGTTGCTGGCCGACGACTCGATCACCACGCGGGTGCAACTCAAACGCGTCGTCGAGAGCGGCGGTTACGAGGTCGTCGCCTGTGTCAATGGCGCCGAAGCTTGGAAGCGCTTGCAGTTGCAGGATGTGCAGGCTGTGCTCAGTGATGTGGAGATGCCGGAGATGGACGGTTTCGCTTTGACCGAAAAAATCCGCCAATCCCCTTCGCTCAAAGACCTCCCGGTCATCCTGATCACCTCCCTCAGTTGCGATGCCGAACGGCAGCGGGGCGTTGATGTGGGTGCTGACGCCTATATCGTCAAATCATCTTTCGACCAGGCGTTTCTGCTGGAAACCTTGAGACGGCTCATTCAGCCGAGGTCGGGAGCAAGTAATGGAGGCGGGCATGAAAAAGATCCGCGTGGTCCTTGTAGATGATTCGCCGGTGGCGCTCTTTGTACTGAAGAAGATTCTCTCCCGGGCTGAGCATATCGAGGTGGCAGCAACGGCAACAGACGGGCGCCAAGCCTTGTCCTTGATCCCCATGGTGGATCCAGATGTGGTCTGCACCGATTTGCACATGCCTGAGATGGATGGTCTCGAATTGACGCGCCGGCTGATGGAGGCGTTTCCGAAGCCGATCATGGTCATGAGCGCTGTTGACGGCAATGCTGAGCGGACCTTTCAGGTCCTCCAGGCAGGGGCGCTTGAATTTGTCGACAAACCGGCCGGACTGGCCGAAAAGGAGCTGAACGACAAGGCGAAGGAGATCATCGACAAGATCAGCGTCCTGGCCGGGGTCAAGGTCTTTCGCCGGCGTAACCGGCAGTCCCAACTGCCATCACTTGCGGGACAAGGGCAGCCGATCACCGTCCCTGCCGTGATCGGCATCGGCGCCTCAACAGGCGGACCGACGGCCTTTGCGGAGATCCTGCGCGAAGTCATATCAGTGCCTGTGCCCATCGTGGCTGTCCAGCACATGGCTGCCGGCTTCATGAACGCCTTCGTTCATCACCTGAACGGATTTTCTCGGATCGAGGCCAAGCTGGCGGAGAACGGCGAGAAGATGCGCCCCGGCCGGATCTATTTCGCTCCCGAAGATTATCATCTCGAGGTTGAACGAGGCGGTTGCCTGCGCTTGACTCGCGCTGCCCCGCTGGAGGGCCACCGACCGTCGGTCGGCGTCCTGTTAGACTCCCTTGCGCGCCAGTACGGCGCTGACAGCTGGGGCATCCTGTTGACAGGTATGGGCAAAGACGGTGCCGCCGCTCTCAAGGCCATCCGCGACGCCGGCGGCTACACCATCGCCCAAGACGAAGCCAGTTGCGTCGTCTATGGCATGCCCGGCGAGGCGGAAAAAATCGGCGCTGCCTGCCGGTTCATGACACCGCGGCGGATCGGGCAACTGCTGGCCTGTTTGGGGACGGATAATCGATAACAGGCTGCAGGACTACTGGCTGCCTTGACGGCTGTTCTGGTCGTTATCCTCATCTGTAAATTCCGGATTGTTTCTGTTCCCGCCGTTTTTCCTTATTCCGTCCCGGACCTGACGGAACGACTTGAATATTCCGTAAGACACGCCGGAGACGCAGGCCACATAGATGCCGCGCTCAGCGCCGTATTTGAAACTCTTCCATATAAAGTCGCCTTTCACCCAAAGGCCGAAGACACCGCCCCAAAGAAAACCTGCTCCGAGTAGGATAAAGGGCAGGAGCACCTTGAATTTTTCCGACTGGCTTTTCATCATGTACTTGACGAGTTCGACGGTGGAGGTGATCAGGACGAAGAGCACCGTTGATAAGTACTCCGGATCAAGGGCGATCCATTCCGTGGTCGGCACTGTATCCATCGGATGACCTCCTTAAGAAGAAGAGCGCCTACCCCATGGTGGCGTGGGGAAAATAGGGATGTCAATGTAGTGTAGTGCATAGCGGCGAAAAAGGTGCCAAGTGTGCTTTCTTCCGGAGGAAGCAACAGCGAAGATAGAAAAGGCTTCGAAGAGGCATAAAAAAGGGGGACACCCTTACGGGCGTGTCCCCTACGTGCGTTTTAGAAACACTTTATGACTTCGCAATGTCTGTTGCGAAGAGGGATCAGTTGTTCAAGCCAAGCTGTGCCAATCCTGGTGAACCGGCTGGTACCCCTTGGCGATCAGCATCTGGCGCACCTCGTCGACGGAACGCTCATCAGAGACGTGGAATTGGCCCTCGTCAGCCTCGTCGTCGATGTGACCGCCGACTGCCGTGTTTGAGCCGGCTGACATGCGGGTGATACCGAGGGGGAGCAGATGGTTGCGCAGTTCTGCCGGTTCCCGCGTGGAGAGGGTGATGCCGGCGCGGGGCATGAAAAGGCGGAAGGCGAGCAGGATCTGGACAAGGTCGCGGTCTGTTACGGGCGCCTCCGGCTGGTAGTTGCCGGGGCCGGCCTTGATGCGGGGGACGGCGATGCCGATCTCTGTCCCGAGGTATTTGTTTTGCAGGTAGCTGGCGTGGAGGCCTGTGAAAAAGGCTTCCGAGGGCCAATGGTTAAGACCCAGCAAGGCGCCGATGTTAACGGCCCGGAAGCCGGCCTGACAGCCTCGTTCCGGCGCGTCGAGACGCCAGCGGTAGTCTTTCTTCGGGCCGGCGGGGTGGAGGCGGTCGTAGACGGACCGGTCATAGACTTCTTGGTAGATGGTGAGGCTGTCCACACCAGCTGCAGCCAGGCGACGGTATTCGTCTACGTCCATCGGGTTGACTTCTATCCCGATGGCGGTGAAGTGTTTACGGACAATTTCCACGGAACGGATCAGGTAATCGAGGGCATCCTTCCCCGGTTTTTCGCCTGTGAGCAGGAGGATCTGCCGCAACCCCGTAGCGGCGATGGCTTCCGCTTCCCTTTCAATTTCAGCTTCTGTCAACTGCCTTCGGTTGATGTCGCTGCGGTGGTTGAAGTTGCAGTAGAGGCAGTGGTTGACGCAGTAGTTGGCGAGGTAGATGGGCGTGTACAGTTGGATGACGCGACCGAAGTGCTGGCGCGTCAGGCGGTGGGCTTTTTGGGCCATCGCTTCTAAGCGTTCCAAGGCGGCAGGGGAGAGCAGCGTCAAAAAGTCGAGGGGAGAAAGGAAGTCCTTCTTCAGGACTAGGTCGACCTGCCGTGGGGTGACGCGCCCAAGAAAACCGGCGAAGTCAAAGCTGGCGTAAGCCTCGATCTGTTCATAAAAAGAGCCCATGGACTTAACTCCCCAAAAAGCCCGTTAAGGGCGAGCTGGCTCGGGCGTATTCGGTCCTTTCACCCGGTTGGGCCAGATAAGCGAGGCGGCCGGCTGCGACGGCCTGGCTGAAGGCGCGCGCCATGACGAGGGGATCGCCGGCGGTGGCGATGGCTGTGTTCACGAGGCAGGCGGCAGCACCCATCTCCATCGCCTCCGCCGCTTCGGAGGGTTTGCCGATGCCGGCATCGACGATGACGGGGACACTGCACTCCTCGATGAGGATGCGGACGATCTCCTTCGTCTTTAAGCCTCGGTTGGTGCCGATGGGGGCGCCCAAGGGCATGACAGCGGCAGCGCCGGCCCGCTCCAGTTCCTTGGCGGCGTACAGGTCGGGATGCATGTAGGGGAGGACGACAAAGCCCTCTTCGGCGAGAACGCCGGTCGCTTTGATCGTCTCATTGTTGTCCGGCAGCAGGTATTTGTTGTCGGAGATGACCTCAATCTTCACCCAGTTGCCGCAGCCGGCGGCGCGGGCCAGACGGGCGATGCGGATGGCCTCTTCCGCCGTCCGAGCCCCGGAGGTGTTGGGCAAGAGGACACACTCTTTGGGGATGCAATGCAGGATGTTTTCACCGTCGCCGGAGAGGCTGACGCGACGCAGGGCCACAGTGACGACCTCGACACCTGTCTGGGCGACGATGTCTCTGATGACGCGCTCGTCAGCGAATTTGCCGCTGCCGATGAAGAGGCGGTTTTTTAGTTCCCGCCCGCCGATGACCAGTCGATCCATGGCTTAACCTCCTCCAACAAATGATAGGATTTCCAGGGTGTCGCCGTCGCTGATGCAGGTGTCAGGCCAGCGATCCCGGTGCAGGATCTGGCCGTTGTATTCGATCACGATGACGGCTGGGTCCAGTTTGCGCTCCGCCAAAAAGGCGAGCAAGGGTGTGACCTCCGGCAGTTCCACCGGGACGCCGTTGACAGTGGCACGCATGGGGGGCACTCCTTTCCGTAAAAACGGTGGCAACGAATAAACGGCTCGCCGCGAGGGGCAAGCCGTTCAGAAAGCGTGTGTACAGACGCTTCCGATTGCTTCCCTCCGCTGGTATGACCCAGGTCAGGTTCGAAGGGTTGAGAAGGGAACTTCTCTCTCAGCCGTGTGACGGCACCCCTAGCAGGTTTATTTTTTTGACGTAAACATCTAATGGCGACAATCTTTGGTGATAAGACGATTATACGCCGAAAAACAGGCAGCAGCAAGCGGGTAAAACAAGCGGACGCCTAAAACGACAGAGGTCACCGATGTCTTCGACGCCCTCACCCATAAAAGGGTCTATCGGGAAATGTATTTGACTGCGGCAGATCTTTAGAAAAACCGATCTTTCTTGATCTTGCAGACCAGACGAAGTTTATCACCAAAGTATACGGAATATAATCGGGAGCTATCTTCTCCTCAACCGCCTCTGCCGAAACCTTTCCCCATCATTCAGGAAGGCATCTCGTATCCCCCGGCCTGTCAATGCCAGAAAGACATCATCCAAGGTGGGCTCATGGAGGCTGATCGTCTTTACCTGCTCAGGATAGGCGGCAACGAGTCGCGGTATGAAGGACTCGCCCTGTTCTACCTGAAAAATCAACCTATCGTCTGAAAGGACCGCTTCCAGACCGAAGCGGTTTTTTAATTCTTCTCTCATGAAATGGTTGTCGTCGGCGGTCAGCGTGATCCGGTCGCCGCCGACGGTGGTTGTCTTCAGGTTAGAAGGTGTATCCAGGGCGATGATCTTGCCATGGTCGATGACGGCGATGCGGTCACAGTGTTCCGCCTCGTCCATGTAGTGGGTCGTCAGGAAGATGCACAGCCCCAGGCTGTCTCTAAGGTGCAGGATATGTTCCCAGATGGCGGTGCGGGTCTGAGGGTCGAGGCCGATGGTCGGCTCATCCAAAAACAGCACCCTGGGGTAGTGGAGCAAACCGCGGGCGATTTCCAGCCGTCGCTTCATCCCGCCGGAGTATTTCTTGACCAGATCCTTTTTCCGATCCGTCAATTGGACCATCTCAAGGACGTTATCCATCCGCTCCTGCAAAACCTTCCGGGGCACGTTGTAGAGCATCCCGTGGAAGTAGAGATTCTCCACGGCGGTCAAGCGGTCGTCGAGAGAAAAGTCTTGGAAGACGAGACCGATCGACTGGCGCACCTTCAAGGGGTCTTTCTCCACATCAAAGCCGTTCAACACTGCCCGACCGGAGGTGAGGGGCAGCAAGGTGCAGAGGATTTGGATGGTCGTCGACTTCCCGGCGCCGTTGGGGCCGAGAAATCCGAAGATCTCGCCGTTTTTCACCGAAAACGATATATCGTTGACAGCCGGAAAATCGTTGTACCGTTTGACTAAGTTTTCAACAGTGATAATATTATCCATATGCGATGCCCCTTTGATGCGCTGCCGTCTTTTCAACCATCTCTATACTAACCAAAAGACAGAGAAAGGGCAATCAGAGGAGAAAGACGGTTTCATCCGTCAGAAGGCGAACAGACAGAAAGCGAACAAAGCGGATGGCTCATCTGCCATCGGTTAAGCCGACGGATCGAACGTCGATGGAGAATCAATCCGAAAAAACAATTGGAAAATCAATTAGGAAATCAAAAAAGAAGGTGCACCATTGGAAAACGTGCTGAAAACGATCTACGTCATCTGGCGCCGCGAACTGCTCCGTTTCATCCGCGAAAAAAGCCAATGGGCCGGCATGATCCTCCAACCTACTTTTTATCTCACCTTTGTCGGAACGGGCATCGCCGCCTCGATGCGTTTCCGCATCGCCCCGGAAGGGGCCGATGTGAGCTACATGACCTTCATCTACCCCGGCATCATCGCCATGTCGGTCCTCTTTACCGCCATGTCCTCGGGGATATCGATCATCTGGGATCGGGAGTTCGGTTTCCTAAAGGAGATCCTCGTGGCGCCGGTGCCCCGCTGGGCCATCTCTGTCGGCAAAGCCCTCGGTATCGGCACCATCGTATGCTTTCAGGGGGTTGTCCTCCTGTGCCTGTCGCCTTTGGCCGGCGTGCCCATCACCATCGGGAAGGCGTTGCTCGTCCTGCCCGTTTGCGCCCTCATTGGCTTCTCTATCGGCTTGCTCGGCCTATCCATCGCCGGGCGGATGGAATCGATGCAGGGATTTCAGTTGATCTCCAACTTCCTGACCATGCCGATGTTTTTCTTGAGCGGCGCCATGTATCCCATGCAAAGTGCCCCCTCATGGCTGCAGTGGCTCATGCGCGTCGACCCCCTCACCTATGGCGTCGATGCGCTCCGAAACATCATCTACAAGGGCATTCCGGAGGCGGCAGTTATGCTTCATCACAGCCTCGCTGTCGATGTGGCCGCCTTGAGCGCCTTCGCTTTCGTGACAGCGGTGACGGGCCTGACGGCTTTCAACCGTCAGGGGTAGAGGGCCATCTGCCGCTTATCCCCAGGGCGCCTTGCTCAGTCGTCGTTGAGCGCCTTGTCAGCCTGGTGTTGGAGCGGTCTTTGAGCTTTCCCTCCTGCACGTAAAAAAACACCGGTCCCCCCCTATTTGAGCGGTGGGCCGGTGTTTTTTGGGCTTTTCTTCTCGTCGGTTTGTGCAGATATCTGATTCAATGGAGTGGCTGTCACCCGTTCTTCCGCATGAACTCCTTCATGAAGTCAGCCAGGGCCTGGCAGCCTTCGCGGCTCATGGCGTTGTAGATGGAGGCGCGCATGCCGCCGACAGAGCGGTGGCCTTTTAAGCCGATGAGGCCGGCTTTCGTGGCTTCGCTGGCGAAGGCTTTTTCCAGGTCTTCGTTGAGCAGGCGGAAGGTGATGTTCATGATGGAGCGGCTATCCTTGTCGGCATGGCCTTTGTAGAAACCGTTGCTGCTGTCGATGACATCGTAGATCAGGGCCGCTTTTTCCAGGTTGTGCTTTTCCATAGCCGCCAGACCGCCCTGGGCCTTGAGCCAGCAGAGGACCAGGTTGACCATGTAGACGGAGAAGCTGGGCGGTGTATTGTAGAGGGAGTTGTTCTTGGCGTGGATGTCATAACGGAGCATGGAAGGCAGCTTGGTGGAGGCCTTCTCGATCATGTCCTGGCGGATGATGACGACGGTGACGCCGGAGGGGCCGAGGTTTTTCTGGGCGCCGGCGTAGATGAGGGCGAACTTGTTGGCGTCAAAGGGTTTGCAGAGGATGTCGCTGGACATGTCGGCGATGAGGGGGATGTCGCCGAAGTCGGGGAAGCTCTGCCATTGGGTACCGAAGATGGTGTTGTTCGAGGTCAGGTGTATGTAGGCCGGCGCCTCGCTCAACTGGATCTCATCGGCCTTGGGAATGCGGACATAGTTGCCTTCCTGGGTGGTGGCGGCTACATGGGTCTGGCCGATCTTTTGGGCTTCTTTCAGCGCCTTTTCGGACCAACTGCCGGTGAGAATGTAATCGGCCTTCTGACCGGCGCCGAGAAAGTTCATGGGCACCATGGCGAATTGGGTGCTGGCACCGCCCTGGAGGAAGAGGACGCGATAGTTGCTGCCCAGGCCGAGCAGTTCCTTCATATTGGCTTCCGCTTCGTTGTTGATGGCTTCATACTCTTTGGATCGGTGGCTGATCTCCATGACCGACATGCCGGTCCCCTTGTAGTTCAGCAGTTCTCGTTGGGCTTCTTCGAGTACGGCCAGGGGCAAGGTGGCGGGACCTGCGTTGAAGTTGAAGACGCGCTCCATTGTGAGTTAGCTCCTCTCGCTATGTGAAATTGGGGATAAACATTTTTATCTATTATAGCCTGTCCGTCCATGGTATACAATGTTTGCGTCACAAAAACGTTCTCCGGTTCCGTAAAAATCATGGAGCCTTTCAATTGTGAAAAACCCGTCCCGCAGATGTTCCGCAGAAACGGGTGAGGGAATGGGTTAGGCCTGGCTTTGAACGGGAGTTCGCGCTGTCTCGACAAAGCGGAGGCTGGCGGCGTTCCAGTCGAAGCGGACCTTTTCCTTCTCTTCGCTTTCCAGGTTGTACTGAGTGGGCATCTTCTTCGGATCGCCGGGGATCTTGTAGCGGGAGACGGTTCGGTCGACGACGATCACCCCGGGGGCCGGAATGGAGAAATGGTTTTCCTCTTTGACACGGTGCCAGAAGATGCCGTCGGGACGGTCCCAGGCGTCATGCCAGAAATACTCGCTTTTCTGGACATGGGAAAAGACCTGCTGAAAGGCGTTGTTTTCATCGAGGCGGAAGATGCGCTTCCAGGTCGTCTCTTCGAACCCGCCGGTCCGGTTGTCGTAGTACTCTTCTACCGAGATCCCCTTTTGGGCGATTCCGGGCAGCTCGACTGCCGACAGCCGGGTCACCGATGCAAGGTCTTTGGACAGGCCGATCAGACGCCCGTCAGCTTTTTGCAGGCCTGCCAGGAAGCCTTTGTTTTTGCCGGCGTTGATGCCGAGGATGATCTCCTCGCCGTCGAGGGGGGAGGCGTCGATCTCCAGTCGCAGGACACTGGTCGGGGTGAGCGCTTCCCAACCTTTGGCCTGCAGGGCTCGCCGCACCATTTCCCCTTCGTCGGGAAGCTGCTGAAAATTGAAGGCCGGCAGGCTCGGGGCGTTGAGAAAGATATAGACTGCGGCGACGAGCAGGCTGACCAGGCCGAATAACAGGGAGGACTTGCGGCGCATGGCTATCACCTCCTTGAAAGTCTTTGTATATTATGCAGGCCCTTGAAAAGGGTGATTGCGCTGCCGGAAGCCGCTTTGATGTCCCATTGCAATTCTGGTAAAATGGTTTTGGCATCCAGCCTGTCGCCGGCAGGGCGAGGGTGGGCGGAAAATTGGAAGGAGTATCATCATGCTTGTCGATTATCATGTTCACGCCATGGGTCATGGCACATCGCGGCATACGGTCGAGGAGATATCGGCCTATCTGGAGACGGCCCGGATGCGCGGCATTGCCCAGGTGGGTTTTGCCGACCATGACCGCTATCTCGACGAATACGACGTCGACGCCATCTGTGAGGCAGCCCTGCGGTATCCCGATGTGCAGGTGCGGCTGGGCGTGGAGATCGATTATATCCGGAACGCCGATGTTGAGCTTCGGGCGATGACGTCTCGCTATCCCTTTGATTACGTCATCGGCTCGGTTCACAAGATCGAGGACTGGGATTTCGATTGCGTGGAGTTCATAGACCGCTATGACCGGTGGGAGATGGACGATCTCTACCGCACATACTTCGATCACGTGCGGGAGGTGGCGGAGAAGGGACTCTTCAGCTTTATTGGGCACCTGGATCTGATCAAAATCTTCAATTTCCGCAGCAAGGGTTCCATCGTGGAACTGGCCGCAGAGGCGATCCAGGCGATTCGCAAGGCGGGGTTGCCTTGCGAGATCAACACGAATGGCCTGAATAAGCCGGTCGCCGAGATGTATCCCCAGCGCGTCCTGCTGGAGCGCTGTTTTGAAGTGGGCATCCCGATCATCCTCAGCTCGGATGCCCACTTTGCCCATGAGGTGGGCAGGGACCTGGATAAGGCTCGCGACCTGGCTTGGTCTGTGGGGTACCGGCAGGTGGCTACGTTCCACCGCCGCAAGTGCATCATGGAGAACCTCTAATCGAAAGGTGATATCGACGCAGCGCCGCAAAACAAACCGGATGTGCGATGGGAAGGCGAGGTGGAGTGACGTGCGCGTCTACATATCGGTCGATCTGGAAGGGGTGGCCGGGGTTGTATCGCCGGCCCAGTTGGTATCCGGGACGGCTTATGAGGAGGCCCGCCGCTGGATGACGGCCGAGGTGGCGGCGGCTGTCCGGGGCGCCCAGAGCGCCGGCGCCCGGCAGGTGGTTGTCAACGACGCCCATGAGGCGATGACGAATCTCCGCCTGGAGGATCTGCCGCCCGGCATCGAGGTGATCAGCGGCAAGCCGAAAGCCCTGGGCATGATGTGCGCCATCGACGCAGGCTGGGATCTGGCCTTTTTGCTCGGCTGTCACGCCCGGCAGGGCAGCGGCGGCCTGTTGAGCCATTCGTACAGCGCCACTACGATCACCCGAGTACAGCTGAACGGGCGCGAAGTGGGCGAACTGGGCATGAACATCGCCCTGGCCCATTCCTGCAACGTGCCGGTGCGGTTGGTGACGGGCGACGCGGCGGCTGTGGCGGAGGCGCTGGAACTGTTCCCAGGTCTGCGGACTGTCGCCGTCAAGAGGGCCTATGGGCGTCAGTCGGCCCGCACACTGACCCCTGGCGAGGCATGTTCGCGCATTGAGGCGGCGGCGAGGGAAGCGGTGGCGTCTCGTCAGTCTGATGAAAAACGGGCCTGGCAACCACAACAGCCTTACACGCTGGCGGTGGACTTCGTTTCCCCCGTCATGGCCGACGCCGTATCCTATATGCCCTTGACCCGGCGGGAGAGCCCCTGCCGGATCGTGATGGAACAGGCCGAACTGGCGGTCCTGTTCCGCGCTTTCCAAGCCATGCTGACAATCGCCGGCGCCGTCACGCCTTAAGCTTGTACAATCAAGGGGGCGACGAAAGGGAGGTGCAAGACTTTATGATTCAACGGTTGTCGGCTGATGTGCTCGCCATCGGCGCTCACCCCGATGACGTGGAGTTGGGCGCCGGTGGGGCAGTGGCGCTGGCTGCCAGTCAGGGTTTACAGGTGGTCATCGCCGACCTGACAGAGGGGGAAATGGCGTCGAGGGGAACTGTGGCGGAACGGTGCGCTGAGGCGAAGCAGGCGGCGGCCATCCTGGGCGTCCGCGAGCGCATCAACTGCCGTTGGGAGGACGGCGGCCTCGGCGATCCGGCTAAGTGGCGAAAACGGGTGGAAGAGCTGGCTCATCTGGTTCGCCGCTACCGTCCGAGGCTGGTGCTGGCACCGGAGGGGCCGGACCGTCATCCCGACCACGAGGCGGCGGGACGTCTGGCGCGAGAGGCCGTCTTTTACAGCGGCCTTCAGAAGTATGGCGATCCGGACCTGGCGCCCTGGCGGCCCCGGCGTTTTCTGGCCTACCGCGTCAACGGCATTTTTGACGGCGCGGCTTCCTTCGGCGTCGACGTGAGCGATGTCTACGACCGGAAGCGGGCGGCCCTCGCATCTTACCGGAGCCAGTTTTTTCGTGAACAGCCGAACGCGCGCCAGGCTTTGCATATACCTGACCTGCCGGCCCTTTTGGAAGCGCGGGACCGCTACCTGGGCGGGTTGCTCGGTGTCGCTTTCGCGGAGCCTCTTTACGCGGAAGGCCCCATCCGTCTCGGGCGCATGGACGCCTTGTGGGAGTGAGGCCATGAACATCGGCATCGTCTGCTACCCTTCCTACGGCGGCAGCGGCGTCGTCGCCTCGGAACTGGCCCGCCAGCTGGGCAGGCGGGGTCACCGCGTCCATGTCTTTTCTTACGAGACGCCCTTTCGCCTGGCCCACTTCGAGGCGAACGTCTTTTTTCATGAGGTGGAGGCGCCCGATTACCCGCTCTTCCGCTTTCCGCCTTACCTGCTGGCGCTGTCTTCCAAGATCGTCGAGGTGACCCGCGAGGCGGAGTTGCAGGTCATCCACGTTCACTACGCCGTGCCCCATACGGCGGCGGCCTACTTGGCCAAGCAGATGCTGGCCGGCGAGCGTCGGCTGCCGGTGCTGACGACGATGCACGGCACCGACATCACCCTCGTCGGCAACGATCCCCAGTTTTATGAGATCACCCGCTTTTCCCTGGAGGCGAGCGACGGTGTGACCGCCGTGTCGCGGAGCCTGGCCGAGGAATCGGCTGAGACCTTCCGGCTGCGCCGCCTTCCCCGGGTGATCCCCAATTTCGTCGACACAGAGGAGTACCGCCCCCGCAATAACCCGGCCTTGCGCGCCCGCTTCGCCCGCCCTGATGAGAAGATCCTCCTGCACATCTCCAATATGCGGCCGGTCAAGCGGGTGGAGGATGTCATCCGCATTTTTGCTCGGGTCAATGAGCAGGCGCCTTGCCGGCTGCTTTTGGCTGGCGACGGCCCTGAACGGCTGGCTGCTGCTCACTTGGCCGAAGCGCTGGGTTTGCAGGAGCGCATCTGTTTTCTGGGTCGTCAGGATAACGTGGCCGAAATCTTTCCCCTTGCCGACCTGTTCCTGTTGCCGTCAGCTAAGGAATCCTTCGGCCTGGTGGCTTTAGAGGCGATGGCCTGCCAGGTGCCGGTCATCGCCAGCGATACGGGCGGCCTGCCTGAGGTGATCGAACAGGGTGTGACCGGCTACTTGGCGCCGGTAGGCGATGTGGAGACGATGGCTGGCTACGCCATCAGCTTGCTGACGAATGAACGGGAATACGCCGTCATGGCGCGGCAGGCTCGGGAAGCGGCGGTGAACCGTTTTCGCGCCGAACCGATCATCGATGCATACGAGGCTTATTACGGGGAAATCTTGAATACGCCTTGACAAGCTACCAAAAGCAAGATAGGATAGATTCATACATAATAGTAATCATTACTGAAAATGGAGGTGACAACATGGCCATTTATCAATGTGCAAAGTGCGGCGAGGTCGTCGATAAACGCTGTAAGCCTGGCAAATGTCCCAAGTGCGGCGCCCCCAAAGATGAACTGATCAAACAGGAAGGTCAGGCGTCGGGCGGGAAATGCTGCGGTTGATGAACGACTCGTCCCGGCGCAGGCCTTGCGCATGTCCTTGATTGGACCAGCATCCTTTGGGTATACTTGAACAGTGAAGCAAGAGAAAAAGCAGGGGGCGCACCCTGCTTTTTTCATGAGGAGGACCGGAAAATGACAAAAGTTTATTTTGTTTCGCCGCGCGCCAAAGCCGGCAAGGGGTTGGTGGACAAGCTGCGCCGGTTGATTAAGGCGGCGGGAACCGTCGATTGCGTCGAAAAGGGTGACCTGGTGGCCGTCAAGATGCACTTCGGGGAGCGGGGAAACACGGCCACGATCCGACCGCCTTTCGTTGGCGCCGTCGTGGAAGAGATCCGGCGCAAGGAAGGCCGCCCCTTTTTGACTGATTCGAACACCCTCTACCGGGGTTCGCGTTCGAACGCCGTCGACCATATGGATACGGCCATGGAAAACGGCTATTCCTACGCGACGGTGAAGGCGCCCGTCATCATCGCCGACGGTTTGAACGGGAAAGAGTTCCGCAATGTTTCTATCCGGGGCAAACGCCTCAAGGAGGCCAAGATCGCCGCTATCCCCCTGGATGCCGACGCCATGATCGTGCTGAGTCACTTCAAAGGCCATGAGATGACCGGCTTCGGCGGCGCTATCAAGAACCTGGCCATGGGATTGGCCTCCCGTTCGGGCAAACTGGTGCAGCACCAGGATGTGAAGCCTGAAGTGAACGATAAATGCAAAGTCTGTGGCAAATGCCTGCGATGGTGCCCTGTCGATGCCATCTCCCTCGGGGAACGGGCCGTCATCGCCGGAGAGCGCTGCATCGGCTGCGGCGAGTGCACCGTCACCTGTCCCCATAAAGCCATCGCTGTCAACTGGAAGACTGATGCGGGCCTGTTGCAGGAGAAGATGGCGGAATACGCCTACGCATCGGTGAAAGAAAAGCGGGAAAAGGGCAAGGTGACCTTCATCAACTTCGTCCTCGACGTGACGCCAGAGTGTGACTGTTGCTCCTGGAGCGACGCGCCCATCGTCCCCGACATCGGCATCCTCGCCTCAGATGACCCCGTTGCCCTCGACCAGGCCTGCTACGATCTGGTCAACCAGGCGCCGGGCTTGCGTGATGGCCGACTGGGCGACGCAGGGCAAGGCGAACCGGCAGCCGGTGTGGACAAGTTCCGCATTGTCCATCCCTCGGTCGATGGGACGATCCAACTTCGCCACGCTGAGGAGATGGGCTTGGGCAGCCGAGCTTACGAACTGGTCTCGCTGGAGGAATAGGCCGTTGACAGCAGCGCCCCCACACGATATGATAATAGTAATAGATATCAAGATTATTCTTAAGTCCTCTTTTGAAGGGTGGAAACTGCCGTGGGCGCCATCGGACCTCGTATGACACGACAAAAATCGCTCGTTTTGGAGATCGTTCAAGGCACGACCTGTCATCCGACTGCCGATTGGGTCTACCAGGAGGCGCGCCGGCAGATCCCTGACATCAGCCTCGGTACGGTGTACCGGAACCTCAACGCCCTGGTTCAGCAAGGACTGATCCGTGAGATGATCTATGCCGGCGCCAGTTCCCGCTATGACGGCAATGTGGAGAATCACTATCACTTCGTCTGCGAGAACTGCCACCGCGTTTTTGATCTCTTTATGGATTCGCCGGAGCAATGGGTGCGGCGGGCTGAAGAGATCAGCGGCCACGAGATCAAGGGCCACCGGATGGAGTTTTTTGGACGCTGCGCCGAGTGCCGCAAATCGGTCAACCAGTGAATGCCGATCCGCCGGGAATCCGGCGTTTTTTTTTTTTGCTTTTTCTGATATCTTAACTCATGCCAGTGCAATCCCTTGCTATAATGGTAAATGGTGATTTCAATCCATTGTGAGGGGGAAGATGGGATGGTCACGAGTTTGCCGGAGCGGTACGGCGAGGACTATATCGGTGTGCTGGTCCGCGATCCCTACCACATCTTCATCTATTGGGAACTGACAGAAAACATGCGCAAACGAGTTTTACATAACTGGGGCCTCGGGGAGGATACGCCTTGCCGCTTGCGGATCGAGCGGGAGGACGGCGGACGCTGGGAGACAGTCTACGTGGCCGAGCTGCCGCCAGGCGCCGAGAGTTGGTATGTGAACGGGGTGACCCCCGGAGAGGTCTACCGAGCCCAGATCGGCCTGAACGCCTCGGAGGGACAGTTTGTCGTCATCCTCGCCTCCGCGGCGATCCACCTTCCGCCTGCAGGGCCGGCGAAAAGGCTTCCCGGCCGCGCTCTCGCCATCTCCGGCGGTATCCGGCCTGTTGCCTTGGAGGACATGGCGGAGCAGCAGGCAGATGGGCAGGACCGGGAAGACGGTCACGAGCAGGAGGGGGCGCCGTTCAGTTCCTTCTCCCTCTACCGGGGAGATAACGAAAGGGGGCAGTCGAGTGTCCGTTAAAGGGTATTGGGCGCTGGTCCTTCATGCTCATCTACCTTATGTGCGGCATCCCGAAAAGCCGGAATACATGGAGGAGCGCTGGCTCTTCGAGGCTTTGACTGAGTGCTATCTGCCGCTCACAGAATCGTGGTTGCGCCTCCGTCGGGAGGAAGTCCCCTTTCAGGTGACCTTGTCGGTGACGCCCTCGCTGGCGGCCATGCTGACAGACAGCCTGCTGCAGGAGCGGTACCTGCGTTATCTCGGAAAAATGCTCGCCCTCGCCGATCAGGAGTTAGAACGGAACCGAGACGATCAGGACTTTGCGCCCCTATCGGCCCTGTACAAGGAAAAATTGGAGGCCTGTCGGCGCCTCTTTCGCGATGAATGGAACTGCCGGATCACCGATGCCTGGAAATCGCTGGCTCAGTCAGGCCATCTCGACCTGTGGACCTCGGCAGCCACCCACGCTTTCCTGCCCTATGTGTCGGAAGGGAGCTGGCGGCCTCAGATCCGGACGGGGATCGAGCAGCACAAGGCGATCTTCGGCATGGCGCCCCACGGCTTCTGGCTGCCTGAGTGCGCCTACGCCCCCGGTGTGGAAAAAATCCTTGCCCAGGAGGGTATCGGCTGCTTCGTCGTCGACAACGGTACCTTCCGGCGGGCGCTGCCTGAGCCGGCCGGTTTTTACCAGCCGCTGCAGATCGGCCATCAGGTGTCGGCCTTCGCCCGCGATCCTGAGACCTCACATCAGGTCTGGGACAAAAAAAGCGGCTATCCCGGAGACTACGACTACCGCGAATTTTACCGTGACATCGGTTACGACCTGCCTTTTGAGACGGTGGCGCCATTCCTGGATACGGATGTGCCTGCTGATACAGGCTTCAAGTACTACCGCATCACCGGAAAGGGAGATCACAAAGAACCTTATCGGCGCGACTGGGCGATGGGCAAGGTCAACCTGCACGCCAGCAACTTCGTCCAAAACCGCTGCGCCCAGGTGGAGCATTTAAGCGGCGCGATGGCAGAACGGCCCATCGTCGTTTCCCCCTATGATGCCGAGCTTTTCGGTCACTGGTGGTACGAAGGCCCCGATTTTCTAGAGGCGGTGTTGCGCCGGATGGCTTCCCCTGATTCCCCTGTCGTGGCCTCGACGCCGCGCCGCTACCGGGAAGCCCATGGAGCCGGGCCGGCGGGGCGCATCGCCTTCAGCACCTGGGGTGAAGACGGCTTCGGCAAGGTGTGGCTCAGTGTGGAGAACGATTGGGTCTACCGGCACCTGCACCGGGCCGAAAGAGAGATGGTCGCCTTGGCCCAGGCCTTTCCCAAAGCCGAAGGCGACATCAGGCGCGCCTTGAACCAGGCAGCGAGGGAGCTGATGCTCGCCCAGTCGAGTGACTGG
This sequence comes from Heliomicrobium modesticaldum Ice1, assembly GCF_000019165.1. GTDB lineage: Bacteria > Bacillota > Desulfitobacteriia > Heliobacteriales > Heliobacteriaceae > Heliomicrobium > Heliomicrobium modesticaldum. The sequence goes on from NC_010337.2 coordinate 2,043,233, forward strand.
CCTTTTATCATGTACACGGGAACGACGGTGCAATACGCCACCTGCCGGTTCGAGGAACATCTCCAACTCTTTTGGTCTCTGGCCCGCTCCCTGAGAGAGGGCAAGGTCGATCAGGCAGCCCTTGCCGAGGCAAAGTGGAAGCACCCGCTCTTCAGCGACATCGATTATCTCGATTATGTCCGCTCCAACCGTTCCTTTGCCAAGACACCTGCCGCCCAGGCAGTTCCCTTCGTTAAGGCGGAACCGGTCTGGATGCTGACCTGGGAGTACCCGCCCCGGGTGGTGGGCGGACTGGGACGGGCCGTGGCCGACCTGAGCAAGGCTCTCGTCGCCCGGGGTGTGCCCGTTACCGTGTTCACCTGTGCCGTCCCTGGTTGCGTCGACCGCGAAGTTGTCGACGGCGTGACGGTCATCCGCCTGCCTGTTCCCGGAGCTCCCCAGGAAGCCGGTTTCTTCGATTGGGTCTATCGCTTCAATAGGGCCCTTCTGACCGGGGTGACGGCGGAAGCAGGTTCGGGGCTGCCTTCGATCATTCACGCCCATGACTGGCTGGTCGGCTTGGCGGCCCGGGAGATCCGCAGTAAAATTGATGTTCCTCTTGTCGTCACGATCCACGCGACAGAGCACGGGCGCCAGCGCGGCCTCTGGAACGACCTGCAGCGCAGCATCCATCGGGCCGAAGCGGAACTGGTGGCCGCCGCTGACGGCCTGATCGCCTGTTCTGATTATATGACCCGCGAGGTCTCCCTCCTCTTTGACGCTCCTTGGGCAGAGATCTGCACCATCGCGAACGGCGTCGATCCGGCCAACGTGGCGCCCCTTCCCGGCGAGGGCAAGCCTATCGAGGCTTTTTGCCAGTCCGGTGAAGAGCTGATTTTTCATGTGGGACGATTGGTGACGGAAAAAGGCTCGCCGGTCCTGGTGGAGGCGATGCCGTCGGTGCTGCGTCGTCGCCCGCAGGCGCGTCTGGTCATCGCCGGCAAAGGCCCCCTGCTGGAGACCTTAAAGAAGCGGGCATCCGACCTGGGTGTCAGTGAGAAGATCACCTTTGCCGGTTTTGTCGACGACAACAGCCGCAACCGCCTGCTCACCTCGGCTGATGTGGCTGTCTTTCCCAGCCTCTACGAACCCTTCGGCATCGTGGCGCTCGAAGCGATGGCGGCGGGAACGCCGGTCATCGTCGGCGATACCGGCGGGCTTGGAGAGATCATCCGCCACGGGCAGAACGGTCTCAAGGTTCCGCCGGGTGACGCCGAGGCCTTGGCGGACGCTATTATTCAGGTTCTGGCTGATCGCGACGGGGCGGCGGCCATGGTCCGCGAGGCCTTGCGGGAGGTCGATGAGCGCTACGGATGGGATACCATCGCCGAACAGACGGTCGCCCTTTACCGGCGAGCCACCGTCAAGCGGCTAACCTCCGGCGCTGTCAGTGAGGCAGCAGGCTAGGATTCCTGCGCCTCTCCAGAGGATTTCTGCCGCGCTGTGTCTAACTGGATGATACCGAGGGTCCTTTCATCACTGTAGGGGAAAGGCGGGTTCATACCCGGTGGCCATTGGCGGCAATCGCAAAAAAAGCAACCCCTGGGGAGACAGGCCTCCCTTGGGGTCGGACTTATTGGAACAGTTGCGGCAAGAGCGATCATCGGCGACCGGGGGAGCGCGCGCCATCGGCGCCCTCCCCGAATCGCCTGAGTCTGCGCCATCGCCGGCGATCAGCCGCCGCAGAATGTTTTGGGGCGCCTTCGCGGCGGTTACCGCCGGCCTGGCAGGCTTCTTCGGCAGCCGCCAACTGAACGCCGAAAAGCCGGTTCTGGTCGAGTCGCCGGCCGTGGTGTTGCCCGAACGGCGGCTTGACCTGGGACGGATGCGCAGCCATGTGGCACTGCTGGCGCAACCGGATTGGCAGGGACGCCTTGCCGGCAGCCGCGGTGCCCTCCAGGCCGGCGAGTATATAGCCCAACTGTGGGAAAAGTGGGGAATCGAGCCGAGAGGGGAAGGGGGAACCTATTTCCAAACCTTCCCCGTTCCGTCGTTTTCCTTGACGAATGTGAACGGCCGCATGCGCCTCCTGCCTCGAGCCGGGGAAGGGGGTACGGCTGATAACCTGATCGGGTTCATCCCCGGGCGGGATCCCCGGCTGCGCAACAAAGTTGTGGCCCTTTCAGCCCATTATGATCACCTGGGCGCCTGGGATGGGGCGGTGTACCCCGGCGCCAACGACAACGCCTCTGGGGTGGCTGTCTTGTTGGAGATCGCCTGCGCTGCCGTCAAGACGCCGCCGCGCTGCAGCCTCGCTTTTTTCTTGTTTTCCGGTGAAGAGGGCGGGCTGCTGGGGTCAAAGCATTACGCAGAACACCCGACGATTCCGCTGGAGGATATGATCGGCCTGATCAACCTGGACACGGTCGGCAACGGCGACGAGCGCGACTTCATCTGCTGGATTCCCGAAGAGTATCCCTGGCTGTCTTACCTGGACGAGGCGGGTAAGGCGGCTGGAGTGCGGCTGTATCCCCAGGAGCATGGTGGTCACAACAGCGATCACCAGCCCTTTGTCGACAAGGGGGTGGCGGCGATCACTGTGCTGTCGGCCAGCTGGTTGGAGGGGAACCACACGCCCCAGGATGGGCTCAGCCTGATCCGCCCGGAGAAGCTGGCGCGGATCGCCGAGTGGAGCTGGCGGGCGATATACAACTTGGCTGAGACAGCAGGGAGAAGGGGCGGATAAAAAATGGAACGCTATATCAAACAGATCCGTTTTGGCGCCTTCGGGGAAGCGGGACAGCGTCGATTGGTCCAATCGACGGTGCTGGTCGCCGGCGTGGGTGCTCTGGGGACTCATCTTGCCAACACCCTTGCCAGGGCCGGTGTGGGAAAATTGGTGCTGGTCGATCGCGATTTTGTCGAATTGTCGAACCTGCAGCGCCAGATCCTTTACGATGAGGCGGATGCGGCAGCCATGGCTCCCAAAGCGGTGGCGGCCAAGCAGAAGCTGCAAGCCATCAACAGTGAGATCCAGGTCGAAGCCATTGTGGCCGACATCCACTGGGCCAACCTGCCGCAACTGCTGGACGGGGTAGACCTTGTCCTTGACGGCAGCGACAACTTTGACCTGCGCTATCTGCTCAATGACGCCTGTGTGCAAGCAGGCATCCCCTGGATTTACGGCGGTGTAACGGGCGCCCACGGTATGGCCATGGTCGTCCGTCCCGGACAGGGGCCGTGCCTTCGTTGCCTGATCCCTTCGCCGCCGCCGCCCGGAGCGGCGCCCACCTGTGACATGGTCGGCATCCTGGCGCCGGCGATCCAGATGATCACGGCTTTTCAGGCCGTCGAAGCGATGAAGCTCCTGGCCGGACGGGAGGACGAACTGGCTGGCGGGCTCTTTTCCGTCGACCTCTGGAACAGCCGCTATGACCTGATCGACCTGACCGCGGCGCGCCGGGACGATTGTCCGGCCTGCAGCCGCCGGGACTTTCCCTTCCTCGCTGGTCGGGAGGAGATGCAGGCGACTCCGCTCTGCGGTTCCAATGCCGTTCAGATCACGCCGGCCCGGCCGGCCGAACTGGACTTGGAGGCCATGTCGGAACGACTTTCGGGCGCCGGGAAGGTGGAGGTCACGCCCTACCTGCTCCGGTTTGCCTCGGCTGAAGGCGAGATGGTGCTCTTTCGCGACGGACGGGCGATGATCCGGGGGACCCAGGATCCGGTCAAGGCGAAGGCAGTCTATATGCGCTTCATCGGCGCGTAAAGGCGGGTTTCGGCACGGCTCCGAACAGATCCGATAAATCATGGCTTTGTAATATAGAAATCATTTGAACCTAAGAATCAATGGGAGCAACGGGGGAATGACGGCCTTGGACTGGATTGTGGGGATCACGGGAGCGAGCGGCTCTATTTACGGCCTGCGGCTGATCGAGGCGATGCAGGATCTGGGGATGGGTCTCCACCTCGTCGTTTCCGAGGCAGGCGAGCGCGTTCTCCGGGAAGAGACAGGCAAGTCCTTGGCCGAGGTCGCAGCAGGGTGCCGCCTTCATGATGTGCGAGATGTAGGGGCCGCTATCGCCTCCGGTTCCTTCCCGGCGGCAGGCATGATTGTCATCCCCTGTTCGATGCACACGGTGGCCGCCATGGCCCTCGGTCTCGCCGACAATCTGCTTACCCGTGCAGCCGATGTGACGCTGAAAGAGGGACGGCCGCTGATCGTCGTCCCTCGGGAGACGCCGCTGCACCTGATCCACTTAGAAAACTTGCGGCGCCTCGCCCAGGCGGGAGCGAGGATCGTTCCGGCCATGCCGGCTTTCTATCACCGTCCGACGACGATGAACGAATTGGTCGACTTCGTGGTAGGGAAGGTTCTCGATCAGGCGGGTATTGCACACCAGCTATTCAAGCGATGGGGAGAGACGGAATAAGCGCCAAAAGGCATAGGACTTGAGGGACTCCGGGGCAGGACCGGGGTCCTTTTTTCATCTTCACCCTAATTTTTCCTCAAACTAGGCAGGAAAAAGGGGCGATACGTGGAATGAAGTGGTGTGCAGTGGTAGAAAAGTGGTTTAAAGTGGTGGAACGCGCCGATGTTCATGGGGGAATACCAGCATGCCATCGATCCGAAAGGCCGGTTGTTCATGCCGGCCCGCTTGCGGGAGTCCCTGGGTGAGGCTTTTGTGGCCACCAAGGGGCTCGATGGCTGTTTGTTCGTATACCCTAAGGAAGAGTGGAAACGGCTCGAAGAAAAGCTGAAGGCGCTCCCCTTCACGCGGGCCGACGCCCGGGCTTTTCAACGATTCTTCTTCTCCGGCGCCGGCGAATGTGAAGTGGATAAGCAGGGGAGAATACTGGTTCCCGCTCACCTGCGCGAACATGCGGCCTTGGAAAAAGATGTGGTCATCATCGGCGCCGGCGCTCGCGTGGAGATCTGGAGCCGGGAACGTTGGAGCAAGTATAACGAGAAAGCGGCGCCATCCTATGAAGAGGTGGCCGAGAAACTGATCGACTTTGACCTGTAGGTTGACCGGGCCGGCTTTCGGCGACAGGTCGCTGAGCACTGGACGGAGGTTGCCCCATGGTTTTTCATCACATCCCTGTGTTGTTGCATCAGGTGTTGGAGGTGCTTAAGCCGCGTCCCGAAGGTGTCTACCTAGACGGAACGGTGGGCGGCGGCGGTCACAGCGCGGCAATATTGCAGAAGCTATCAGGACGAGGGAGGGTGATCGGACTTGATCAGGACCCGGCAGCCCTTGCGGCAGCCGGGCGTAAGCTGGCCTCCTTCGGCGACCGGGTCACGCTGGTGCGGTCCAATTTCCGCCACATCGGTGCTGTCGTCGCTGAACTGGGTCTTACGGGGAAAATCGACGGGATCCTGCTCGATATCGGCGTTTCTTCCCACCAACTGGATGAGGCGGAACGAGGGTTTACCTACCGGATGGATGCTCCCCTTGACATGCGGATGAACCCTGAGAGCGCACTGACAGCGTCCAAATTGCTCAATGAAGCGCCTGAAGGGGAGATCGCTCGCATCCTCCGCGACTATGGTGAAGAGCGGTGGGCGAAACGGATCGCCCAGTTTATCGTGAAGCGCCGTGCCCTACAACCCCTGGAGCGGACGGGCGAACTGGTCGATATCATCCGCGCCGCCATCCCGGCGGCGGCCCGCCAGGAAGGGGGGCATCCGGCGAAGCGGACCTTTCAAGCCTTGCGGATCGCTGTCAACGATGAACTGGGGGCGCTGGAAGAGGCCTTGCCTGCGGCGTTGGAGGCCCTCGCGCCTGGCGGCCGGCTGGCCGTGATCAGCTTCCATTCTTTGGAGGATCGCATCGTCAAGAGCTTTTTTGCAGAACAGGCGAGAGGTTGCCTTTGCCCCCCTGATTTCCCTGTCTGTGCCTGTGGAAACCGGCCGAAGGTGAAGATCATCACCAAAAAACCGCTGGTCGGCTCCGACGAGGAGATGCGAGCAAATCCCCGCGCTCAGAGCGCCAAGCTGAGAGCGGCTGAGAAAATCAGATAAGCGGGTCGTTCTAGAGGACGAGGAGGTAGCATAGGTTGAAACAAGCCACCGCCCCTGTGATCGACCATTTCGAGGATGTACGGCCGGCAACGCCTCCGCCTGAAGCGCCGAAAGTCGTTCCGAAAGTGAAGGTCAGCGGAAGAAGCAAGCGTCAGGCCGTCATCGCCGCAATTCTGGTGATGGCCTGCGGGCTCGCCGTCGTTTCGCAGTACGCCGCTGTGGCCTTCGAGGCCAAGACGGTGAACCAGTTGCGATCCGAATTGACGAAAGAGAAAAATGCCTTGGACCACCTGCGGGTAGATGTGAACCGGCTTAAATCGTTGGAACGCGTGGAAGCGGTGGCAACGAGCAAGTTGGGCATGCAGAGGCCAAAGTATGAAAAGGTGCTCGCCATCTCTGCGGTGACCGGGTCTGCCAAGGCCGGGGCGACGCTTGTGGCGACTGACACAAGCCAGGGAGAGGAGAAACCTGGTGAGGACAGAACACAAACGGCGGCGGCTGATCCGGAACAGGCGCCTGTGGGCGATAACCCCTTCGCCGCCGCCGTGACGCGCTTCTTTCAACGCATCACCTTCGGCATGCTCTGATCTGAGGCTCGAAGCCCCCTTGCCCTTGATGAGAAATTGATCCTATAATGGTAGGCGTGGAAGGTCGGGTCCCTGTGTCCAGGCGGTTCCTCCCGGGATTGACCTGGGAGGTTTTGGTTTTTATGGAAATAAGGGGAGGATAATGTGTTTGCCACACCGGTACAGGTGCGTAAACGAACGACACAGGTTTTCCTGTTTTTCACCGTACTGGTCGGCATCCTGATCCTACGTCTCTTTTGGGTTCAGGTCGTTAACGGTGCCTTTTACTCGGCCAAGGCCGAGGAGGTTCGCCTGCGTGCTCTGCCGGTGGAAGCAAAACGGGGAACCATTTACGATCGCAACATGAATTCGCTCGCCGTGTCGGTGAGCGTTGATTCTGTCGTCGCCAACCCGCGAGAGGTGAATGGTTCGGAACGGGGGAGAGAGATTGCCGCCGAACTGGCACGCGTTCTCGAGCTGGATCAGGAACGGGTGTTCAAGCTGATCACGCAGCCGGACGTGGGCTTCGTCTGGGTCAAACGGAAAGTGGAACCTGATAAGATCGAGCAGCTGCGTAACTCGCCAGTCAAGCTGACCGGCATCAGCTATATCCCGGAAAGCAAGCGCTATTACGAAAAGGGCAAACTGGCCTCGCACATCTTGGGGATCACCGATACGGACGCCCGAGGCCTGGAGGGGCTTGAACTGTACTTTGACCAGGATCTGCGCGGTCTGCCGGGCAAGCTGGTGGCCGAGTATGACGCCCGCAACCGCGAAATGCCCCAGGCCGAACACGTCTTTATACGCCCTGTCGACGGGCATAGCCTCGTGTTGACCATCGATGAGACGGTCCAGTACATCGTAGAACGGGAACTGGATAAGCTCGAACGAGAACGAAAGCCCAAAGGCGCCACCATCATCGTCATGGACGTGAAGACCGGCCGCATCCTGGGCATGTCGAACCGTCCCACCTTTGATCCCAATGACCGTGGCAAGTATCCCGATTCTGCCCGCCGCAGCCGGGCGATCAGCGACGCCTATGAGCCCGGTTCCACCTTCAAGATCATCACCGCCAGCGCCGCCCTGGAAGAGGGCGCCGTCAAGGAATCGGATCGCTTTTTTGACCCCGGCTACGCGATCGTCGGTGACCGCCGCGTGCGCTGCTGGAAAGACGGCGGCCACGGCGCCCAGAGCTTTACCGAGGTGGTTCAAAACTCCTGTAACCCGGGCTTCATCCAGATCGGCATGAATCTCGGTCTCCCCAAGTTTTACAACTACCTGAGGGCTTTCGGCTTCGGCCAGCCGACAGGGATCACCCTGAACGGGGAGGCAGCGGGCATCCTGGTGCCGGAGAAGACGGCTAAGCCGATCGACCTGGCCACCATGTCTATCGGTCAGGCGAATGCCGTTACACCGATTCAGCTGATCACCGCTGTGTCGGCGGTGGCCAACGGCGGGAAACTGATGAAGCCTCAACTGGTCGAGAAGATCCTCGACGCCCAGGGTTCGGTGATCAAGACCTTCGAGCCTGAGGTCGTCCGTCAGGTCGTATCCAAGGAGACGGCAGAAAAGGTCAACCTGATCCTGGAGAAGGTCGTATCCAAGGGGACGGGCATTAACGCCTACATTGAGGGCCACCGCGTGGGCGGCAAAACGGGCACGGCCCAGAAGATCAAGCCCGGCGGCGGTTACATGGAGGGCGAGTATGTGGCGTCTTTTGTCGGCATCGCCCCGGCCAACGATCCAGTCATCGCCTGTCTCGTCGTTGTCGATGCGCCGCAGGGAGAGCCTCATTTCGGCGGCTTGGTGGCGGCGCCTATCTTCAAGGCCGTCGTGGCCGATGTGCTGCGCCACCTGGGGATTCAGCCCCAGGTCCTTCCCGGTGAGGTGCCGGCGGTCGCTGCAGACGGTTTGAAGGAAATCGCAGTCCCGCAGGTGACCGGTCTCAGCGAAGAGGAAGCGGAGCAGCGGGTGATGCGCGTCGGATTGAGCGTCGCGACGGAAGGCTTCGGCGTCCGTGTCGTCAATCAGTCTCCTCAACCCGGTGCCAAGGTGGCGCCCCAGACTGCGGTCATCCTTTACCTCGGCGACGATGAAAAGGCGGCCCGAGCTGCACCAGGGGAAGAAGTGATCTGCCCCGACGTGACGGGAAAAGGGATCAAACAGGCTGGCGATCTGTTGGCTAAAGCGGGTCTCTCCTTTGAACCGGTCGGGAGCGGTCTGGCGAAAGGGCAGAGCGTCAAGGGCGGCCGCAAGGTGCCGGTGGGGACGGTGGTTCGCGTCGAATTTGCGCCCGTCGACGAAAGCGGTCCTTGAGGGGTAGTCAGCGCGGAAAGCCTATATATCAAAGGGCGTCGCGGTTGAAAATAATCTGTAATGGTAATGATGATTAGTAACAAATAGAAATTTTCATGGTTTGCCGCCGGCTTTTTGCCGGCTTGACGCTGATCGGCGTAAGGAGGGAAGCCCCTTGGAACTGATACACATCCTTGCAGATATTGAGGTATGCGACATCCGTCTATCCGGGAATAGTGCAACTAAACCGCTCGCCGTCGCAGCCGGAGAAAAGCTGCTTTTCGGACAGAAAATCTCGGGGCTCGCCTATGACTCCCGGCGGGTGCAGCCGGGTTTTCTCTTTTTTTGCGTACCCGGTCAAAAGACGGACGGCCACCGCTTTGCCGCTGATGCTGTCGGGCGCGGCGCTGCGGCCTTGGTGGTGGAACGCTATGTGGATGTCGATGCGCTCCAGATTCGTGTACCTTCAACGCGGAAAAGCATGGCTCAGGCTGCGCGTGTTTTTTATGGCAGCCCGTCATCTCGGATGTTGATGGTCGGGGTGACCGGCACGAACGGCAAGACGACGACGACCCACCTTGTGGAGGCGATTCTCGTCGCCCAAGGACGCCGGGTCGGATTGATCGGCACAAACGGCAATCGTCTGGGCGACAAGGCCTGGCCGGCCCAACATACGACGCCCGAATCGCTCGACCTGCAGGCTTTGCTTGCTGAGATGGCCGATGAGGGGGCCGACGCGGTCGTCATGGAGGTATCCTCTCATGCTCTCGACCAGCTGCGGGTGCTGGGCGTCGATTTCGATCTGGCCCTCTTCACCAACCTGACACAAGACCACCTCGATTACCACGAGACACTGGAGCGGTACCGGGACGCGAAGGGGATGCTTTTTCGCGCGCTTACAGGTGAGATGAAGGGCGGCAAAGGGGCGAGTTCTCCAGGATCGGCTCCTGAAGCGACAACCCTGCAGGGGGTGCCGAAAAGGGCGATCATCAACGCTGATGATCCCAACGCCGGATTTTTCATCGCGGCCAGCGCGGCGCCGGTGATCACCTACGGCATCGAGGCCGATGCCATGATCAAGGGGCGTGACTGGGCGGTCACACCGCACGGCCTGACCTGCGACGTCCTTTACCCGGGCGGGGAGGTTCGCCTGAATCTGCAACTGACGGGACGGTTCAACCTTTCTAACGCCTTGGCTGCTTTTGCTGCCGGCTGGGCCGTCGGGATCGACCCCGAGGCGATCGCCGCCGCTCTGGGCGCGGTGACAGGCGTGGCAGGGCGGTTCGAGCGGATCGACCTGGGACAGCCCTTCAGTGTCATCGTCGACTACGCCCATACACCGGACGGTTTAGAAAATGTGCTTGTTACCGCCCGGGCGTTGGCCCGAGGACGGGTCATCACCGTCTTCGGTTGCGGCGGAGACCGGGACCGGACGAAGCGGCCGAAGATGGGTGCAGTTGTGGCCCGCCTCAGCGATGTGGCCATCGTCACCTCTGACAACCCGCGCACAGAAGATCCTCGGCGAATCATCGAGGATATCCTGCCGGGTTTGGCGGATGCTGGCGATGTCCATGTCGAACCGGACCGGTCCTCGGCCATCGCGCTGGCGCTGTCGCTGGCTCAGCCGGGTGATCTGGTGATGATCGCCGGCAAGGGTCATGAGTCCTACCAGATCGTTGGCGCAAGAGTGCTCCCTTTCGATGATCGCCAGATCGCCCGCGAGCGGCTGAGGGGGATGGGTTATGATCGGCGTTGATCTTTCCCGCCTGGCTGAGTGGATGCAGGGAAGAGTGGAAGGCGACGGAACAGCCCGCATCTCCGGCACAGCCGTTGTGGACAGCCGGAAGGTGGCGCCTGGGGATGTCTTTTTTGCCCTCCCCGGAGAAAAGGTCGACGGCCATGATTTTGTGCCGGCTGCTTTGGCGGCTGGCGCCGCCTGCGCCGTCGTCCGCCGCATCGACGATGGCTGGACGGCGGCCCTCCGGCCGGGGCAGGGGCTGATCGTCGTCAATGACGGTTTGCAGGCGCTGCAGGACTGCGCCCGCCACTACCGAACGCAACTGGCCATCCCTGTCATTGCCGTCACCGGATCGACAGGCAAGACATCGACGAAGGACCTGCTGGCGGCGGCCGTTGGCGCACAACGGGATGTGATGAAAAGCCCCGGCAATTTTAATAATGAAATCGGTCTTCCGCTGACCCTCTTGGGTGTTCAGGAACAGCACCAAGCGCTGATCGTGGAGATGGGGATGCGCGGCAAGGGGCAGATCGCCGCGCTCTGCCGCATCGCCCGCCCTGATGTGGGCCTTTTGACGAATATCGGCCCTGTTCACATGGAACTGCTCGGGAGCATGGAGGCCATCGCCCGCGCCAAAGGGGAATTGCTGCAGTCGCTTTCCGATAAGGGGAAGGCGGTCGTTAACGGCGAGGATCGGCAGGTTGTGGCCGAGACACTGTCCAGCCGCTGCCCTGTCGTCTATGCCGGGACATCGCCGGAGGCGTTGGCCCATGGGCTCATCGCAGGCGGCCTGAATCCAGCCGCGCCGGTGCAAGCGATCTGGGCGACGGAGGTGGAACCCCTCGGCGAACAGGGTTCACGTGTCGCCGGCGCTTTGGGCGTTTTTATCCCTGAACAGGCTGCCGGGTATGAGGAGTCGACCTTCGAGTTTTTGCTGCCCCTGCCGGGGCGGCATCAGGTGTCTAACGCCCTCTTGGCGCTGGCCGCCGCCAAGGCCGTCGGGGTAGACCCTGCGGTGGCAGCCGGCGGATTGGCACAGGCCCGTCTCTCTTCGCTGCGCTGGGAGACGCGCCGTTTTGATTGCGCAGTCACTTTGATCAACGACGCCTACAACGCCAACCCTGCGGCTATGTCAGCTGCCTTGACGACAGCCGCTGAATTGGCCGGACCGAGTCGCCTTGTCGCCGTCCTGGGGGACATGTATGAACTGGGACCCGAGGCAGCTGAATACCACCGGCAGGTGGGACGCCAAGCGGCCGAACTGGGCGTAGGCCTGCTGGTTTCGGTGGGAACCCTCGGTGCCTGCATCGCTGACGGCGCCATCGAAGCCGGTTTGACGCCGGAAAGGATCCGCCGCTTTGCTGACGCGGAAACAGCCGCTGCGGCGCTGCCGGGACAAGTAGAAAAAGACGATGTGATCCTGATCAAGGCGTCCCGAGGCATGCGTTTGGAGCGAGTGGCCCATGCCCTCGCAGATACACTGGCGAATCGGCGCCGCTGAGGAGAACGTGTGAACGATGCAGAAAATGGTATGGGCCTTTATTGTCGCCAGTGCGGTCGGCTTGTTGATCGGTCCCTGGCTGATCCCCTACCTTCGCCGGTTAAAGTTCGGTCAGAGCATACGCGAGGAAGGGCCGAAAGGACATCAGCGCAAGGCGGGAACACCCACCATGGGGGGGCTCCTCTTCCTGATCGCCGTCCCTATGGCCGTCCTTGTGACGGTCGGATTTACGCCCCAGTCGGGAGTCCTCTTGCTGGGTCTGCTCGGCTTTGGGCTCATCGGTTTTCTTGACGATTATATTAAAGTGGTAAAAAAGCGAAACCTCGGCTTGCGGGCCTGGCAGAAGTTCACTGGCCAACTGATCTTGTCTTTGATCTTGATCTACGGCGTCGTCTATGGGATCGACCGGGGAACATCCCTGTACCTACCGGGATTCGAAGTCTGGTGGGATGCCGGAGCGCTCTACTACCCGCTGGCATTGCTCTTGATTGTGGGAACGACAAACGCCGTCAACCTGGCAGACGGCCTCGACGGGTTGGCGGCCGGCATGACCTTCTGGGTGGCTCTCGCCTTTGCAGCCATCGCATCGGCGGGGACATCGGATGTCACAGCCGCCTTCGCCGCCGCCCTTGCCGGCGGATGCATCGGATTTTTGTTCTTCAACCACCATCCCGCCCGTATGTTTATGGGTGACACAGGCTCACTGGCCTTAGGCGGCGCCGTCGCCACACTGGCCCTGCTGACCCGGACAGAACTGATCCTCCCCGTACTCGGCGCCGTCTTCGTCGCTGAAACCCTCTCCGTGATCCTACAGGTGGCCTCCTTCAAGCTGACAGGCAAACGCATCTTCCGGATGAGCCCCCTGCACCACCACTTCGAACTGGGCGGCTGGCCCGAAACGACTGTCGTCTACACCTTCTGGGCCGCCTCCCTCATCTCCGCCTTCCTCGGCGTCCTGCTTGCAATGCCCATCCGTTTCTAAAAAATTACCGCAAATGTTTCGTAGGGGTTGTTTGCTCCCTGAGCGATTTGAGCGGAGCGGGATTAATAGTGTACCCCCAACCGCAATATCTCACAGGGGGTATAGGATCTGAGAGCGATTTGAGCGGTGCGGCGAAATGTGAGCGCGGCCTGCGGAGCGTCAAAGGGCGCCATGACATGCAGAACAGCCCAAAAGGTTTGGCGCCTTAGCGAAGCAGGTAAGCGAACCGCCGCGAAGCTCTTAGCGAACAGAGCCTATACCCCCGACAACGAAAGGATTGACACCCTTGACCAACCGCTGGCAAGACGGACGCAAAACACTGGTCGTAGGTGCCGGCAAAAGCGGCATCGCTGCCGCCCGCACACTGGCCCGTTTGGGCGCTGCCGTCACCCTTTGCGATACAAAAACATTGGAAGACTTGCCGTTCCGGAAAGAACTGGAAGCGGCCGGCGTGGTCCTTCACGGCGGCGGTTATCCGTCCCTTCGGGAAGGGGGCTTCCGTGAAGTCGTCATGAGTCCCGGCGTTCCCCTGACCGTGCCTCCGGCGCGGGAAGCGCAGGAACAGGGGCTCGCCATCACAGGGGAACTGGAGATCGCCTACTGCTTGTCCTTAGCGCCCTTCATCGCCATCACCGGCACCAACGGCAAGACGACGACAACCTCGCTGGTGGGCGCCATCCTGAAGGCAGCAGGCCGGAACCCTTTTGTCGGGGGGAACATCGGCCAACCGCTCGTGGAAGAGGCACAGCGCCTCACCGCTGACCGCTGGGTTGTGGCTGAGGTCTCTTCCTTCCAGTTGGAGACGACCGATCAGTTTCATCCTCGCGCTTCTTTGATCCTGAACATCACCCCTGACCACCTCGACCGTCACGGCGACATGGAAAACTACCGCGCCATCAAAGCGCGCATCTTCCGAAACCAGGGTAGTGAGGATATCACCGTCCTCAACTACGACGATCCGCTGGTGCGAACACTGGCAGCTGACTGTCGGAGCCGAGTCCTTTTTTTCAGCCGGCTGCAGAAGATGGAACATGGCGCTTATGTTGACGGTGGCATGATCCGTTTTGCGGGACCGGAGGGTGACATGGCCGTTGCCGCCGTCGATCGATTGCAGATCAAAGGCGCCCACAACGTGGAAAACGCCTTGGCCGCCTGTGCTTTAACCGTGGGGCTCGGCATCGCCCCTGCTGTGGTCGCCCAGGCGATGATCGATTTTCAGCCGGTCGAGCACCGCATGGAGCCTGTCGGAACGGTGGAGGGCGTAGCCTATGTGAACGACTCGAAAGGGACGAATCCTGACGCTTCCATCAAAGCGATTGAGTCCTACGACAGGCCGGTGATCCTGATCGCCGGAGGAAAGAACAAGGGCAGCGATTTCAGCGAGCTGGCAGAAATCATCAAAAAACGGGTGAAGGCGGTTGTCCTTGTCGGCCAGGCAGCGCCGGTTCTTGAAGCCGCTCTCCGGAAAGCCGGCGTCGAAGCGATCAAGCTTGTAGACACCTTTGACGCGACTGTTCTTGAAGCTGCGCAGATGGCTGAGCCGGGCGATGTGGTCCTCTTGAGTCCGGCCTGCGCCAGTCTTGACATGTTCCCAAACTATGAGGTGCGGGGACAGGTGTTTAAGGACCTTGTCCGGCAATTGGCCCGGGATCGTAGGGCTGAAAAGGATCGGCCGCCCTGCTGAAACACGGTGACGGCGGAATCTTGGCGGGAACAGAAGGCGACCCGGCAATCGCCATTGAGGGGAGGAGAAGGCATGCGTCTGAAACCGAGGGCTCCCGATTTCACCATCTTTTTGGCCGTGATTCTCCTGCTCACATTCGGCATGATCATGGTGTTGAGCGCCAGTTCTGTCCGTGCCGCCTATGCCACCAACAATCCCTTTTACTTTTTTCAGCGGCAAGTCCTGTGGGCGCTGGCGGGGGTTGTGGTCATGTTCGTGGTGGCGCGCATCGATTATCGGAGACTGGCACCCTTTAGCAAGCACTTCCTCATTTTCAGCATCCTCCTTTCTCTGGCCGTTTTCATTCCTGGCGTGGGGAAAAAGGTCCTGGGGGCGACGCGCTGGATAAACCTGGGGCCTGCCTCCTTCCAGCCCTCTGAATTACTGAAATTGTCGGTCATCATCTTTCTGGCACACAGACTGTCTCAAAACCCACATAAGCTGGAGGACTTGAGAAGGGGTTTGGGGCCCTATCTGCTCCTGATCGGGTTGATCGCCGGGTTGCTTCTCTTACAGCGCGATTTGGGAACGGCTATCGCCATCTGCGGCGCTATGTATTTGATGCTTTATGTAGGCGGCGCCAAGCCGCAACATATGATTGGCCTGGGCGTCGCCGGTATACTTGGGATCCTAGCCGCCGCTGTCCTGGAACCCTACCGGATGCGGCGGCTCACCGGGTTTATCGATCCCTGGTCCGATCCGCTGGATTCAGGTTTTCACACCCTGCAGTCCCTCTTCGCCCTCGGATCGGGCGGGCTCTTCGGGGCGGGCATGGGTCAGAGCAAGCAGAAGTATTTCTACCTGCCTGAACAACATACGGACTTCATTTTCGCGATATTGGGCGAGGAATTGGGCTGGGTCGGCGCCGTCTGCGTGCTCCTGCTTTTCTTCCTCCTTATCTGGCGCGGGATCCGGACGGCGGTGTCTTGTCCGGACGCTTTCGGCAGCCTATTGGCCCTGGGTCTGACTGTCCAGGTGGGGCTGCAGGCGATCATCAACATGGGCGTCGTCAGCGGGCTCCTGCCTGTAACGGGCATCACGCTGCCCTTCATCTCCTACGGCGGATCCTCCCTCGTCTTTACCTTGATCGGCATCGGACTGTTGATCAACCTATCACGCTTTAGCCGATAGCGGTGGTGGCAACATGAAGAATCAGGGGATGCATCGAAAAAAAAGGGTCTTTGTCGTCACCGGCGGGGGAACGGGAGGTCATATCTACCCGGCGCTGGCGATCGCCAGGGGCCTCCAGGAACGGTTTCCCGGTTCGACCATCCACTATGTGGGTGGAAAACGGGGGTTGGAGAATACCATCGTTCCCCGGGAGGGCTTTCCCCTGACGACGGTACACTGCCGCGGCCTGGAACGCAGCCTCCGTTTGTGCAACCTGGCGGCCATCGGCGATACGGTCAGGGGGTTAGGCCAGTCGTACCGGCTGCTTCGGCGCCTTGGGGCTGACGTGGTCATCGGCACAGGCGGCTTTGTCGCCTTTCCGGTGGTCATGGCGGCCACCCTGGCCGGGATTCCGGCGCTGATTCACGAACAAAACGCCTTCCCGGGCATGACGAACCGACTTCTGGCGCCGCGAGCGGCTGCAGTGATGCTGACCTTCCCGGAGGCCGAAAAACGCCTGAAGGCAAAAAAGACGGTCCTTACCGGTCTTCCGATCCGGCCGGAAATCCTCTCGGCGACGCGGGAAGAAGGTCGCCGCTATTTCGGGTTACCGGAGGGGTCGCAGGTTTTGCTGGCCCTGGGCGGCAGCCGAGGCGCTAAACGTCTGAATGAAGCTATGGTCTACTTGGCTCGCCGGTGGGCCGGCGAGCCGCGGCGGCAGGTCATCCACGTCACAGGGGAGGTCAACTACGAAGAGACGGTCGCCCAACTCAAGGCGGCCGGAATAAGCCTGGATAAATGTGGTAATATTAAAGTAATGCCATACCTGGATCGCATGGACTACGGGCTGGCCGCCTGCGATCTCTGCATCGGCCGCGCCGGTGCCGCCTTTATCTCTGAGGTGACTGCCCGCGGTCTGCCGTCCATTCTGGTTCCTTATCCCCATGCGGCGGAAAACCACCAGGAGGCTAATGCCCGCAGTCTGGAAGCCATTGGCGCCGCGCAGGTGATCATGGATCGCGAACTGGACGGCCAACGCCTGCATGATGCGGTGCAGGAGCTGTTGGAACAGCCGGACCGGATCGCCAAGATGGCGAATGCGGCCAAAGGCGCCGGAAGGCCTGAGGCGCTAACGATGATACTCGATGAGATTTCGCGGGTGGTCATGTCCCGGAAGTAACCGGGACTTCTTTTTCACTGTTCATATGGACAAGCGCAGGAGCATCCGCGGGCGGGATGCCATACTATGAAGCAGTCCTCGCCTGGCGGAAATACAGCAGCGATCAAGGTACAGTATTATCCCGGAAAGGAGCTGACAGATGAGTGTTGGCGAAGGGAACATGGTTGCATTTCATCGGCATCGGCGGAACGGGCATGAGTGGCCTGGCCAGGGTGATGCTTCAACAGGGCTATACGGTGAGCGGTTCTGATCTGGCCGATACAGCCGTCACAGAGCGACTTGTCAGCCAAGGCGCTACGGTTTTTCAGGGACACCGGGAGGAGCATCTCCTGCCGGGTGTCGATGTGGTCGTTGTGTCAACGGCGGTCAAAGGGGACAACCCGGAACTGCGCCTGGCAAAGGAGCGCAATCTGACGATCTGGCACAGGGCGGACTTGCTCGCCTGGTTGATGGAGCAAAAAAAGGGGATCGCCGTCGCCGGCACCCATGGCAAAACGACGACGAGCGCCATGATCGGACTGATGTTGGAACAGTGCGGTCTCGATCCGGCCATCATCGTCGGGGGAGAGATCCGGGAGATCGAGGGCAATGCCAAATGGGGTCAGGGCGACTTTATGGCCGCCGAGGCCGATGAGAGCGACCGTTCTTTCCTCAAGCTTTCCCCGTGGATGGCGGTGATCACCAACATTGAGGCGGACCATCTGGACCACTATCAATCCTTTGAGGCGATTGTGGAAGCCTTCTACCAGTTTACGGAGCGCCTGTCCGGCGACGGCATCCTGCTGCTCTGCGCCGATGACCCTCTTTTGCAGGAAATGGCGCAAAGGGTGACCGCCCGCCGGGTGGTCACGTATGGTATGAAAGCGAAGGCCGATTATCGGGCTGTCGATCTGAGCTGCACAGGCAAGGGTTCGCAGGCAGACATCTTCCGCGGCGAAGAGCGGTTGGGCCGGCTTATGCTTTCCGTTCCGGGGGAACACAACATGAGCAACGCCCTAGCGGCGGTGGCTTGCGCCGATCTGATCGGGATTCCCTTTGCAGCTGCAGCCGCTGCCCTATCCCGTTTTGGCGGTGTTGGACGGCGGTTCCAACGGATGGGGGAGGCCAAGGGGGTTTCTGTCGTCGACGACTATGCCCACCATCCCACTGAGGTAAAGGCTACGCTGGCGGCGGCAAGGCAGACGCAACCGGGGCGGCTCGTCGCCGTTTTCCAGCCCCACCGGTATACACGTACGCGCGATCTCTACCGCGAGTTCGGCGAGGCTTTTGATGCCGCCGATGTGGTCGTCCTCAGCGAGATCTATCCGGCCGGTGAAGCACCCATTCCCGGTGTATCCTCTGGATTGATCAGGGATGTCTATGAAAGGCGATGCGGGCGCAAAGCCCTTTACGCGGCCGACAAGGAGGAACTCCTTCGTCGTCTGCAGGATCTCGTCAAGCCGGGCGATCTTGTGTTGACCATGGGAGCGGGCAACATTTGGATGGCCGGACGTCAACTTCTAGAGGCACTGGAAGCCCGGGAGGGGTAAGGGCTGGAGGAAAGGACGATGGGGAACAGACAGGGCGCATTAACCGACATGACACAGATCACCAGAGACTTTCGCGGTCAATGGATGCAACAGGAACCCATGTCCCGCCATACGACCTGGAAGATCGGCGGTCCCGCCGACCTCTTCGCCATTCCCGCCGATGAAGCTGATCTGGCCGGGTTGATCCGGCGTTGCCGCGAAAAGGGGATCCCATGGATGGTTGTGGGGAACGGTTCCAATCTGCTCGTCGCCGATAAGGGGATCCGGGGTGTTGTCATTCACCTAGGTCGCGCTTTTTCGGACAGACGTTTGGACGATCGCCGGTTGACGGCGGGGGGCGGTTGCGCGCTGTCTGGGCTGGCTCGGTTTGCCGTCCGAGCGGGTCTGCAAGGGTTGGAGTTCGCCTGCGGTATCCCGGCCTCTCTCGGCGGTGCTGTGGCGATGAACGCCGGCGCTCACGGCGGAGCGATGGAGAACATCGTCCGGTGGGTCGACGTGATCGACGATGAGGGCCGGATTCGCCGGTATCGGGGAGAGGAAATGGACTTTGCCTATCGCCATTCCCGCCTGCAAAGGGAAAAGGCCATTGTGGTTCGCGTGGGAATGGAACTGCGATGGGGGGACCGGGAAGCTCTGGAGCGATGGATGGAGGAAAAGCTCGCCCTGCGAAGGAAGTCGCAACCGCTCGAATTCCCCAATGCCGGCAGCGTCTTTCTCAATCCTCCTGGCAGTCTTTCGGCAGGCCAACTGATCGAAGAGGCCGGCATGAAGGGTTTTGCCATCGGAGGCGCTCAGGTGTCGGAGCGGCACGCCAATTTTATCGTCAATCGAGGCGGCGCGACGGCAGCCGATGTGCTCGCCTTGATCGATGCCGTTCGCGCGAGGGTACTGGCAACCTGCGGCATCGAACTGCAATCAGAAGTTCGTGTCATCGGAGATTCGGGGGGGCAGGTTGATGGTGGGGGAACCGAGGATTCGCATCAAAGGGGGTAAGCCGCTTTTCGGAGAGGTGGCGATCAGCGGGGCAAAAAACGCTGTGCTGCCCATCCTGGCGGCTTCATTAATGTCGACGGGACAGTGCCAGATCAAGGGTGTGCCCCGGTTGACCGATGTGCAGATGATGAACGAGGTCCTCAGCACGCTAGGCGCCCAGGTTTCCTGGGAAGGCGAAAGCCTGATCGTTGACGCCTCAGCAGCCGAGATTCGCGAGGTGTCCGCCGACCTGATGCGGCGTATGCGGGCCTCCAACCTCGTTTTGGGTCCGATGCTCAGCCGTTTTGGAAAAGTGCGGCTTTCTCATCCTGGTGGTTGTTCCATCGGCAGTCGTCCCATGGATCTGCACCTGAAAGGGTTGCAGAAGATGGGCGCCCGCTATCAGGAACGGCATGGTTTTTTTGAGGTGGAGGCGGAACGGCTGCAGGGAACGGAGATCCATCTTGACTTTCCCAGTGTCGGTGCCACAGAGAACCTGATGATGGCCGCGTCTCTGGCGGAAGGGACGACGATCATCCGCAACGCGGCGAAAGAACCGGAGATTGTGGACCTGCAGAATTTCCTCAACGCCATGGGCGCCAGGGTCCGCGGCGCCGGTTTGGACATCATCCGCATCGACGGCGTAAATCGCCTGGGCGGATGCGTGCACCATCTTATTCCCGACCGTATCGAGGCCGGAACCTTTATGGTAGCCGCCACCATCACCGGCGGCGACGTAACACTGACGAATGTGATCCCCGAGCATCTGGAACCGGTGACGGCGAAACTGCGGGAGACGGGCGCCCGGGTGATCGAGGAGGATGACCGGATCCGTGTCATTGCGCCTCGTCGCTGCCAGGCGGTGGATATCAAGACCTTGCCCTATCCCGGCTTTCCGACTGACATGCAGGCCCAGATGATGGCCTTGATGGCCGTCAGCGAGGGGACTTCGGTCATCTCGGAGACCATCTTTGAAAACCGTTTCAAACATGTCGACGAATTGCGCCGCATGGGGGCGAATATCCGTCTCGAAGGGCGTGTGTGCATCGTCAAGGGTGTTCCCAGCCTGAGTGGCGCCGTCGTGGAATGCACTGATCTGCGGGCTGGGGCTGCCTTGGTCCTGGCCGGTCTCGCCGCCGAAAACGGGACTACGGTGGAAAAGATCTTTCACGTCGACCGAGGATACGATCAGTTGGTGGAGAAACTGTCTGGCCTGGGCGCGAGGATCACCCGGGAAGAGGGTTGACCCATGGCCCCGGTTTCTGCCGGGGCTTTTTCGATTTTTCGTGAATAGGCCTTTGGACCTTGGACAGATGCAACGATTTTTGTTATAATATTTTTATGGTAGTTTTTCCCACGGAGGGGGCTGACGAATGGGCCGGCAACGGGCCAGCGTGCTTGGATTTTTTTTTATCTCTCTCTTATTGCTGGCCGCTTATTATTTCCTACACTCCCCCTACTTCGGCGTTTCCCAGGTGACGGTGACAGGCATCAGCCTGCTCAAGGAAGAAGAGATCATCCGACTGTCGGGAATTCAACCAGGGGAAAACATCCTGCGCATCGACAAGGATCGCATCCGCGAGCAGTTGCGGTTCCACCCCCAGGTGGAGGATGCGACTATCCAACGGAGCTTGCCGTCGACGGTGCGGATCGAGATCCAGGAACGGAAGCCTGTCGCCGTGATTGGACAGGCGGGAAGCTTCGCGTTGCTCGACCGACAGGGGATCCTGCTGCGGAAGGTAGACAGCCTCTACGGCATCCCCTTGCCGGTGATCACCGGCGTTCAGGCGCCCCTGAACGTGGGACCGGGGCAAGTGGTGAACGCTGATGGTCTGGCGTCAGGACTGACATTGTGTCAGGAGATGTCGTCCAACCTTTTGGCGCGCATCGGCGAAATCCATGTGGCCAACAGCAGTCGTCTGATCTTATACACGACAGACAGCATTGAGGTTCGTTTTGGTCCTCCCGAGGAGATCGCCGCCAAGAGTCAGGTTCTGCTGGACATTCTGGATCAGTGGATGAAGAACGGTTGTGTACCGAAACTCCACTATATCGACGTCTCGTCGGCGAAATCACCTGTTGTCAAACCGAAAGAGGAGACGAAAAGTCCGGTCGGCGTCGACAATTCGGCCGGCGCCCGCCCGGCGACGCGGTCTTCCGGAAAAGCGGGACATAAGGGCAACGTGCATTGAACGGTTGTAACGATAAAATTAATGAGAAATCTTTGGATGTAATCAAAAAAGTATGGCCAAAAAGAGGGAATTAAAGGTTTTTAGCGAAGATCTAGCCTCGATGAGCTAAAATAACGGTATGTCGAGCCATACATATTTGTTGATCTTATTTATCTGTTACCGTACCCATATTTTTCATATCAGCCTGCTTGAAGGAGGAACTCCCTGTGTTCGAACTGGATGTGGACTTGAATCCGCTTGCTGTGATTCGAGTCGTCGGTGTAGGTGGAGGCGGCAACAACGCCGTCAATCGCATGATCTCCCATGGGGTACGGGGTGTACAGTTTGTTTCCGTCAATACGGATGCCCAGGCCTTGCATCTTTCCCGGGCCGAGACGAAGATGCAGATCGGCTTGAAATTAACGAAAGGGCTTGGTGCCGGCGCCAATCCCGATATCGGCAAGAAGGCGGCTGAGGAAAGCCGGGAGGAACTGATCAACGCCTTGAAGGGCGCCGACATGGTCTTCGTTACCGCTGGCATGGGCGGCGGCACGGGAACCGGCGCAGCACCGGTGGTGGCGGAAGTGGCGCGTGAACTGGGCGCTTTGACCGTCGGCGTCGTCACCCGTCCCTTCACCTTCGAGGGCCGCAAACGGGCCATGCAGGCTGAACGAGGCATCTCCGAGCTCCGGGCGGCTGTGGACACCCTCATCGTCATCCCGAACGATCGGTTGCTGCAGGTTGTGGACAAGCATACGCCGATGAATGAGGCCTTCCGTTTGGCTGATGATATCCTGCGCCAAGGCGTTCAAGGGATCTCTGACCTGATCGCCGTGCCCGGCCTGATCAATCTGGACTTCGCCGATGTGAAGACGATCATGTCTGACACCGGGTCGGCATTGATGGGTGTAGGCTATGCTTCGGGAGAGCACCGCGCCATTGACGCGGTCAAGAAGGCCATTTCGAGCCCCCTGCTGGAGACCTCCATCGAGGGCGCGAAGGGCGTTCTGATGAACATCACCGGCGGCATCAACCTGGGGATGCTCGAAGTCAACGAAGCAGCGGAGATCGTCACCGAAGTGGCCGATCCTGAAGCCAACATCATCTTCGGCGCTGTTATCGATGATTCGATGGAAGATGAGGTGCGGGTCACCGTCATCGCTACCGGTTTCGACCACCGCCATGCCCAACCGGCGCCCAAAGAGACCATGCGGGTGACGTCTCCGGTGAAGGATAGGTATACCCAACCGGTAGTGCAACAACCGACCATGGAAGTGAAACCGGTTCCGCTCGGCGATGACGTGGATATTCCCGTCTTCCTGCGCAAATACCGCGGATAACCGATCATTCGGGATAAGCGGTTGAATGGAAAGAGCCGGAAAGGCCGATAAGACCGTACCCCTGCAGCATTGCGCTGCGGGGGTTATTTTTTTGTCAATTAAGGGGTATAACGCAAAAAGTGACATTATTTGTTAAATGGATTCGTTATAATGGATTTGTGGTTTCCGAAACGGTGGTGGAAGCGGCGATGGGCGAACGGCTGATCATCTATTGGGATGTCCTCTGGCTGATCAATTTTGTCATGGACGTGATCCTCCTGGCAGTTTGCGGAACCGTCTTGCGACTGCCGATTCATCCCTTCCGTCTGGCTGGCGCCGCCGCCATCGGCGCTGCGCTTCCCCTCGGATTTTTGTGGATTTCTGCCGGACCGTTCATGGCATGGGTCGTCAAAACCGCTCTCGGCTGGCTGATGGTCCGGGCGGCTTTTCCGCTCAAGGGATGGCGTCAGACCTTTCAGGCCTGGTTGATTTTTTATCTAGGCGCCTGGTTGGCCGGCGGCATCATCTATTCGCTGGCGCCACCTGGCGAACCGACCGGCGTAGCCCCTTTTTGGATTCTGTTGTTGCTGGCCGGAGCGATGACGGCGTTCATCTTGTCCCTTTGGCGGCAGGCTCGTCAACAGAGCGCTTGGCAGGTCGAACTGACAGTATCCCTGCCGGGGGGAGTAGTCCGGATCCCAGCCCTCGTCGACAGCGGCAACCGGCTTGTCGACCCTCTCTCTCGTTCGCCGGTGATCGTCGTCGAGGAGGAGAGTGTCATCCCCCTCTTGCCGGAGGGATGGCGGGAGGGGGCTGCGGGAACGGATTCCGGCCTTTCCCCGCGTTATATCCCCTTTGTGTCAGTCGGCAAAAACGATGGGATGCTTCTGGGCATCCGTCCGCTGGCTGTGGAGGCACGAAGGGATGACGGCAGAATCATCGCCTGTTCTGGGGCGATCATCGGTTTAACTCGGCAGCGGCTGGACCCGGCAGGTAGATACCGGGCGCTCGTTCCAGCCGCTTGGGATTGGTGAACAAGGGAGGGTACGGGATTGTGAGAGAATCGGCAGCCACAAGTTTTTCCGTCAAATCGGTGAGGCTCTTTTTTGAGACGGAACTGAGAAAGCTCTTGGAGCGGCTCAATCTCGTTCAGGAGGTTCATTACATCGGTTCCAGCGAGACCTTGCCGCCGCCGCTGTCCAATGACGAGGAGTACCGCCTCCTGGAACAACTTGAACAGGGCGATCTGACAGTCAAGTCCATCCTCATCGAACGCAACCTGCGCCTTGTCGTGTACATTGCGCGCAAGTTCGAAAATACGGGTGTTGGCATCGAAGACCTCGTCTCCATCGGCACCATCGGCCTGATCAAGGCTGTTAACACCTTCGATCCCTTGAAAAAGATCAAATTGGCCACCTACGCATCGCGGTGCATCGAGAACGAGATCCTCATGTACCTGCGCCGCAACAACAAGACCCGCTCAGAGGTCTCCTTCGACGAACCCTTGAACATCGACTGGGACGGCAATGAATTGCTCTTGTCCGACGTGCTCGGAACGGAAAATGACATCATTTATAAATCCATTGAGGAAGAGGTTGACCGCAAGCTGCTCCAGGCGGCCATGAGCAAGCTGACATCGCGGGAGCGGCGCATCGTGGAACTGCGTTTCGGCCTGCGCGATAGCCGGGAAAAGACCCAGAAGGAGGTCGCCGACATGCTTGGCATCTCTCAATCTTACATATCACGCCTCGAAAAACGGATCATCAAGCGGCTGCGCAAGGAGATGAACCGGATGGAGTGACCAAGGGGCGACAGTATAAGCCGATAGGTGGGGGAAATACTAGGGAGGAAATATGCCGCCGTCGGGAGGGTTGCCCATGATGGTCAACAAGGTGGAAATCTGCGGCGTAAACACCTCCAAGTTGCCGGTGCTCACCAACGCCGAGATGCGAACCTTGTTTCAGGCCATGCAATCCGGTGAAAGGTCTGCCCGGGAAAAACTGATCAGTGGCAATCTGCGTCTTGTGCTCAGCGTCATCCAACGTTTCACCAACCGCGGGGAATATGTGGATGACCTTTTTCAAGTCGGCTGTATCGGTTTGATGAAGGCGATTGACAACTTCGACCTGGGCCAGAACGTGAAATTCTCCACCTATGCTGTACCGATGATCATCGGTGAAATCCGCCGTTACCTCCGTGACAACAACCCCATCCGGGTCAGCCGGTCCCTGCGCGATATCGCCTATAAGGCATTGCAGGTGCGGGATCATCTCGTCAATGAGCTCTCCCGGGAACCGACGGTCACCGAGATCGCCGACGCCCTCGGCTTTCCGCGTGAAGAGGTCGTCTTTGCTCTGGATGCGATACAGGAGCCCATCTCCCTCTTTGAACCGATCTACCATGACGGGGGCGATCCCATCTTTGTCATGGACCAGATCGGCGACGAGAAGAATCAGGACGCCCAGTGGCTGGAAGGGATCGCCGTCCGCGAGGCCTTGCGCCGGCTCAATGACCGGGAGAAGTTGATCCTGACGCTGCGCTTTTTCGAGGGCAAGACCCAGATGGAGGTGGCCGACGAGATCGGCATCTCCCAGGCCCAGGTGTCACGGTTGGAAAAAGCGGCGCTGACCCACATGCGCAAGCACGTCTGAAATATTCCTGGCGATTGATGGAAAAAGGTCACAGAAGGACCGCCTCCCTCATAGTATGTAGCACAAAGAGGGAGGTGGCAGACTGTGATCAAAATCTCGGACCTGCGCCTGCGGGATATCGTCAATATCCACGATGGGCGCCGGCTGGGAGTGATCAAGGATATCGACATCGATCCTGAGATGGGGAAGGTGAAGGCCATCGTGCTTCCGGGCCAGGGGCGTTTTATGAGCTTCTTCGGTCGCGGCGACGACATGGTTGTTCCCTGGGACCGGATCAAGAAGATCGGCGTCGATGTGATCCTTGTCGATGTCAGCCAGTTCGGGGATGGCCATTCGGAGTATGTCTAGCGGGGCAGCGTTCCACTGACAGTCCTATTGTGCAAGCGGGAGGTCGGAGCCGGAGGAGGTTCCGGCCTTTCGCTTTTCACACGCTTGTCGGCAAATCGGGGTGTATTGGCTCCGGTCGCTAAGGGCTGCGCGGCTGTTCGCTGGGTCGCTGCGCGGGCGCGGATCTTTATAAAAAACCCCCAAGGTCCTCTACGGCGAAGGGCTTTCGGAGCCCTTTTGCGTTTTTTATCGATTTAACTCCTTTGCCTTTTGCCGACTTTGGCGCTACAATAGGGCTTGCTGTCGAAGCAGGTGGAATTAGGAAACAACGCCCAAGCGCCGCTTTCGAAAGAAAAGACCTAAGAAATGATCTTGTCGAAAATAGGACCGATACCCCACAAATCTGGAAAAATATACCTTGACCATACATATCTAGTGGCTCTATAATAAAACTACTCCTAGATCTAGTGTCAAACGGGAGGGTGTCTCATGCGGTGTTGTTACTGCGGCCATGGCGAATCAAAGGTTTTGGAGACGCGCAGCGCTGAGGAAGGCCGGGTGATTCGCCGCCGCCGGGAATGCATGGAGTGCAACCGGCGCTTCACCACCCTGGAACGGATCGAAGAGACACCGCTGATCGTGCGCAAAAAAGGCGGTTCCCTTGAAGCCTTTGATCGCAACAAACTCTTGTCGGGGCTGTTGAAAGCCTGTGAAAAGCGGCCTATCCCCCTCGATAGGCTGGAAGAACTGGTCACCACGGTGGAACGAGACCTGCGGAGTCAATACGATCGGGAGGTCCCGAGCCGGGAGATCGGGGAGATGCTGATGGCGCGCCTGCGCAACATTGATGAGGTCGCCTATGTGCGTTTTGCCTCCGTGTACCGCCAGTTTACCGATGTGGGCCGGTTCCTGGAGGAACTGGAAGGGCTGTTGAAGCGAAAGACCTGATGGGCGGACGTAAGGATGGGGGCTTTCCTTTTTAATACTAATAACACTGTGTCAATAAGGTTAAATTGACGATTTTGATCTGGGAAAAGTTTATGTCTCATGGGAGCTGTTTGAGGAGGAAGCGGAATTGTTCAGCCAGATTCGCAAGCGTGACGGCCGTATCGTAGAGTTTCATGAATCGAAGATCACCGACGCCATCTTCCGTGCCGCCAAGGCCGTGGGCGGGGAAGACAAGCAGATGGCCATGGAGTTGACCCTTGCCGTGCTGAAGGCGCTCAAGGGGCGCTACAACGGCAACGTCTTCTCTGTGGAAGATGTCCAGGACATGGTGGAGAAGGTGCTCATCGAGAACGGCCATGCTCGGACAGCGAAAGCGTACATAATCTACCGTAATTCGCGGACCAGGATCCGCGATGCTAAGTCTGACCTGATGGACGCTGTTCAGGAGATCCTCAAGGAGACCAACCGTGAAAACGCCAACGTCTCTAACAGCCCTTCAGCCAAGGTGTTGCAGATCTCCGAGGTGGCCTCGGTCAACTACTACCTGAACCGGGTCATCCCCGAGGATGAAGCGGTGGCTCATCGCGAGGGCGACATCTATATCCACGACCTGGCTTGGTACGGAAAGACGTTGACCTGCCTGCAGATCCCCCTTGGTCGGTTGCTTTCTGAGGGCTTTGACAACGGCCATGGCTACATCCGCCCCCCCAAGAGCATCAAGACGGCGGCGGCGCTGGCCGCCATCATCCTTCAGTCAAACCAGAACGACATGCACGGCGGTCAGTCCTTCGCCTATTTTGACCGCGACATGGCGCCCTATGTCAAGGCAGAGTACGCCCGCCAGGAAAAGGATCTGCGGGCTGCCCTAGCCGCGCTGGAGATAGAAGTGGACGAGGAGAAGCTGCAAGCGCTGGTCATGGAGCGCGTGGAGAACGAGACCTACCAGGCTATGGAGGGCTTTATCTACAACCTGAATACGATGCACAGCCGCGCCGGCGCCCAGGTGCCCTTTTCTTCGATCAACTTCGGCACCGACACCTCCTGGCAGGGGCGGATGGTCACGCGGACCTTCCTGCAAGCCTATGAAAAGGGACTTGGCAAGGGTGAAGCGCCCATCTTCCCCAACGTCTGTTTTAAGATCAAAAAAGGGGTCAACTACGAGGCAGGCGATCCTAACTATGATCTGTTCCAACTGTCCATGCAGGTGGCCTGCAAGCGCCTTTTCCCCAACTTCGCCTTCCAAGACGCCTCCTTCAACCGGCCCTACAACGAACGAGGCGAGGAAGTGGCCTACATGGGCTGCCGCACCCGTGTCATTGGCAATGTCAACGGTCCAGAAGTGACCGACGGTCGGGGAAACCTCTCCTTCACCAGCATCAACCTGCCCCGTCTGGGCCTGCGCGCCGCCGGGAATATGGATGTTTTCTGGCGAATTCTCGATGAGACGATCGACCTGGTCATCAAGCAACTGCTTACCCGTTACGACGTGCAGAAGAACCTGCGTGTCAAGGACTTCCCCTTCCTGATGGGGCAGCGGCTGTACCTGGACAGCGAGAAGCTGAGCCGGAACGACCGGATCGAGCCTGTGATCAAACACGGCACCCTCTCTATGGGTTTCATTGGACTGGCCGAGTGTCTTGTCGCCTTGACCGGTAAGCACCACGGCGAATCACCGGAGGCGCAGGACCTGGGCCTCAAAATCGTCCGTCACATGCGTCATCGGATGGAAGAGGCCTCTGAAAAGCATGGGCTGAACTTCACCCTGCTGGCCACGCCGGCGGAAGGTCTTTCCGGCAAGTTTACGAAAAAGGACCGGGAAAAGTTCGGCCTCGTCAAAGGCGTCAACGATAGGGACTGGTATACCAACTCCTTCCACGTTCCCGTCGAGTACAAGATCAACGCCTTCGAGAAGATCGCCATTGAAGGCCCCTACCACCAGTACACCAACGCCGGCCACATCTCCTATGTAGAGCTCCCGTCGGCGCCGCTACACAACCTGCAAGCCTTTGAAGCCCTCGTCAAGGCCATGTACGAGGCGGACATGGGCTATGCCGCCGTCAATTTTCCTGTCGATATCTGCAAGGCCTGCGGCCTTAACGGCGTCATCGACGGCGAGATGTGCCCGAAGTGCGGCAGCGACCGCATCTCCCGGGTTCGCCGCATCACCGGCTACCTCTCCACGCTGGACCACTTCAACGACGCCAAAAAGGCGGAGGAGTCAAACCGGCGGGTGCACTACTACCCGAAGTCTTATGGCTGCCATTGACTCTGAGGGTAAAAAATACGCCGAGGCGCACAGCCTCGGCTTTTTTGATTTAGGGCGTTGGTGTGGGGAAACTGGTCAAGGGGAGGTAGGTGTTGCCGTCGAGGGGAATCAGTGCCCGAAGGGGCGGGCGGCCGCCGGCTAGACCAACAGCATAGACAGTTAGGAAGCGGTTAGGGAGAAGCCGCACATTGGGCACCGTCAAGACGACCTGGGTCGAGCCAGCGGGGCGCACCTGCAGGGTATAGGTGCCGGGTGGAACAGGGATGTAGTCGGTCACCTGGCGGAAGGAGACATTTCGGAACAACACCGTGCCGTTAGGCAAGGTGACGTCGACGGCAGGCGCGTCAGGAGACAGGTGGGCGAAGCGGATATAGACCGTGTCCGGTCGACGGGGCAGACGCGGGTCGGCGATGGGCAGGAGGCTGAGGTTGGGGAGGACGCCGACGGCGGCAGCGGTAATGATGGCCCGATCCGGGATATCGACGACGGCGACGATGACAGGCGTCGTCCGGGTCCCTGTCGGGAAGACCTCGATCCGGTAACGACCGGGCAGGACAGGGAAGTATTGGGTGAAGCGGCTGTAGGGCAGTCTCCGGATGATCAGGACGTTATTGGCATAGATGTCGACAGGCGGCGCGTTGGGGGCGGCATGGAGCACCCGTAGGTAGGACCGACCGTCGACTGACGCAGAGAATCCATCGTGGGGGGACTGAAACGGAGCATCATACACGTCTATGTCACCCTTTCCACCGATATGGGCATTCTTCACTCATAGATTTATGCGGCGGTAGCGGAGAGGGTGAATTGCTTTGCGCGCCAGGATAGGCAAAGGCTCCTGGTTTCTGGAAATAAATGGGCGGAAGGAGTCTTGACGTTCCTCTCCCCCCATACTACACTTAAATAAGTTTGCGAATCCCTGTGATAAAGCGATGATGGCCTCCCTTCATCGGCTTTTTCAATAAGAGTTGGCTTTGTGGATGACAAAATGGGGTCGGTCAACATGCAGATTATCTTCGTCCGTCACGGGCAAACGGATGAAAACATCATACCGCTCGGGGCGCGCTTCACCATCGACACCTTTAATGCCATGATGGCCGGCTCTCCGTCGACGGTGCGGCTCAACGCGACAGGGATTCGTCAGGTTGAGGCGGTGGCTCGCCAGTTGAAGCCGGTTCCCCTATTGGTGGCGAGTCATTTTCAGCGCGCCCAGGAGACGGCGGCTATCCTGGCAAGGGCCTGGGGCGCTGAGGTCGTCACCTTGGAGAGCCTGGGCGAGATCGTTCTGGCCAAATTTCCGGGGCGGGGCGCTCGTCAGGCTTTCCCCTTCTGGCTGCTCATCGCCATGACCGTCTGGCGCCACGCCTGGCCCTTTACGGAAGGAGAGGAGACGCTGTACCAGGCCTTCCGGCGCGCCCGGATCGCCTGGGCGCAACTGCTGGAACTGGCGTCGAAAGGGGGTCCCATTGTCGTGATCTCTCATCAGGGCTTTTTGCGGATCCTCCTGTGGTATCTCCGCTTTCAGCGAGGTTGCCGGGTGTGGAAAAAGGACTTGTCCAATGGAGGCGTCTCCATCGTGGAGGTGGAAGAACCGACCGGGAGCGCAGTCGGCGATCGGGCATACGGTGCGGCAGAGGTACAAAGGCGGCGATTCATGATGCCGAAAGAGGAAGAACCGGCTGATGAAGCTGCTGCGGCGGTGGAAGGCGTCGCTGTATTGGGCAGGGACCTGAGATGAACAGTTTGGCCTTCTCGGCACGCTGCCCCGCGCTTTTCGATGGGAACCGTACTGACACCCTTGAGCGAACAGACCGGTTTTTCTTAGGGCATATCGACTGTTGGACCCTTTCTTGCTCCCTTCATCATCGACGGTGTGCGCGCGCCGTCAAGGTGAAGGACAGTCGGCGGCCCTCTGCGACAACCGTCTTTACAGACCGCCCTTTCGCGATTAAGATAATAAGCGCAACCACTCTATCACATAGTCACGTTCACAGGTGCCCGCGAGGGAGAATAGGGAACCGGGTGTGAATCCCGGGCGGTCCCGCCGCTGTATGGGGGAGCCTGCTGCAAGATGCCACTTCACATGAGGGAAGGCGCAGCCGGTGAGGAACCTGAGCCAGAAGACCTGCCTGTGAACAGTCAAGGGTCTCTTTCCCGGCAAAGGAGACTCTTCGTGGGATGATGGCAAAGTCCCCGGATCCGTCTGGATCTGGGGACTTTTTTTCTTGCCGGGCAGCCGGTGACGGCGAAGAAAAAAGGAGGCTGAACGGAGTGGAACTTACCCAGCGTGAAGCGGCCCTGCGGGGACTGATCACACCGGCCATGGCCGAAGCGGCCGAGCGGGAGCAGGTGGAGGCCGAGGTGATCCGGCGCGGGCTGGCGGAGGGGACCATCGTCTTGCCCTGCAACCGCAGGCGGGCCGAGGGGCGGCAGGCCGTCGCCTTTGGCAAGGGATTGCGCACCAAGGTCAGCGCGTCCATCGGGCTCCCCCTCGATGGCGGGTCGGAGTCGGAAGAGCGGAAGAAATTGGAGGTCGTGCTGGCAGCAGGGGCCGACGCGGTGCTCGACCTGTCCATCGGAGTCGGCACTGATCGGGTGCGGGAGCCGGATGCCCAGCTGGGTGATTATTTGGCCCTCTTCCGCCGGCATGTGCTTTCCACCTCGACGAAACCTGTCGGGACGTTGCCCCAGTACGAGGTGTTCGCTTGCCGGCGCGACGAGAAGCGAGGCGGCATCCTGGCGACGACCGTAGAGGAAATGTTCGAAGCGATGGAGCGTCACGGCGCCGACGGCGTCGACTTCTTCGGCTTGCACTCGGCCATGACCTTGAAGGCGTTGGAACTGGCGCGGCAGCAGGGGCGGTTGACCCATATGGTCAGTTGGGCTGGCGCCTTGCTGGCCGGGTGGATGATTCATCACAAACGAGAAAACCCTTTCTACAGTCATTTTGACCGGGTGCTGGACATCTGCCGGCGCTATGATGTGACTCTCAGCCTGGCTGACGGGCTGAGACCCGGATCAGGACAGGATTCCCTCGACCGGGCGCAGGTACAGGAGATGGTGATCTTAGGCGAGCAGGTCCGGGCGGCTCGTGACGCCGGGGTGCAGGTGATGGTCAAAGGCCCCGGCCATGCGCCCCTGCACCACTGCCGCGCAACGGTGCAGTTGCAGAAACAACTCTGCGAGGGGGCGCCCTACTTCATTTTCGGCCCCTTGGCTACCGACGCCGCCCCTGGGTACGACCACATCACCTGCGCTATCGGCGCCGCCCTGGCCGCCTCCGCCGGGGCCGACCTGATCTGCTATGTCACGCCGGCAGAACACGTCCGCTTCCCCACCGTCGAAGACGTCCGCACCGGCGTCATCGCCGCCCGCATCGCCGCCCATGCCGCCGACGTAGCAAAGGGGATCCCCGCCGCCGTCGAACGCGACGCCGCCCTTTCCCGAGCGCGAGGCTTGCAGGATCGGGTGACGGAGCGGAAGCTGGCGCTAGATCCGGATGCCCTTACGGGGACCGGCAGCGTCGACGGGACGGTTGCTCCTGCAATGGAGGAAGGCATAGAAGAGGGAAAGGCCCCGAAAGAAGCGGGCGGCTGTCACGCTTGTGGCGACAGCTGTTCCCGCCGAGTGCTGGCGGAGTACTTCGATGCTCCGATTGAGTACTGTTAGGGCACATAAAGGCTGCGAACAAAAATGATGGGTTTCTAAAAAGTCGACTGATAAAAAAGCGATTTTGCCCGAGTGCTATTGCCATTTCACGAATAGGTAAGTCCTGGGTGTATTGGCGCAGCGAGCGGTTTGGGCGGAGCGGCGTGATGAGCGCCGGTTGCGAAGCGGAAAAGCGCGCCATGGACATGCAGAAAAGCCCTAGAGGTTTGGCGCGCCCGCGGAGCAACCCAGCGAACAGCCGCAGAGCCCTTAGCGAGCGGAGCCAATACACCCCGACTTACCGCAAATGCAACGTTCCGTCACGATAAGCCTTTCGCGACGATACCCCCTAACGTCGACGGGATCCAAACCAAGCTGAACATAACGAAGGAGGAACCCCCATGACCAAACTGACCCAAGCCGAATCGGCCCGCAACGGCATCATCACCGCCCAGATGGAATACGTCGCCCGCCGCGAAAAGGTCTCCCCCGAAACGATCCGCCGCGCTATCGCTGAAGGAACCATGGTCATTCTGGCCAACAACAACCGCCCCAACGTGGATCCCGTTGCCATCGGCAAGGGCATCCGCACCAAGGTCAACGCATCGGTCGGCTCCTCACCGGACCTGATGGAGAGCGAAGGCGAACTGGATAAACTACGCGCCGCCGAGAAGGCCGGCGCTGACACGATCATGGACCTCTCCTCGGGCGGCGACATCGACGGTTTCCTGCGCCGCACCCTCGCCAGCACCCGCCTGCCTGTGGGCACCGTGCCCTTGTACCAAGTCGCCAAGGAAGCCATCGAGCGCTACGGCTCCGTCGTGGCTTTGACAGAGGAGGATATCTTCACTGCCATCGAAAAACACGCCGAGGCCGGTGTCGATTTCATGGCCTTGCACTGCGCCCTGAACATGGATGTCATCGAACGCTTGCGCCGCCAGGGGCGGGTGACGGACATCGTCTCCCGGGGAGGCGCCTTCATGACCGGGTGGATGCTTCACCATGGCAAGGAGAACCCGCTCTACGCCCGCTTCGACCGCGTGCTGGAGATCGCTAAAGGCTATGACATCACCCTTTCCATCGGCGACGCCATCCGACCCGGCGCCATCGCCGATTCTCTCGACCGCGCCCAAATCCAGGGACTGATCCTGGTAGGGGAACTGGTCCAGCGGGCGCTGGAGGCCGGCGTCCAGGTGATGGTCGAAGGGCCAGGACATGTGCCGGCCCACCATATCGCGACAACGATCCAGATGCAGAAACAACTCTGCCATCAGGTCCCCTACTTCGTCCTGGGCACAGTGGTGACAGACATCGCCGCCGGCTACGACCATATCTCCTCTGCCATCGGAGCGACAATGGCCACCATGGCTGGCGCCGATTTTATCTGCTATGTCACCCCGGCAGAACACCTGCGTCTGCCGACGGCGGAGGATGTCCACCAGGGCGTCATCGCCGCCCGCATCGCCACCCATGCCGGCGATATCGCCAAGGGAATCCCCGGCGCCGCCGAATGGGATCTGGAGATGTCTCGCGCCCGCAAGGCCCTGGACTGGCGCCGGCAGATCGAACTGTCGATCGATCCGGAACATGCCCGGCAGGTCCGGGCGGCCCGCAACGCCGATGACGCACCGGCCTGTTCCATGTGCGGGGAACTCTGCGCCATGAAGGTGGTCAGTCAGTACCTGGGGAGCGACGCCGTCGAGGGCTGTTAACAAGAACAGGAGAATTCGAGGCAAGCCTGTCGAATAATGGACAGCGTGGAGAAAAACCGCGAAGCCATCCAAAAGGTGGTCGCTGCCTACGGCGAAGCCGGCCAGGCGCTCACGTCCTGGTCACCCACAGCATCGAGGAGGCGGCTTTTTTCGGTCAACGCATCCTCATCCTCGACGGCCCGCCCTTGCGGATCATAGGCCAAGTGAACCAACAGCAGCGCCGGCGCCTCAGATTATCGCCGGCAAAAGGGTTGCAGGCGGCCGAACAGAAAATGGAATAAAATGGATGTCGGATTGACAACGCTTTTTACTTTCGGCTAAAATACTGGATGTACAGCCATCGCTTTGCTCCATGTTCAACGAAGGGAAAGGAAAGGTGAATCCATGTTCTTTACCCCTTATGACATGATCGTGTTGCCCTTCTTTTTCCTGGCTTTGTATGCCCAGTACAAGGTGTCCAGAACCTTCAGCAAGTACGCCGAGGTGCCGACACGAGGCGGCAACACAGGCGCCCAGGTGGCCAGAGCGCTGCTCGACGCCAACGGTCTCTATCATGTGCCGGTCGAGATGGTCCATGGCAAGCTCTCTGACCATTACGACCCCCGGGCTCGTGCCGTTCGGCTGTCTCCCGATGTCTATCACGGTTACTCTGTCGCGTCGCTCGGCGTAGCCGCCCACGAGGTGGGCCACGCCATCCAGCACTCCAGCGGATATGCCCCCTTGGCGCTCCGTCACGCTTTTGTCCCTGTCGCCAATATCGGCTCCATGGCGGCTTTTCCGCTTTTCTTTCTCGGGTTGCTGATGAAGTGGAGCGGATTGATCCTACTTGGAATCATCCTCTTCAGCGCCGCCGTGCTCTTCCAGTTGATCACACTGCCGGTCGAGTTCAACGCCTCGAACCGGGCCATGCAGATGCTCGCCCACTACAATTACGTAGGCCGCGACGAGGTGGGCCAGGTGAAAAAGGTCCTCAGCGCGGCAGCCCTGACCTATGTGGCCTCGGCGCTTGTGTCGGTGGCTGAACTGGTTAAGTATGTGTTAATCTTTTCATCGGCCAACCGAGAAGAGTAGAAAAGACCTGTTTTGTAAGCCCTCCGCCGCCAGCGGGGGGATTTTCACTTTCTGCGCCTTCACCTATAATTGAAACAGGCAATACACCACAGGTGGGAAAGACGATGAAAATACGCCTAGCCGGTATCGTCACAGACAGTTTCGTCGACGGCCCCGGAATCCGCGCCACCATCTTCGCCCAGGGCTGCCCCCACAGGTGTGCCGGGTGCCACAACCCCCATACTCACGACCCACTCGGGGGTGTTGAAATGGAGCTGGAGGCGGTCTTAGCTGAGATCGGCAGAGCCCGTCATATCCAGGGAGTAACCTTTTCCGGCGGAGAGCCCTTTGAACAGGCGCAGGCTTTCGCCGAGCTGGCTCGCCGTTTGAAAACGAAGGATACACACCTGGTCATTTATTCAGGGTACACCTTCGAAACCTTATACGCCCGTAGCCGGAGCGACGGCGCTGTGTTCGACCTCCTTTCCCTGGCTGACTGGCTCGTCGACGGTCCCTACGTCGAGTCACTGCGGGACTTGTCACTGCCTTTTCGGGGGTCGAGGAACCAGCGGATCCTGTTGTGCAAAGAATCGATGGCCGCAGGCCGCGCCTTACAAGCTATGGCATAGCTTGATTTTTTTATACGGAAGGAGATGTCAATGGCCAAGCCTGCCCGCTGGGAATTGATAGATAATGGAACAACAGCCTACTACCGCTTCAATTGGCCCGCCGGTGCCGTTCACGCCTTTTCCAGTCGATTGGGCGGCTTCAGCGACCCGCCTTATCATGGGTTGAACTTGGCTCTCCACGTGGGCGATGACGCCGGGCGGGTCCGGCAAAATCGCCAGGCTTTCTCCCATGCGCTGGGGCTGCCGGCAGTCGACTGGGCATGTGTCAATCAGGTACATGGTGACCGGATCGTCTGGGTCGGTCCGGGGGAGGATATGGACGAGGCCTCTTTTACCGCGGCCGTTCATGCCGATGGTTTGGCCACCGACTTGGCCGACGTTCCCCTCGCTGTCTTCGGCGCCGACTGCGGCTTGTTGCTCTTCTACGACCTGCAGGGGCGGCGCGTCGGCGCCGTCCATGCCGGATGGCGGGGAACGGCAGCCGGTCTGCCACGGAAGATGGTGGAGGCCTTCGTTGCCCGGGGCAGCCGCCCCGGCGATATCCTGGTGGCCCTTGGCCCCCAGATCGGCCCGTGCTGTTACCCTGTCGGGGAGGATGTGGCTGCGGCCTTCAGTCAGCGGTGGCCTTTCGCCGAAGTGGTCCTTGGCCCATGCAGCGCCGAAGGCAAGCGGACTCTCAACCTCGCCTTGGCCCAGCGCCTGCAGTTGGAGATGGCCGGGATCGCCGGCGAACATATCGGCGAATTGGGCTTGTGCACATCTTGTACGGAGGCGCTCTTTTCCTACCGCCGCGACGGCGGGCGGACCGGCCGCCAGGCAGCCGTCATCATGTTGAAAATTGAGGGTCACCGATAAGGAGGACATATGGCGAAGATCCTGGTAGTGGAAGACGATCAACACATTTTGGAACTGGTCCGCTTCAACCTGGAAAAAGAGGGCCACACCGTCCAGGTGGCCGTCGACGGAGAGGCCGCCCTGGCCTGCCTTCAGGAGGAGCTTCCGGACCTGATCATCCTCGATCTGATGTTGCCGCGCCTGGACGGCCTCGAGCTGTGCCGGCGCGTGCGCTCGCGGAATCACTCCGCCCATCTGCCTATTCTCATGCTGACAGCCAAAGGGGAAGAGGTGGACAAGGTGATCGGCCTGGAGATGGGCGCTGACGACTACATGACCAAACCCTTCAGCCCTCGCGAACTGGTTGCTCGCATCAAGGCCTTGTTGCGCCGTGCCACCCGCAGCGATGTCCGCCTCGGCGGTCCTATGCAGGTGGGCGAGTTGACCATCGATGCCGACCGCTATGAGATCCGCGTGGGCGGCGTCAAACAGGACATGACGCCGAAGGAATTCGAACTGCTGCGTTGGCTCGCCTCCCATCCGGGCAAGGTCTTCACCCGCGAATTTCTCTTAGAGAAAATCTGGGGATACGACTTTTTCGGCGACAGCCGGACGGTAGATGTCCATATCCGCCACCTGCGGCAAAAGGTCGAAAAGGATCCGGGAAACCCTCGTTACATTGAGACGGT
This sequence comes from Heliomicrobium modesticaldum Ice1, assembly GCF_000019165.1. Classification (GTDB taxonomy): domain Bacteria; phylum Bacillota; class Desulfitobacteriia; order Heliobacteriales; family Heliobacteriaceae; genus Heliomicrobium; species Heliomicrobium modesticaldum. The sequence goes on from NC_010337.2 coordinate 2,081,074, forward strand.
TCGCGGTGTCGGTTACAAGTTTCGCGATCCGGAGGCCTGATCATGGTCAACAACCGAGAGGCGGAACATCGTCCATCAGGTCTGGCGGGTCTGCTGGCGCTGCGGTACAGCTTGCAGTGGCGGATCACCGCCGCCTTTGTCGTCCTTGTGTTGTTGCCGATCAGCTGGCTCTATTTTTTTACGCTCGATGTGATGGAGACCCATCCGGGCCTGCTCGCCACCCTCTTTTTCTTCTTCGCCTTTTCCACAGGCGTTGTTTTTTACTGGTCGGGGCAGCTTGCGAAGACGCTGGAGGAATACACCCGCGTCGTCCATCGGCTGGAAGCAGGCCATGGCGCCTGCCACTACCTGATGGACCAGCCCGATGAGTTGGGTCGGCTGGCCAGGGCGATCCATCAGACCGTCGAGACCGTTCGGACTAAGATTCACCAACTGAGCCAAGACAAGACCAAGTTTGAGACGATCCTGGAATCGATGATCGAAGGGGTCGTCGGCTTCGATCACATGGGCCGCATCCTGCTGATGAACAGCGCCGCCGAGCAGATGCTGCGCGTCCAGTCGGAGCGCGTCCGGGGCAAGCTCCTCCTCGAGGCTTTTCGCCATCGCGAACTGGAGGGCTTGTTGACACAGGCGTTAAACACAGGGAAAGCGCAGAAAAAGCAGATGCAGCTCTGGCCGAACAAGCCGCAGACCTTCCGGGTGCAGGTCGTTCCCGTCTGGACCGATCAACGGCGGCTCCTCGGCGCGGCCATGGTCATCGACGATGTGACCGAGGTGCGCCGGCTGGAACAGATGCGCACCGAGTTTGTCGCCAATGTCTCCCATGAGTTGCGGACGCCCCTCACATCGATCAAGGGCTTTGTGGAGACGCTGTTGGACGGCGCCCTCGATGACACTAAGGTGGCGAGGCGGTTCCTCTCCATCATCAACGAGGAGACCCAGCGACTGCAGCGCCTGATCGAAGACCTGTTGCAACTGTCGCGGATCGAGAGCCAGTTGGGACGGGTCGTCGAGGGTCAGTCTTACCTCGAACCGGAGATCCAGCGGGTGCGCAACCTCCTGGAGCCTATCGCTGCCGACAAGCGGATCGCGCTGCAGGTCGATGTGGAAACCAACCTGCCCCTGCTGCCGCTTTCACCGGACAACCTGAAGCAGGTGCTCGTCAACCTGACGGAGAACGCGATTAAGTACACCCCCGAAGGCGGGCAGGTGAGTGTCCGGGCCACCCGTGGGTGCGATAGCGTCATCCTGGAGGTGCAGGACACGGGCATCGGCATCCCAGAGGAGAGCCTCCCGCGGATCTTCGAGCGCTTCTATCGCGTTGACAAGGCTCGTTCGCGCGAGTTGGGCGGCACCGGACTGGGGCTGGCTATCGTCAAGCACATCATTGAGCGGAGCGGCGGGAGGGTGACGGTTCAATCAAAGGTTGGCGTCGGATCGACCTTCACCGTTACCTTTCCTGTGGCAGAAGAATAAGGGGACCAATCGCAATATATAAATTAACAATAAAATAACACGTCCTTTATCTGTTGATAAAACATAGGTCTTACCCTTCCGTATAGGGGGGTAAGATTTCTTTTTTAACGCCGTCTAAAAATGAGCAGAGGATATTGTTTCTCAGGCTGCTTTGTGAAACACCGTGAAGGGGAGAAACGAAGGCTATGACAATGGAGCGCATGGGCGTAGAAAAAGCACTCTCGGTGACCCGCTCCATCGCTGCGTTGCCGATCGGCCGCTTTGCCGAACCAGTTCAGATGATGGAGGCCATCGACAGTACGGGAGAACATGCGGAGAGTTTTTACGACTTATCTGGAGAGATTTCAGCCAGTTCAGCCCACCTGTTGATAGTGATTCAGTTTTTCGCCCAAGAGGCAAAAGCGACAGCCGGTCTGGAGGCAGGCGCTGATGACAGCGCCCTTGTGCTCCGTCACGAATCGAGCAGGAGGCAGACCGGATGGGACCGTTCGATATGCTAGAGGGTTGGTTGAAAAGCCTCGGTCAGCCCTTTTCCCAGGAGGTTAGCTTTTACCCCTCCACCGTCTCCAGTGCTGAGGTGCTCAAGCAGATTGAGCGCGGTTTAGAAAATGAAAATGGCGTCGGTCTCGTCTTTCTTGATATCGTCGGGTTCACCGCCATCGAGCGGAGTTATGGCTTTTCCGTCTGTAAACAGGTGCTGTCCACCCTGAGCCAGGCGATCATGGAGGCAAAGCCCATCCTCGGTGCGGGGCGAGGCCTGTTCGTACATAACCTCAACGGCGATGACTTCGCCGTTTACTATTCCCTGCCGCCGGGCGATATCGACACGGTGCTGGACTTTTTGGAACGTCTGGCGGAAGACCTGCGCAGCCAGTCGCTGGCTGTGGTCAACGAGACCTTGAGCGGTCTTTTGCGGGAACCACTCGACCTGCACCTGGGTTGGGCGATCCTGCGACCAACCTCCGGGTTGAGCCTGGAAAGCCTCGTCTACAATGCCCTTAAGGAAGCGACGGCGATCGCCAAGGGGCACAGCGACGCCAAATGGTCTCGCCGCATCTGGGAATTGAAGGAAGCTATGGCGGAGGATCGGTTCCATGTGGTCTATCAGCCCCTGCTCAGCCTGGAGAAGGGTGAGATCATCGGCTATGAAGCCCTCTGCCGCGGTCCTGTCGACAGTTATTTCGCTTCCCCCAGCGTCCTCTTTCCCTTGGCCGAAAAGGCTGACCTGCTGTACCCTCTGGAGCGGCAGATCCGGGAAAAAGCCATCGCCGAGTGCGGCGAGCTGCTGCGCGATCAGCTTCTCTTCCTCAACATCAGCCCGTCGGTCGTGAAGGATCCCGAATTCGCTCAGGGCAACACGCGCCGCCTGATCGCCGAGCATGGCTTGCGGCCTCACAACATCGTCTTCGAGATCACGGAACGGACGGCCATCGACGACTTCGGTAGCTTCCGGAAGACCCTTAAACATTACCGAGAACAGGGATTTCGGGTGGCTGTCGATGACGCCGGCGCCGGATATTCGAGCCTGCAAGCCATCGCCGAACTGCAGCCCGACTTCATCAAGATCGATATGTCCCTCGTCCGGGATATCGACACATCGTCGATCAAGCAGGCCCTCATGGAAACCTTTGTCACCTTCGGGCGCAAGATCGGTGCGAAGATCGTGGCTGAGGGCATCGAGACGGAAAAAGAGCTGCGCTTTTTGTCCCAGATCGGTGTAGACATCGGGCAGGGCTTTTTTATCGGCCGGCCCCTGCCCAAAAGAGAGGGCCCCAGCGCCGAGGCCATCGCTGTCCTGGCAGACAAAAAGAACCGCCTCCGGGCGGAACCGCTGCATGCCGTCACTGTCGGCAGCCTGGTGGAGGAGTGCCATGGCCTGCAAAAGGATCAGTTGACCCGTGAGGCGATGAGACACTTTCAGCGCCACGCCGACTGCAACAGCTTGGTCATTCTCGATGGCGAAATGCCGGTGGGGTTGGTCATGCGGGACAAGATGTATAGCCACCTGGCCAACCAGTACGGTGTTGCCCTCTATGCCGACCGGCCTGTGTCCCTGGTCATGGACCACGACCCGTTGATCGTCGACAGCGCCACCCGGTTGGAAAAGGTGTCCCAGATGGCCACGTCACGTCAGCTGCAGCGCCTCTATGACCACATCATCGTTACGGATAAAAACCGTTGCACCGGTGTCGTCTCAGTTCGGACGCTGCTGGATCACATGACCCGGATCCAGATGGAGTATGCCCTGGCGGCCAATCCCTTGACTGGATTGCCGGGGAACCCGCGCATTGAACAGGACATCCTGCGGCGCTTCGAATGGAATCAGGCTTTTACGGTCATCTACATCGATCTGGACAATTTTAAGGCCTTCAATGACCGCTACGGTTTTGAGCGCGGCGACCAGGCGATCAAGCTGCTGGCCGGCATCGCCGGCGACGTCGTCCGTGCCAAGGGTCGCACCGATGATCTGCTGGCCCACATCGGTGGCGACGATTTCATCATCCTGACGGGAAACCCCTACGAAGCCATCTGTGAAGGGATCATCGCCGCCTTTGACCGGGAGATCGTTGAGCTTTATTCGGCAGAGGATAGAGAGCGCCGCTGCATCTGCTCGAAAGACCGACAAGGCAACACCTGCTTTTTCCCGATCATGTCGGTCTCCCTGGCTGTCGTGGAGTGCTGGCCGGGACGCTTTGACCACCCCATGGAACTGGGCGAGGTGGCCGCCGAGGTGAAAAAAGAGGCCAAGCGGCAGAGCGGCAGTGTCTACATTATTGATGAGAAAAGCCGAAGGCAAAAAGATTCGTTAACAGAATCTTAAACGTCGCGTAATTCTTGTCTAACATTCAACATGTATAGTTGCATATGGAAATGCGGACATGCTCCGGCATGACGCCAAAAATCGAGGAGGTATTACCACTTCATGAACTCGCTGAAGAAGTTCTCCAAGGTTGTGGCCCTGGCCGCTGTCGTCGGTCTGCTGGGCACTGTGGCCGTCGGTTGCGGCGGCAATGCGCCGAAACAGGATGCTGCCAAGCCTGCCGCAGAATCCGGCGTGAAAGGCTCCATCCAGGTGAAAGGTTCCGACACGATAGTCAACCTGAGCCAAGCCATGGCAGAAGAATTCATGAAGAAAAACAAAGACGCCAGCATCGCTGTCACCGGTGGCGGATCGGGCACCGGCATCAAAGCACTTGTGAACGGCACGGCTGATCTGGCCAACTCCTCCCGGGATATGAAAGCGGAAGAGAAAAATGAGATCAAAGAAAAGACCCAGAAAGATGTCAAAGAGTTCGTCATCGCCAACGACGGCATCGGTTTCATCGTCAACAAGGACAACCCTGTCAAGGAACTGACCATGGAACAACTGGCCGACATCTACACCGGCAAGGTGAGCAACTGGAAAGAGCTCGGCGGCAATGACGAGAAGATCGTCGTCTACGCTCGCGAAACCTCTTCCGGCACCCATGTCTTCGTCAAAGAACATGTCATGAAGAACAAGGAATATCGCAGCGATGCCCTGCTGCAAAGCTCCAGCGCCGCTATCGTCAAGGAAGTGGAAGGCAACAAAGGCGCCATCGGTTATGTCGGTCTCGGTTATCTGAAAGACTCCGTCAAAACCATCGCTGTCAAGAAAGACGCCGGCTCTGCCGCTGTGCTGCCCTCTGAAGCCTCTGTCAAAGATAAATCCTACCCTGTCTCCCGTCCGCTCTTCGTCTACTCGGCTGGTGAGCCCCAAGGTGTCGCCAAGGCCTTCGTCGACTTCATGCTGAGCAGTGAAGGCCAGGCCATCGTCAAGAAGATGGACTTTGTGCCGGTCAAGTAAGAGACAAAACAATCCAGAGCCGGAATAATCTAAAAAGTAGAATGGGCAGAGTGTATGAGTGCTCTGCCCATTTTCCTGCGATGAAGGACCAAGGGGGATGGTGCCATGAGTCCAAACGGCGAAAATACAGCCATCACAACTGAATTCGTAGTGCGCAAAGAATCGTTAAGCAAAGGCGCTTCAAAAAAACGAAGAATTTGGGACGTCGCCGAAAAAATGACCGAGGGTCTCCTCTTTCTCAGCGCCTTTATCGGCGTCGTCACGATCATCCTCATCTTCTTGTTTCTTTTTAAGGAAGCGATTCCTTTGATGACCGATCCGGCTGCGGGCACGCTGCTTTCTAAGAAATGGTACCCTATCTCCAGTCCGCCTGTTTTCGGCCTGCTGCCGCTGATCGCCGGTTCCATCATCGTCACCTTCGGCGCCATTGTCATCAGCGTGCCTTTAGGTGTCGGCGCCGCTATCTACCTGGCCATGGTGGCCAGTCCTGTTGTGCGGGAAACGCTGAAGCCAGCCATTGAGGTCCTCGCCGGCATCCCGTCGGTCGTGGTCGGTTTTTTCGGCCTCGCCGTCCTGGCGCCCTTGATCAAAGACTTATTTAACCTGCCGACCGGCCTGACGGCGTTGACAGGCGCCATCACCTTGGCGCTGATGGCCTTGCCGACGATCACCTCCATCTCGGAAGACGCCATCTCCTCGGTGCCTCGGCGCTATATGGAAGCGTCCCTCAGCCTGGGCGCCACCCGTTGGCAGGCGATCAAGACGGTCATTGTGCCGGCGGCCCTTTCCGGCATCACGGCGGCGATCATGCTGGGCATTGGCCGCGCCATCGGCGAGACGATGACAGTGTTGATGGTTACCGGCAACGCCGGCGTCATTCCAGACACTTTCCTCGTCCCTGTCCGGACCATGACGGCCACCATTGCCGCCGAGATGGGTGAAGTAGCCCGGGGCAGCGACCATTACTATGCCCTGTTCCTCGTCGGCGCCGTACTCTTTTTGATGACCTTTTTGATCAACCTCGTGGCCGACATCGTCAGCCGTCGCATGAAGGAGGTGGAGTAAGTGTCTCCGAAGGTTGCTGAAAAAGTCGCCTTCCATATCCTGCGGGCAATGGCGGCCTTGATCGTGCTGGTCCTCGTCGTCGTGCTCTGGGACCTCTTTTCGAAGGGCTTTCCGGCGCTGACCTGGGAGTTTATCACGGAGAACCCGCGCAAGGGGATGACGGAAGGTGGTATTTTTCCTGCCATTGTGGGTACCTTCTACCTCGTCCTGGCCACGATCCTCTTTGCTTTGCCCGTCGGCGTGATGACAGCTGTCTACCTCGTCGAGTATGCCCGTGAATCCTGGGCGACGCGCATCATCCGTCTTGCTGTCGTCAACCTGGCTGGTGTTCCTTCCGTCGTCTTCGGTCTCTTTGGACTCGGTTTCTTCGTCCTCTTTCTAGACTTCGGCGTCTCCATCCTCTCCGGTTCGCTGACGTTGGCCTTGATGATCCTACCGGTCATCATCACCACTACGGAAGAAGCGTTGCGGGCCGTTCCCAACGGCTACCGGGAGGCCAGCCTCGCCCTTGGCGCGACGAAACTGCAGACGATCCTGCTCATCGTTCTGCCGAACGCCATGCCGGGGATTTTGACGGGCTCCATCCTGGGCGTCGCCCGGGCGGCTGGTGAAACGGCGCCCATCCTGCTGACGGCGGCTGCCTTTTTCTTGCCGCGCCTGCCAAGTAGTGTTTTCGATCAGGTGATGGCCTTGCCCTATCACCTGTATGTCATCGCGACTCAGGTGCCCAACGCCGACCCGAAGATTCCCTACGGAACGGCGACGGTCTTGATGATCCTCGTCCTTGGCCTGAATCTGGTGGCCATTCTGTTGCGCTCGTACTTCCGTCGCATGCGCAGAGTGTAGGAGGAAAACATGGCGAAGACAAAAATTTCCGCAGAAAACGTAAATCTTTACTACGGAGACTTTCAAGCCTTGAGAAACATTACCGTCGCCATCGGCGAGGGAGACGTGACCGCCCTGATCGGTCCCTCAGGCTGCGGCAAGTCGACCTTCTTGCGCTGTCTCAACCGGATGAACGACATCATCCCCAGCTGCCGCGTGGAAGGCAAGCTGATGTTCGAAGACACCGACATCTACCACCCGGACACGGATGTGGTGGCCTTGCGCAAGCGGGTCGGCATGGTCTTCCAGGCGCCCAATCCCTTCCCCAAGACGGTCTATGAGAACGTAGCCTATGCGCCGAAGCTGCATGGCCTCAAAGACAAGCGCAAGCTTGATGAGATCGTGGAGACGACGTTGCGCCAGGCGGCGCTGTGGGATGAGGTGAAGGACCGCCTGCACAAACCGGCCCTCGGCCTGTCCGGCGGCCAGCAACAGCGCCTCTGCATCGCCCGCGCCCTGGCCATCCAGCCAGAAGTTCTTTTGATGGATGAGCCCACCTCTGCCCTCGACCCGATCTCGACCTTGAAGATCGAAGAATTGATCCGAGAACTGAAACAGCACTACACCATCGTCATCGTCACCCACAACATGCAGCAGGCAGCGCGCATCTCCGACAAGACGGCCTTCTTCCTTGTAGGCGATCTCGTCGAATTCGATGATACAGAGGTCATCTTCACCAATCCGAAAGACCAGCGCACCGAAGACTACATCACGGGACGCTTCGGCTAAGGCTGTACGCTTCGCTCCGCGGCCTCAGGGGAAACCTAACCTTTCGATCAGCCTTGCTTCTGATTGAACACCCAAGGATAAGGAAAGGGCGGATGGCTCATGACGACGCGTTCGGAATTTGACGTGTCTTTGAAAAATTTACAACAGGATCTGCTTCGCATGGGCGCCCTGGTAGAGGAACAGATCGAAAAGGGGATCGAGGCGCTGGTCCGGCAGGACGTGGCCTTGGCCGATGCAGTCGTCGCCAACGATGACGAGATCGATCGCATGCAGCTGACTATTGAGGACCGCTGCATGAAGCTGATCGCCATGCAACAGCCGATGGCCAAGGATCTGCGCCGGATCAGCGCCGCTTGGCGGATCACCATTGACTTGGAGCGGATGAGCGACAACATCGTCGACATTGCCAAAGCCGTACGTAGGTTGGCCCAGGAGGATTATTTCAAACCCCTGGTCGTCATCCAGAAGATGGCGCAGATCTGCCAGTGCATGGTCAAAGACGGCCTGGACGCCTACGTCTATGAAGACGAGGAACTGGCTATCCGCATGAGCGAACTGGATCATCAGGTCGACGCGCTGTATAAGGAGGTTCTGCAGGAACTTCTGGCGATCATGATCAAGGATCCGCAAAAGATCACTCAGTCGACGCATCTGCTTTTCGTGGCCCGCTACCTGGAGCGGTTCGGCGATCACGCAACCAATATCGCAGAAACCATCGTCTACCTTGTCTCGGGGAAGCGGAAGGATCTGAATGAGTAGCGACGAAACGTTTCGTCTTTGAACATCCGATTCGGAGAAATCAAGAGGGTGGACCCATATGAAAACAAACAGGGGCTCCCAGCAGTTGACTGGGAGCTTGTTTGTTTTCCCCTCATGGACGGGAGCAGACAAGGACAGGCTAAAAATGCGATAATGTCCCGAAGAGACCTCTCGAAGGGTTTGAAAAAGATGTGCCTTTTGCTATCATGGGACAAGAGGGCAGAAGCGAGCGGTTTTCATTGGAACTCCGACGCTTATGCATGGAAGACGCAAAACGAGGAGAGACGCGCATCATGAAACGAGAGATCCAAGTCGATGAACGACTGCCGCTGTTGCAAACGATTCCGCTCAGCATCCAACACCTCTTCGCCATGTTTGGCGCAACCGTCTTTGTCCCCATCATGTTTGATGTCAATCCCGCCACCGTTCTCCTCTTTAACGGTATCGGCACCTTGCTCTACCTGTGGCTCTGTCGGGGCAAGATTCCAGCCTATCTGGGTTCCAGTTTCGCCTTCATCTCGCCGGTCTTCATGGTCCTTCCCAAATACGGCTATGAAGCCGCTTTGGGCGGTTTTATCGTCGTCGGCCTGATCTTCATTATCGTTGCCTTGATCATCAAGGTGACCGGCACCGGTTGGCTCAATGTGATCTTCCCGCCGGCGGCCATGGGCGCCATCGTCGCTGTCATCGGTTTAGAATTGGCCCCGGTAGCTGCCGGGATGGCGGGACTCGTTCCCGATCCGACGGGTGCGACGCCCCTCAACGTCAAGGCGATCACCCTTTCCCTCTTCACCCTGGCGGTAACCCTGATCGGCTCCGTCGTCTTCCGCGGCTTCCTGGCCATCATCCCCATCCTCTTCGGCGTGCTCGCCGGCTACGCATTGGCCGGTTTTATGGGTATGGTCGATTGGACGAAGGTGGTGGAGGCATCCTGGGTGGCCGTACCGAAATTATACTCGCCGCGCTTTGACTTAGGCGCCATCGCCATCATCGCCCCGGCGGCGCTGGTCGTCATCGCCGAGCATGTGGGCCACCTGATTGTGACCGGCAATATCGTCGGCAAAGACCTCTCCCGCGACCCCGGTCTGGACCGCTCTCTCCTTGGCAACGGTTTGTCGACGATGCTCTCCGGCTTTTTCGGCTCGACGCCGAATACGACCTATGGGGAAAACATCGGCGTGATGGCCATCACCAAGGTCTACTCCACCTGGGTGCTCGGCGTTGCGGCCCTCATCGCCATCGGCCTCTCCTTTGTAGGCAAGCTCTCTGCGGCCATCCAGGCCATCCCCGCACCGGTCATGGGCGGCGTCTCCCTGTTGCTCTTCGGCGTCATCGCCGCCTCAGGGGTGCGCATGCTCGTCGAGTCGAAGGTCGATTACTCTAAGGCGACGAACCTGATCTTGACCTCTGTCGTCTTGCTCATCGGCGTCAGCGGCGCTCAGATTCAGTGGGGCGCCATCGCTTTGAAGGGCATGGCATTAGCGACGGTGGTGGCGATTTTCTTGAGCCTGCTCTTTCGGCTTTTTGAAGTTACCGGGCTCTCCAACGAAGCGTCGGCGGAAAAGCGGCGGGAGTCTCACTAAAAGTTACCCGGTTTCCCAAATTCGCTCTTTTCAATCTTGTTAGGTGCTGGGGGGAAAAGGCATGTCCCGGCTGACGATGGTTCCGGTGGGAAAAGAGGCTTTGCGGCAGCGGAGACGGCAGGCTCTCCTGCGCCTGGCGGCGCTTATGTTGTTGCTGGCCGTCGCAGCGGCCGGTCTCTGGTGGATGAAAGACAGGATCACCGGCTATCTCGTCAAGGTCACTGTAGAACTGCAGGCGGCCAAGATGGGACAACTGGCGGAGACGCGTGAACTGCCCGGATGGGTGATCCGCGACGAGCGAATAGTCCATGCGTCGATGGCGGGTCACGTGCAACGGCTGGTGAAGGATGGCGATCGCGTCCGTGTCGGCGCGCCTGTCGTTCGGCTGAAGGGCTTAAGCCCGGTCGGGGAAGAGATGGGCAGCTATCAAGACCTGCCCTCGCCGAGAGCCGGCTTGATCGTCTACCGGCTCGACGGTCTGGAAGAGGTGCTCAATCCCCGGGTGCTTGACGAATTGAGCACAGAACAGCTGAACACCCTGGCGGAGAGACCGCAGGAGATTCCACCTGATGGACTGGCCCAGGCGGGGCAGGGGCTGTTCAAGGTGATCGACAATGTGGAGAAAGCCTACTTCCTGACTCATTACGACGTGAAAGACCTGGGCGAACCGTTGGTGCCGTCGCGGCGGTTGACGCTCGCCCTCAACGCGGCAGGGCCGAATTTTTACGGCAAAGTCCTGCAGGTCCGCGGGACCGACGATGTATGGGCTGTCATCCAGTTGGTCAACCCGCCGGCAGAGGTGTTCAAAAGGCGCCAGTTGCCCTTGCAGATCGTGGACAAGATCCATAAGGGCATCCTCCTGTCCAAGGACACGCTGATTGAGCGAAACGGCGAAAAAGGGGTTTGGCTGGCGGTGAAAAACCGGGCCGAATGGCGACCGATACAGGTAAAAGCGACCATCGGCGACCAGGTGATCATCGATGGGGTTGCCGAAGGGGAATTGGTTGTCCAAAACCCGGCTCTTCTTCGGGAAGGGCAGGAAATTAAATAAAAAACTTGGCAATAGGTAAGAATTCAAGGTAAGAGTAGCAGGATTTCCCTGTCGAACGGCGAAATACGAAGCGTGGTGAAGGGATTGAGCGATCATGGGCCATTTGCAGGAAAATTTGGGCCGTGTGCGCCAACGAATCCGTGATGCCGCCATGCGCGCCGGTCGCGAACCGGAAGCGATCCGGTTGCTGGCGGTGACCAAGACGGTGCCGGTGGAGCAGATCCAAGAGGTTGTTGACGCCGGTGTCGACCTGCTGGGGGAGAACCGTGTGCAGGAACTATTGGCGAAGCATCGCCAGGTGCGTGGTTCGGTCCGCTGGCATATGATCGGCACGCTGCAGACGAATAAAGTAAAGTACATCTACGACAAGGTGGACTTGATCCATTCACTGGACAGGCTGTCCCTGGCCCAGGCGATCAACCGCTATGCCGCTCGGTTAGGTCGTCCCATCGATTGCCTGGTAGAGGTCAACGTGGCGGGGGAGAAGAGCAAACACGGCGTCGACAGGCGCGATTTGATCTCCTTTATCCGCGACGTGACGGCCTTCGAGGGCATACATATCCGTGGATTGATGACGATGGCGCCTTACGTGGACGATCCGGAGGAGACGCGCCCCTTTTTTCGCGATCTCTATCACCTATCCCGCGAAGTGGATGAATTAGGGCTACAAAGGGTAGAGATGAGGCATCTTTCCATGGGCATGTCCAACGATTTTGAAGTTGCAGTCGAAGAAGGAGCGACCATCGTCCGGATTGGCTCCAGCCTGTTCGGCGGTCGTTCGTGAGAGAGGAGGATGGATTTCGATGGCCAAATTGGTAGAGAAGTTTTACAGCATCATGGGGCTTGGCGATGAGATCGAGGAGATGAATGATGCGTCGGTGGCGCCCCACTCTGGTGAGGAACGGGAATCGGCCTTTTCCCGGCGGAGCGCCGAACGGGCTGAGCGGACCGAACGGCCGACGGCGCCTGTTGTCAGTCTGGTGACAGAGCGGCAAAAGAAGGAGTTGAAGGTTGTGGTTTGCGAACCGAAGACCTTTGATGAGGCGAGAGCCATTGCCGACCACCTGAAAAACCGGCGGCAGGTGATCCTCAATCTCGAAAAGGCCGATCGGGAGATGGCCCAGCGGGTCATTGACTTCATCAGCGGCACCACTTATGCGTTGAATGGATCCATGCAGAAGGTGGGCGCCAACATCTTCGTCTTCGCGCCGAGCAACGTGGATATCTCCGGCGAGGTGACCGGCGACGACCTGTCTTCTGTCCGTTCCCCCTTGGCATGGGCCAATAAAGGCTAGGAGGTCCGGCATCATTGAAAGTTTCCCAACTGGAAGGGCGCCGGATCGGCTTCATCGGCGGCGGGGCCATGGCCGAGGCGCTGTTGCGAGGTCTCCTCGTTAACGTCCCGGCTGATCGCCTGACTGTTTCCGATGTATCGCAGGCGCGCCTCGACTCGCTCCATGCGCAACTGGGCGTCATCGTCACCCCTGACAATGAGGAAGTCTGCCGTCGTTCCGACATCTTGGTGCTGGCCGTCAAGCCTCAGGTGCTGCCGGCTGTGCTGGCGCCGCTCAAAGCGGCGGGGGCAATTCTTCCCCGGCACCTGGTCATCTCCATCGCCGCCGGCATCACCCTGGCCCAACTGGAGGACTGGCTCTCTCCAGAGATCCCTGTGGTGCGGGTGATGCCCAACACGCCGGCCCTCGTCGGCATGGGCGCGTCGGCCCTGTCGGGCGGGCGAAGCGCCTCAACGGCCGATGTGGAGATGGCCCGTCAGCTCTTGGAGGCTGTCGGTCTGGCCGAGGTGCTGCCGGAGTCGTATCTGGACGCCGTGACGGCTTTGAGCGGGAGCGGCCCGGCTTATGTGTACCTCTTCATCGAGGCATTGATCGATGCCGGGGTCAAAGAAGGGCTGCCGCGCGACCTGGCTCGCCGGTTGGCCCTGCAGACGGTCATCGGTTCGGCTGAGATGATCCGCCGCACTGGCAACCATCCCGCTGTGGAGCGCGATAAGGTGACCTCGCCCGGCGGCACCACCATCGCCGGCGTCCAGGCGCTGGAGGATGGCGGATTCCGTTCCTCTGTCTTCGCCGCTGTTCACGCGGCTACCCGCCGCGCCCGCGAACTGTCAGGTTCCCGATGAAATGACCCGGCCCTTCTGCCGGGTTCTTGCGTGAAATGGAGGTTGACGAGTTGGGAATCGGCGAGACCTATCAGATCATCAACATCGCCTTTGAGGTGCTGAAGTTTCTCATCGTCATCAGGGTGATCCTCTCCTACTTCCCCCACAACCCGGACGGGACGATCATCCGCTTCATCTACGACCTCACCGAACCGCTCCTGTCGCCGCTGCGGCGGATCATCCCTGTGCCGGCCTCGCTTCCCCTCGATTTTTCCCCCATCGTCGCCTATATCCTGTTGGAGGTCCTGGAGCGTCTGTTGCTCCAATTGCTCTTCTAGATGGACGCTGCCCGTGAACGACGATTCTCGCACCTGCCGCCGGGGGAGGGACGGGAAAAGCTGGCCCGGATCGCCGATCAGGCGGCACAGTGCCGGCGGACGCACCGCCAGCAGGTGACCGATTTTCTGGAGCCCTACCTGCGCAAGGCGGCTCAGGAACTGCTCCGCGGACCCGGTGGGGTTCTCTGTGTCGCTGACGGGGGATATGAGGGCGCTGAGCGCCAGCGGCTCGTCCTCTTGCCTGACGAAGAGGACAGGCCCGACAGCCGCATCTGCTGGGTCCTGGCAGAGCCGGTCAGGAAAGGGGAAAGGATCGGCCACCGCGACTACCTCGGCGCCTTGCTCGGATTGGGGATCCGCCGGGAAAAGGTGGGCGACCTGAAACGGACCGAGCGGGGCTGTGCCGTCGTGCTCGATTGTGACGTCGCCCGCTATGTGGAGGCCCAGTGGCGTCAGGTCCGCCAGTCCGCCCTGACGGTCCGCGTCATCGACGACGGGACGGTCCACGCCTTCATCGATGAGGGGGAGGAGCGGACGATCACCGTCGCCTCCCTGCGATTGGATGCGCTGATCGCCGCCATCTGGCATCTATCCCGTTCGCGGGCTGATGAGGTCATTGGGCGGGGATTGTTGAAGGTGAACGGCCTTGAGATGACCGACGGGAGCAAAAGCGCCGACGAGGGGGACATCCTCTCGCTGCGCGGTTTTGGACGAGCCATCCTGCGTGCTGTCGGCGGCGAGACGAGGAAAGGACGCATCCGGCTCACGGTCTGGCAACCGGTCGACCGCTGAGGGCAGACTGTTGAAGAGACCGACCGTTGAAGGGGTTACGGTGAATTGGCTGACAGGTCAGGGGCCGCCGGTAAACGCCGGTGAAGGAGGTTAGCGATGCTGACACCGCTTGATATCCACCAGAAGGAGTTTCGCAAGGGCGCCTGGGGCTACAAGACAGAAGAGGTGGACGAGTTCCAACGCCAGGTCGCCCAGTCCTTCGAAGAATTGTATAAAGAGAACATCCTTTTGAAGGAACAGGTGGCTCGCTGCGAGGAAAACCTGCTCCGTTACCGTCACTTGGAAGAGACTTTGAACAATACGCTGGTGCTGGCCCAGAAGACAGCCGACGAGCAACGGGCTTCAGCCGAGCGTGAAGCCGAGTTGCGGCTGAAGGAGGCGCGGCTCCAGGCGGAACAGATCGTCGCGGCGGCCTGGGCGAAACAGCAGGAGATGGAGCGCCAGTACGAACACATGCGCAACCAGTTTCGCCAGTTCCGCGTCCAGTTCCGAGCCATGCTGTTGTCCCAACTGGAGACGGTCAAAGGAGAAGATTGGGAAGAGATGGCCAACATGGA
Source organism: Heliomicrobium modesticaldum Ice1 (assembly GCF_000019165.1). Classification (GTDB taxonomy): domain Bacteria; phylum Bacillota; class Desulfitobacteriia; order Heliobacteriales; family Heliobacteriaceae; genus Heliomicrobium; species Heliomicrobium modesticaldum. Next base: position 2,096,254 of record NC_010337.2, read on the forward strand.
TGAGCCCTTTGCCGACGCCAGGCCCTGGTCCCCTGCCGCTGTCTCGACCGGCGAGGGTCAGGCCGGCTGATGGGTTGGATTCAGGAACAGCCCGGCGGCTCGATTCGTTTCAGGATCCGGGTGCAGCCGCGGGCATCGAAAAACGAGGTCTGCGGTCTTTTAGACGATGCCTTGAAGGTCCGCCTGACGGCGCCGCCTGTCGACGGTGAGGCGAACGCCGCTTGCCTGCAGTTTATTGCCAAGACCCTCGGCCTCTCCCGCAGCCAGGTGCGTCTGGTGGCGGGGGAGACGTCGCGCTTGAAGACACTTGAGGTGGAGGGAGTCAGTGCAGAGGATTTGCGCAAGAGGTTTGACATCTGAACCAGTTTTTCAGTATAATACTCTTGCACTTTTTGCGCAGCAATCATCGAGCGTCAAGGACCGTTGATGCGAACAACGGTTGATCGCTGATACATCAAACAGCATTGATCGGGACAGGTGCGTGTAGACCGACTTGACAGCGAACCTGGGAGGGTGGAAGCCAGGGCAAGGGCGCTACCCGCATATCCCCCGGGAGCTGCGCCGCCGAACAAGAGTAAGCGGCGCCGGCAAGCGGCCGTTATGCGCATACAAGAGGTGTTTGCCCGGCAGGAACGCTGATCTCTAAAGCCTTGCAGCGCTGTAGCGAGCAGCTTTATGTCCGAAATGCAGCAGTTTTACCTGCCGGAGCGGAACGATCAAGGGTGGCACCGCGAGGGAACTCTCGCCCCTTACCAGATATGGGGCGAGGTTTTTAGTTTTAAACGAGGTGAGAGGCAAGTGAACGGGAAGGAAAGTCCCGACTACGGCAAGACGCTTAACCTGCCCCGGACGGAATTCCCCATGCGGGCGAACCTGCCGAAACGGGAACCGGAAATCATCAAGTTCTGGGAGGAGATCGACCTCTATCGAGAGGTGGCTAAGGCCAACGCCGGCAAGCCCAAGTTTATCCTCCATGACGGCCCGCCTTACGCCAACGGCGAGATCCACCTTGGCCACACGCTGAACAAGGTGCTCAAGGACTTCATCGTCAAGTTTCACTCCATGGACGGCTTTGATGCGCCTTACGTGCCCGGCTGGGATACCCACGGTCTGCCTATCGAGCAGCAGGCCATCAAGACCCTGGGCCTCAATCGCCATGCCGTCTCCACCGTCGAGTTCCGCCGCCGTTGCCAGGAATACGCCTTGAAGTATGTCGACGTCCAGCGCGAAGGCTTCAAGCGGCTCGGCGTGCGCGGCGATTGGGAGAACCCCTATATCACGCTAAAGCCCGAGTTTGAGGCCGCCCAGATCGGCGTTTTCGGCGAGATGGCCAAAAAAGGCTACATCTACAAGGGCTTAAAACCGGTCTACTGGTGCGCCTCCTGTGAGACCGCCCTAGCTGAGGCGGAGGTGGAGTACGCCGACAAGGAATCGCCCTCCATCTATGTCAAGTTCCCCGTCAAGGATTTGAAAGGCCTCTTCGACGCCAAAGACGCTTATGTGGTCATCTGGACGACGACGCCCTGGACGCTGCCGGCCAACGTGGCTGTCACGGTTCACCCTGAATTCGCCTATGTCCTCGTCCGCTTCGGCGGCGACCGGCTGATCGTGGCAAAAGAACTGTTGGCCAAGTTTATGGCCGACACCGGTCTGGAAGGCGGCCAGGTGGAGCAGACCTTTATCGGCAAGGATCTGGAGCGCCTCGTCTGTCAGCATCCCTTCTTCGAGCGCGACTCGCTGCTGATCCTGGGCGAGCATGTCACCCTGGAACAGGGCACCGGCTGCGTCCATACGGCGCCCGGTCATGGTGTCGAGGACTTTCAGGTCGGCAAGGCCTACGGTTTAGAGGTCATCTCACCTGTCGACAACCGGGGCAAGTTTACTGCCGAAGGCGGCATCTTCGCCGGCATGACGACGACCCAGGCCAACCCGGCCGTCATCGAAGAACTGAAGCAGCGGGGCCTTCTGATCCGTGCCGGCAAGATCAAGCACCAGTACCCCCACTGCTGGCGCTGCAAGCATCCCATCCTCTTCCGGGCTACCGAGCAGTGGTTCGCTTCCATCGACGGCTTCCGCAAAGAGGCGCTCGAAGCGATCGACAAGGTGCGCTGGATCCCGGCTTGGGGCCGCGACCGCATCTACAACATGGTCGCCGATCGGGGCGATTGGTGCATCTCCCGGCAACGGACCTGGGGCGTGCCGATCCCCATCTTCTACTGCGCCGACTGTGGCGCGGCGATCATCAACGACGAGACGATCAGCCATATCCAAGGCCTCTTCCGCGAGCACGGCTCTGACGTCTGGTTCGCCCGTGAGGCCGATGACCTCGTACCGCCAGGCCTGACCTGCGGCCACTGTGGCCATGGCAAGTTCCGCAAAGAGGCGGATATCATGGATGTCTGGTTTGACTCCGGCTCGTCCCATGCGGCCGTGCTGGAGACGCACAAGGACCTGCATTTCCCTGCCGACCTCTACCTGGAAGGCTCCGATCAGCACCGAGGCTGGTTCAACTCGTCCCTCTCCACGGCAGTGGCCACCAAAGGGACGGCTCCTTACAAGGCCGTCCTCACCCACGGTTTCCTCGTCGACGAGCAGGGTCGCAAAATGTCCAAATCCCTCGGCAACGGCGTCGAGCCTCAGGATGTGATCAAGGACATGGGCGCTGACATCCTGCGCCTCTGGGTCGCCTCCGTCGACTACCGGACTGATGTGGCCGCCTCGCCGAACATCATGCGCCAGACGGCCGACGGCTACCGCAAGATCCGCAACACCTTCCGCTACTTCTTGGGCAACCTTTACGACTTCGACCCGAAAGCCGACGCCGTGGCCTACGAAGATATGATCGAACTGGACCGCTGGGCCATGATGCTGCTGCACAAATTGATCCAGCGCGTCACCGCCGCTTGCCGCAACTACGAGTTCCACCTGGTCTACCATGCCGTTCACAACTTCTGCGCCGTCGACATGAGCGCTATCTACCTCGATATCATCAAAGACCGCCTCTACGCCTCGCCGGCCAAGTCGCAGGCCCGCCGGTCGGCTCAGACGGTCCTCTACCATACGGCTGACGCCCTCGTGCGGATGCTGGCGCCCTTCATCAGCTTCACCGCCGAAGAGGTCTGGGGCTACCTGCCTGGCGCTAAGGAACGGGCCAAGACGGTCCAGACGGCCGGCTGGCCGGAAGCCGACAGCCGCTATATCGACGCCGCTCTGGCCGATAAGATGGAGCGTCTCCTCGACATCCGTGCCGTCGTCTCGAAAGCCCTCGAAACAGCCCGCCAGGCCAAGGTCATCGGCCATTCCCTGGAAGCCCAGGTGCGGTTGTTTGTCGACGCCGACCTGCGGAGCTTCCTGGAAGGGGAAGACCTGGCCACCTTCTTCATCGTTTCCTCCGTCGTACTGGCAGATGCGCCTGTCGGCGCCTTCAGCGAGGCCGATGTGGCCGGATTGGCCGTCGAGGTCGCCAAGGCGCCGGGCCAGAAGTGCGAGCGCTGCTGGATCTACAGCGAAGCGGTAGGCGCCAACAAAGCGCGTCCGACCATCTGCCCGCGCTGCGCCGCCGCGCTGGAAGAGGAAATTCCACAAGCTACCGCCCCGGTGCACTCATAGGGACTGCCTGCCCCCGGTCATCCTACAGGATGGAGGATGATGACAGAAGGGGCTGAGGCCTTTGTTCGATGCAGCAAAAAAAGAGGTCACCGTGGGCGTTTCCAACCGGCATCTGCACTTGTCTGAGGCGGACCTAATCCGGCTCTTCGGCGAAGGATACCAGCCCGAACCGATGAAGGATCTGTCTCAGCCGGGGCAGTTCGCCGCCAAAGAGACATTGACCTTGATGGGCCCTAAGGGACTGATCGAGGGTGTTCGCCTGCTCATGCCGCTGCGCAAACAATCTCAGGTCGAGGTATCGGTAACGGACTGCTATAAACTGGGGATCCCGCCGGTCATCCGCGACTCGGGCGATCTGGCTGAGACACCGGGGATCACCCTGGTGGGACCGCAAGGGCAGGTGTCCCTTAAGGAAGGGGCCATCGTGGCCGCCCGCCACATCCACTTCAGCACCGGCGAGGCGGCCCAACTGGGGCTCAAAGACAAGGACCGCATCGCCGTCGAGGTGGGCGGCTTCCGGGGCTTGCGCTTCGACCATGTGTTGATCCGCGTTCACGAGACCTTTGCTGCCGAGATGCACGTAGACACCGACGAGGCCAACGCGGCGGTGATCAAGAATGGGCAGATCGTCAAAATGCTGATTTGAGATGGGTCAGTGCCCAAAGCCGGATAGCGGCGGTGAGAGAGATGCCTCTTTCACGCCGCTATTTGCGGTTCGACAAAAACAAGCAGGAGATGACGGCGCCGCCCCGAATAATAAGGAAATACCTCGAAATGGGTATTCCCGGGGGCGGCGCCCCTGATTTGCAAGGAGTGGAAAAATCATGCCAGAGAAAAAGGACAACCGTGTCATCGTCACCGTCATCGGCGCGGACCGGGTGGGGATCATCGCCAGCGTCGCCACCATCATCGCTGACGCCGGCGCGAATATCCTCGATATCAGCCAGACGATCTTGCAAGGCGAATTTTTTACCATGATCATGGTCATCGACATGAACGACGCCAAAGCCAGCTTCGAACAACTCCGCAAGTCCCTCGAAGAGAAGGGCCAGGAACTGGGTGTACAGATCATGGCCCAACACGAGGACATCTTCAAGTTCATGCATCGCATCTGATAGAGGCATCGCCATATCAATGGAAAGCGTCTGTGATTGACGGATTCATCGTTTATTTGTACTTAACCGGTCGGGAGGGTTTTGCTCATGCCCCTTTCCATATCACCTCAAGAAATTATGGAGACGATCCGCATGGTCCAGATGGAGAACCTGGACATCCGCACCATCACCATGGGGATCTCTCTGCGCGACTGTTGCCGCACCGACGCGGCATCGACAGCCAAAGCCGTCTATGACAAGGTGACCCGCATGGCCGGCGACCTGGTCAAGACCGGAGAAGAGATCGAGGGCCGCTACGGCATCCCCATCATCAACAAGCGCATCTCCGTCACCCCCATCTCCTTGATCGCAGAGAGCATGGGCCTGGACGACTACGTCACTGTCGCCAAAGCCCTCGATGACGCCGCCAAGACGGTGGGCGTCAACTTCATCGGCGGCTATTCGGCCCTCGTTCATAAGGGAATGACCCCCGGCGATCGGGCGCTCATCGAGTCGCTACCGAAAGCCTTGGCTGTCACCGAGCGCGTCTGCGCCTCGATCAACATCGCCACCACCAAGGCCGGCATCAACATGGACGCCGTGGCGCTCATGGGCCGCATCGTCAAGGCTACCGCCGAGGCGACAGCCGACCGCGACGGTCTGGGTTGCGCCAAGCTGGTCGTCTTCTGCAACGTCCCTGAAGACAACCCCTTCATGGCGGGCGCATTCCACGGCGTCGGCGAGCCGGAGTGTGTCATCAACGTAGGCGTCAGCGGCCCCGGCGTCGTCCTGAACGCCGTCCGCAAAAAGCCGGGCTGCGACTTCGGCGAACTGGCCACGATCATCAAGCAGACGGCCTTCAAGATCACCCGCATGGGCGAACTGGTCGGACGGGCCGCTTCGGAACGGCTCGGCGTGCCCTTCGGCATCGTCGACCTCTCCCTGGCGCCGACGCCGGCCATCGGCGACAGTGTGGCCGACATCCTGGAAGCGATGGGCTTGGAGCGCTGTGGCACTCACGGCACGACGGCCGCCCTGGCCCTGTTGAACGATGCCGTGAAAAAGGGCGGCGCCATGGCCTCCTCCTATGTGGGCGGCCTGTCGGGCGCCTTCATCCCTGTCAGCGAAGACGCCGGCATGATCGCCGCCGTCGAGGCGGGCGCGCTGACCCTGGACAAGCTGGAAGCGATGACCTGTGTCTGCTCTGTCGGCCTCGACATGATCGCCGTCCCCGGCGACACGCCGGCCGAGACGATCTCGGCCATCATCGCCGACGAAGCGGCCATCGGCATGATCAACCGCAAGACGACGGCCGTCCGCATCATCCCCGTGCCCGGCAAAAAGGTGGGCGACCATGTGGAGTTCGGCGGACTCCTCGGCCATGCGCCGGTCATGCCGGTCCATGGCTTTAGCGCCGCCTCCTTTGTGGCCAGGGGTGGCAGGATCCCGGCGCCGTTGCAGGCGTTGAACAACTAGGCGGAAAGTGCTTCCCCCAATTCATGCTCGGCGAACAAGCGGCTGCCTTAAATGTCTTTCATGGGCAGTAAAATCATGGCACATACTATGCCCAGGCAGGTGGGCAAAATGGAAAGAGAAGAACCGCAGGTCGACAGGCGGCTCGTCGAATCGCTCAATGAGCGGATCGCCATGCTGGCCCTGGATATGGAGAAGATCCGCGTGGCCGAGTACGTGGACCTCTTTAACGACCCGAAACGCCTCTTATACCTGAACTTTTTAGCCGGACTGGCGCGCGGTCTGGGCATGACCGTCGGCTTTACAGTCCTCGGCGCCGTGGCTGTGCTGATCCTGCGCGAATTGGTGGTGCTCAACCTGCCGCTCATCGGCGGGTTCATCGCCGAGGTGGTCCGCATGGTCCAGACCCAATTGGGCATGTAGATAAGGATCCAACACTGAGGGCCGCACAGGCAGTTTGCCCTTTTTCAAATGAAAACGAAGAGGGGAAAGAGGGGATACCGATGCCGGACAGCCATGAGGCCGCCTGGTGGCGGCTGAACGCGATGGAGACGGACATCCGGGACCAATTGACCCACATGACCCAAGATGCCCTGGGGGAATCGATGGGCGAATCGATCCAGGAACTGAGCCTTTACGACAACCATCCCGCCGATGTAGGCAGCGAGGTTTATGAGCGGGGCAAGGACCTGGCGACGCGGGATCGCTTCAGCCGGGAATTGGATGAGATCGCCAAGGCCAAACGGCGCATCAGCGAGGGCATCTACGGGATCTGCGAAAGATGCCATCAAAAAATCCCTGATGCGCGGATGGCGGCCATGCCGACGGCAACGCTCTGCATTGAATGCCAGAGCCATGAAGAGGAGTTGCACCCAGACCGCCACCCTCGGCCCATCGAAGAGGACGCGGCGCCCTACCCTTGGGGAGGGAACTCAGACAACCTCTTTTCTATCGGCGAGCATGGGACGGACCGCGACAGAAAGGATCCCACCATGTTCGATGGCGAGGACACCTGGCAGATCCTGGCTCAGTACGGCAGCTCCGATGGGCCGAGCGATATCGAGTTTACGCCTGAGTACCCCAAGATCGTGCCCAACCACTTCGAGCGGGTCGGAGGGACGGAGGCCATCGAGATGATCCCTGTCGAAAAGGGGAAAGATGGTGTCTTTTATCAGGATATGGATGGCGTCGATGACGAAGAGGGACCCCGTCGCCTGTAAGCCGGCCTTGTGCCGGCTTTTATGTTTCTAAAATCATCCCAACGCTGTCACGGCATGGACAGCGCGGCAAGGACTATGGTTTTTAACAGGAGCTTCATAATATGAAGAGGACTTCGGTGAGACATGCTATGCCTAGACCAGTACGGGAGGAGGTGAAGAACAGGAATGCCGAACCGGAACAAAGCCGTATTCCCTGGGGCGCAAAGCGCGCTGGACCGCTTCAAGTATGAAGTGGCCGCCGAAATCGGCCTAGCTAACAAGGTTCAAAGCGCCGGCTGGGAAAACATGACCACACGTGAAGTTGGCTCCATCGGTGGTTTCATGACCAAGAAGATGGTCCAACTGGCCGAGCAGCAACTCGCCCAGAGCAACGGCGTTTCCGCGACCCTGGCCCGTTCTGCCGGAGCCGACGCCCAACAAGGTGCGCTTCAAGATTCCGGCCGATAGGTTTTACCATACAGAGGTCAGCCGCAAGGCTGGCCTTTGTCGCGCTTGGTTGCACCCCTGGCCCCAGCGTGCTAAAATGTTTCAGATTGGGCACTCTGGAAAAGGAGGGACCGGACTGTGCGCCACGAACCATCGAGACGAATCGGCAATGGCCTTTTCTGGATTATTTTGCTGGCCACGATCGCCGTTGATCAACTGACGAAGATCATCGTGCAGATGAAGATGGTAGAGCACGAATCGATTCCGCTGCTCCCCAACATATTTCACCTCACTTACATCCTCAATCCTGGCGCCGCCTTTGGCATGCTGGCCAACAAGACCTTCTTTTTCATCGCTGTCACGGTGCTCGTCGTCGCCGCCATTTTATATTTTTACCGCCGCGTGCCGGAGGATCAGATCTGGCTGCGCCTGGGTCTCGCCCTACAGGCCGGCGGCGCTGTAGGTAACCTGATCGACCGGTTCCGCACGGGCCTGGTCATCGATTTTTTCGACTTTCGCGTCTGGCCTGTCTTTAACGTGGCCGATACGGCCATCTCTATAGGCGTGGCGTTGATCATGCTCAGTCTGTTGCTGGCGCCGGATGAGGAGAAAAAGCCTGTGCCATCCAGCGAGTCGACAGGCTCCGGCGAATAATTTAGAAAAAACAGTCGGGCTTCGCGTCATAGATAAGATGCGGACTCGAGTTGCCTAAGGGAGTGCTGGATTCTAGAGGAATGGAGCCCGAACACCATGTCTTTTAAAAGGATAGAATCTCCAAAAAGCCAGGACCTAAATTCCCCGGACCTGGCGACTGAGGAACTGGACATCGAGGTAGAATCCCGACGGCCCGAATTGGTCCGTCTTACCGTCACGCCGGCAGAGGCCGACAGCCGCGTCGATGTTTGGCTGGTGCAGAAGGGGCTTGTGCCTTCGCGCTCCCATGGCCAGAACTGGATCAAAGAGGGCCTTGTCACCCTGGACGGGGGGCCGTTGAAAGCCAACTACCGCCTGCGTCCCGGCGATGTGATCGAGGTGGCGCCGCCTGCGCCGGAAGCAGTGGAGATCCTCCCGGAGGATATCCCGCTGGAAATCATCTTCCAGGATGCTGATATCGCCGTGATCAACAAACCGGCCGGTCTCGTCGTTCACCCGGCTGAGGGTCACTGGTCGGGCACGCTCGTCAACGCGCTGCTCTACCACATCAAAGACCTGTCGGGGATCAACGGCGAGCTGCGGCCCGGCATCGTCCACCGCATCGACAAGGATACCTCCGGCCTGCTGGTGGTCGCGAAAAACGATCGCGCCCACATCCACCTGACAGAGCAGGTGAAGGACCACCGGGTGCGCCGCGAGTACCTGGCCGTCGTGCACGGTGTCATCGGCGCCGAAACGGGTCGCGTCGAGGCGCCGATCGGCCGCGATCCGAAAGACCGTCAGCGCATGGCCGTCATCGCCGGCGGAAAAAGCGCCATCACCCATTTTCGCGTCCTGGCTCGTTATCCGGAACAGGGCTTCAGCCTGCTCCACTGCCGTTTAGAGACGGGTCGGACCCACCAGATCCGTGTCCACCTGGCCCATATCGGTCATCCCGTCGCCGGCGACCCGAAGTACGGCCCCCGCAAAGCCGCTTTTGGTCTCACCGGGCAGGCGCTCCACGCTTGGAAGCTGGAATTCGTCCATCCTCGCAGCGGCGAGCCGATGCGGTTTCAGGCGGATCCGCCAGAACCCTTCGTACAGGTGCTTCAAGCGCTTCAGATGACCCCAACAAATCAAAGGGACCAAGCGAATCAATCGGACCAAACAAATCGAACGACTCAAGGGCTCGCTGTTGACAAAATTCGACCTCTCGAGGTATACTGATCAGTAACAGGAACCCCCCTTTAATTCGGTCCCGTGAGGCCGGCAAGGTTGGGTATCGTGAGTGAAGGACATAGGTGTGCCCTTCGCCTGCAGGCAGCTTTGCCTCAGGTAAAGGGCGCTTCCTTGCATGAGACGATAAGCCTATCTTTGCCGGTGACGGTGGGGATAGGCTTTTTTGCTTTCCCCCGACGCGAAAGGAGGACCCCAGGATGAAGCTCCTCGACAAAGCCCTGCTGATGGACGGCGACGCCATCCGCCGCGCCATCACCCGCATCGCCCATGAGATCCTGGAAAAGAACGAGGGCATCGAACAGCTGGCCCTTGTCGGCATCCGGCGGCGCGGCGTCCCGCTGGCCAAACGGCTGCAGGAGAAGATCCAGGAGATTGAGGGGACGACGGTGCCCCTTGGCGCGCTGGACATCACCCTCTACCGCGACGACCTGACGACCCTCGATGTGCAACCTGTCATTCATAAGACGGAGGTTCCTTTCTCTCTCCATGGCAAAAAGGTCGTCCTCGTCGACGACGTGCTCTATACGGGCCGCACCGTGCGGGCCGCCCTGGATGCCCTCATCGACATCGGCCGCCCCCAGGTGATCCAACTGGCCGTCCTGATTGACCGGGGTCACCGGGAACTGCCCATCCGGGCCGACTATGTGGGCAAGAACGTGCCCACCTCCAAACGAGAAGTGATCTCCGTCCGCGTCATGGAAGTGGATGGAGAAGACGGCGCTTCCATCCAGGACATGGTTGACTGATGGTTCGCCAGTCGCCTCGCGGCATGCACCGGGAGGCTTTTTTGCGGACATTTTGCAGACAACCTGTCGGCAAGGCCAGCGCCGAGGGCCGGGCTATTGACAGGGCCATCGATAACGGATAAGGGGGACAGAACAACCATGGCATGGCAGCACAAAGACCTGCTGGGCCTGCGCGGCTTAGCGAAGCAGGAGATCGAGCTGATTCTGGATACGGCGGCGCCGATGAAAGACATCATCGGTCGCGACATCAAGAAGGTCCCCACACTGCGCGGCAAGTCGATCGTCTGTCTTTTTTACGAGGCGTCGACGCGGACCCGCACCTCTTTTGAACTGGCCGGCAAGTTCATGAGTGCCGACACGGTGAACATCGCCGCCGCCAGCTCCTCTGTCGTCAAAGGGGAGTCGCTCATCGATACGGGCAAGACCTTGGATGCGATGGGCACTGATATCATTGTGATTCGACATGCCGCTTCCGGGGCGCCCCACCTGCTGGCCAAGCATGTGAAGGCCCGCGTCGTCAACGCCGGCGACGGCGCTCATGAGCACCCCACCCAAGGTCTGCTCGACCTGTACACCATCAAGGAACGCAAAGGCCGCCTGGAAGGCTTGACGGTGACCATCCTGGGCGACGTCCTCCACTCGCGGGTGGCCCGTTCGAACATCTGGGGACTGCGGACGATGGGCGCCGAGGTCCGCCTTTGCGGACCTTCGACCCTGCTGCCGCCGGAACTGGCGATCACCGGGGTGAAGGTCTTCACCCGCATCGAGGAGGCCCTCGAAGGCGCCGATGTGGTCAACGTGTTGCGGTTGCAACTGGAGCGGCAGAAGAAAGGACTCTTCCCGACGATCCGCGAGTATGCCCGCCAGTTCGGCCTCAACCAGGAGCGGCTCAAGCGCTGCAAGAGCGATGTGCTCGTTCTCCATCCGGGGCCGATGAACCGGGGCGTCGAGATCGCCGACGATGTGGCCGATGCCGATTTCGCGGCCATTGAGGAGCAGGTGACCAACGGGGTGGCTGTGCGCATGGCCATACTCTACCTGATGATGGGAGGAAGCGGCAGTGGCGCTGTACATTAAAGGCGGGCGGGTCATCGACCCGGCCAACGGCATCAACAAGATCGCTGATGTTAAAATCGAAAAGGGCATCATCGCCGGCATCGACGATTATTCCGGTGCGATCACCGAAGCGGATGAGGTCATGGAAGCGGCAGGCAAACTGGTCGTTCCCGGCCTGATCGATATCCACTGCCACCTGAGAGAGCCGGGCCTGGAGGCGAAAGAGACCATCGCCACCGGCACCCGGGCGGCGGCCCGCGGCGGTTTTACCGCTCTCTGCGCCATGCCGAACACGAAACCGGTCTGCGATTCCCAGACGGGCGTCGAGTTTGTCATCAACCGCGCCAAGGCGGCTGGCCTCGTCCGCGTCTACCCCGTCGGCGCCATCACCAAGGGCTCGGAAGGACAGGAGCTGGCCGAGATGGCTGACATGGCCGCCTGCGGCGCCGTGGCTTTCTCCGATGACGGCAAACCGGTGCCCCGCTCCGACATCATGCGGCTGGGGCTGCAATATGCCCAGATGGTCGGCAAGGTGATCATCAGCCATTGCGAAGACCCCGAACTGGCCAAAGACGGCGTCATGCACGAAGGCTACTGGTCGACGGTGCTCGGCTTGCGCGGCATTCCGGCGGCGTCCGAGGCGATCATGGTCGCCCGCGACATCCTCCTGGCAGAGAGCGTCGGCGCTAAGCTGCACATCGCCCATGTCTCGACGGCCCGCTCGGTCGAACTCATCCGCCAAGCCCAATGGCGCGGCGTCAACGTGACCGGCGAGGTCTGTCCCCATCACCTGGCCCTCACTGACGCCGACGTGGAAGGCTTCAACACAGCGACGAAGGTCAACCCACCCTTGCGGACCGACCAGGACCGCGAGGCCCTTCGCTCGGCCTTGAACGACGGCACCCTGACCATCTTGGCGACAGACCACGCGCCCCATACAGCCGAAGAAAAGGCCTGTGAATACAACTACGCCCCCTTCGGCATCTCAGGCCTGGAGACGGCCTGGCCGCTCTTTTGGCGTGAACTGGTTGAATCGGGCGTGATGACCCTGCCGTCCTTCGTCGCCGCCATGACGGTGGCCCCGGCCAAGCGCCTCGGCCTGCCTGGCGGCACCCTCTCGACGGGCGTGGCGGCCGATGTGACCATCATCGACCCCGAATACACCGAAACGGTTACCCTGGAGAACTGGCAGTCGAAAGGCAAGAACACACCCTTTGTCGGCCAGACACTGCGCTCCTGGCCGGTGGCGACGATCGTCGGCGGGCGCGTGGTCATGCGGGATCGCCAGGTGATCGGTTAAACCTGTCAAGATACAGACTGAGAGATTAGAGGCTCTCTTAGACTACACTTCTTAAGGCCGGCCAACCGGCCTTACGCTAGCGCGGCGGCAGTACAGGAGGTTTATATGGAAAAGGGTTATCTCATCCTGGAAGACGGCTCTGTCTGGGAAGGGCAGGCCTTTGGCGCAAGGGGGCAGCGACCTGGCGAGGTCGTATTCAATACAGGTATGACCGGTTATCAGGAATTGCTCACCGATCCCTCCTATTGCGGGCAGATCGTCGTCATGACCTATCCGCTGATCGGCAACTACGGCATCAACGAAGAGGATTTTGAATCGCGCCAGCCCTTTTTGCGCGGCTTCATCGTCCGCGAATGGGCGGAGATCCCTTCCAACTGGCGCAGCCGAGACACCATCAACGGCTACCTGAAACAAGCCGGCGTCATCGGCCTCGCCGGTGTGGACACGCGCGCCCTCACCCGTCGCCTGCGCAGCCACGGCACGATGCGCGGCATCATCGCCACTGGCGATGTCGACAGGGTAGCCCTGGTCCAGCAGGCCCAGCAGGCGCCGCACATCTCCGGCCAGCCTCTCGTCGACGAGGTGACCGTGAAGGAACGCAGCGTCATGGAGAACGACGGCTTCCATGTGGCCCTCCTCGACTACGGCGCTAAGGACAACATCGCCCGGTCGCTGCACCTGCGCGGCTGCAAGGTGACGATCCTGCCGGCGCGGACGACGGCTGCTGAGGTGCTCGCCCTCAATCCCGACGGGATCATGCTCTCCAACGGGCCGGGAGACCCTCGGGACGTGCCCTACGCCGTCGAGGCGGTCAAGGCGCTGCTCGGCAAAAAGCCGGTATTTGGCATCTGCCTGGGCCATCAGATCATCGGCCTGGCCGTGGGCGCGAAAGCCTACAAGCTGCCCTTCGGCCACCGCGGCTCCAACCACCCCGTCAAGGACCTGGCGACAGGCCGCGTCTACATCACCAGCCAAAACCACGGCTTTGTCATCGACGGCGACAGCGTCCCCGCCGGTGTGATCGTCTCCCATATCAACATGAACGACGGCTCTGTCGAGGGCCTCGCTTTTACCGATATGCCCGCCTTCTCCGTCCAGTACCACCCCGAGGCATGCCCCGGTCCGGACGATTCGGGCTACCTCTTTGACCGGTTCATCGATCTCATGAAGCAAACGGAAGGGAGGGCCTAAGCATGCCGAAGGATCCTACACTGCGCCGGGTCATGGTCATCGGTTCCGGCCCCATCGTCATCGGCCAGGCGGCCGAGTTCGATTACGCCGGCACCCAGGCGTGTGGCGCCCTCAGAGAAGAAGGCCTGGAAGTCATCCTGGTCAACTCCAACCCGGCCACGATCATGACCGACGCCAACATCGCCGACCGAGTCTACATTGAGCCCCTCACCCCCGAATTCGTCACCCGCATCCTCCGCAAAGAGCGCCCCGACGGCCTGCTGCCGACCCTCGGCGGTCAGGTGGGCCTTAACATCGCCCGCTCCCTCGCCAAGAGCGGCGTCCTCGACGAACTGGGCGTCCGGCTCCTCGGCACGCCCCTGGCGGCCATCGAAAAGGCCGAGGACCGGGAACTGTTCAAGGCCATGATGGAGCAGATCGGTGAGCCGGTGCCTGAGTCGACCATCGTCGAATCGGTCGAGGCCGCCCTGGCCTTCGGCGAAAAGGTCGGCTTCCCGCTGATCATCCGCCCCGCCTACACATTAGGCGGCACCGGCGGCGGCATCGCCACCGACATGGAATCCCTGAAGACCTACGCCATCAAGGGCCTCAAGCACTCGGCCATCCACCAGATCCTCGTCGAGCGCAGCGTCGCCGGCTGGAAGGAGATCGAGTACGAGGTTATCCGTGACGGCGCCGACAACTGCATCACCGTCTGCAACATGGAGAACATCGACCCGGTCGGTGTTCACACAGGCGACTCCATCGTCGTGGCCCCCTCGCAGACACTCTCCGACAAGGAGTACCAGATGCTGCGGACGGCGTCGCTGAAGATCATCCGCGCTTTGGGCATCGAAGGCGGCTGCAACGTCCAGTATGCCTTGAACCCCAAGTCGTTTGAGTACATCGTCATCGAGGTCAATCCCCGCGTCAGCCGCTCATCGGCGCTGGCTTCCAAGGCGACGGGCTACCCTATCGCCAAGGTGGCCGCCAAGATCGCCATCGGCAAGACCCTCGACGAGATCAAAAACGCCGTCACCGGCAAGACCTACGCCTGCTTCGAGCCGGCCCTCGACTACTGTGTCCTCAAGATCCCCCGCTGGCCCTTCGACAAGTTCGCCGACGCCAAGCGCACTCTGGGCACCCAGATGAAGGCCACCGGCGAGGTCATGGCCATCGACCGCGCCTTCGAACCGGCCCTGATGAAGGCCATCCGCTCCATGGAGATGGGCGTCGTCGGCCTCTGGCACAAGGACATCGCCGATTGGAACGATGTCAGCCTGGAAAGAGGGCTCGTCGAAGCCGACGACCGCCGGCTCTTCGTCGTCGCTGAGGCGATGCGCCGCGGCTGGTCTCTAGAGCGGCTCCAGGACCTCACCAAAATCGATATGTTTTTCCTCGTCAAGATCGCCAACCTCGTCCGTATGGAACAGGAATTGGCCCGCTATGCCGGCCAGGGCCTTAACAAGCTCCCCGCCGATCTGCTGAAAAAGGCGAAACGGATGGGCTTCGCCGACGCCGACCTCTCCCGCATCACCGGCATCGCCGAGATGGACCTGCGCGCTTACCGCTTCGACACCGGCATCAGGCCTGTCTATAAAATGGTCGACACCTGCGCCGCCGAGTTTGAGGCTGAAACGCCCTACTTCTATTCCACCTATGATCAGGAAGACGAGGCGGTGCCAACGCCGCGGCGCAAGATCGCCGTCATCGGCTCCGGCCCGATCCGCATCGGCCAGGGCATCGAGTTCGACTACTGCTCTGTCCACTCTGTTTGGGCGATCCGCGATGCCGATTACGAGTCGGTGATCATCAACAACAACCCCGAGACGGTCTCCACCGACTTCGACACAGCCGATCGGCTCTACTTTGAACCGCTCCTGTCGGAAGACGTGGTCCACGTGCTGGCGAAGGAAAAGCCCCAGGGCGTCATCGTTCAGTTCGGCGGTCAGACAGCCATCAACCTGGCCGGTCCCCTGCAAAAGGCCGGATTTAACATCTTGGGCACCTCGGTCGACGACATCGACCGGGCCGAGGACCGGGACCGTTTCGATCAGGTGTTGACCGAACTAGGCATCACCAAGCCGCCCGGCCGTACAGCTACCTCTGTCGAGGGCGCTCTCGAAGTAGCCCGCGAGATCGGCTACCCTGTTCTCGTCCGCCCCTCTTATGTCCTCGGCGGCCGGGCCATGGAGATCGTCTACAACGACGAAGATTTGGAATCGTACATGGCCAACGCCGTCAAGGTCAACCCCGAACACCCGGTTCTCGTCGACAAGTACCTCATCGGCACCGAGATCGAGGTCGACGCCATCGCCGACGGCGAGCAGGTGCTCATCCCGGGCATCATGGAGCATGTGGAGCGCGCCGGCGTCCACTCGGGCGACTCGACAGCCGTCTTCCCGGCCCAGGGCTTGACGAAAGAACAGACGGACAGGATCATCGACTACACGACCCGCCTGGCCCTGCACCTCAACATCCGCGGCGTCGTCAACATTCAGTATGTCATGCACGAGGGGCAGATCTACGTCATCGAGGTCAACCCACGCTCCAGCCGCACCGTGCCCTACCTCTCCAAGGTGACAGGCATCCCCATCATCAAGATCGCCACCCGCATCATCCTCGGCGAGTCGCTGGCCGATCAGGGCTATCAAGGCGGACTCGCCCCGGCCCCGGCCTACACGGCTGTCAAGGCGCCTGTCTTCTCCTTCGGCAAGCTCCTCGACGTGGAGACCTCCCTCGGCCCGGAGATGAAATCGACGGGCGAGGTCATGGGCGTCGATGCCGACTTCCATAAAGCCTTCTACAAGGCCCTCGTGGCGGCGGGGATGGACATCCCGACGAAAGGGACCATCCTGGCCACCATCGCCGACAAGGACAAGGAAGAGGCCATCCCTCTTCTAAAGGAGTTCTCCAACCTGGGCTACAACCTGGTCGCCACGTCCGGCACGGCCGACGCCTTGCAGGCGGCCGGCGTCAGCGTCCAGCAGGTCAACAAGATCGGTGAGGGCTCGCCCCACCTGATCGACCTCGTCCGGGAGGATAAGGTGCAGCTGATCATCAACACCCTCACCAAGGGCAAACAGCCGGAGCGCGACGGCTTCCGCATCCGCCGGGCGGCGGTGGAGCACTCCATCCCCTGCCTGACCTCTCTCGACACGGCCCGGGTCATCCTCCAGACCCTGCGCACCATTCACGGCGGCGGCGACTTTGACATGGTGCCGCTGCAAGAGTATCTCGCCTAAGGGCGGAGGGAGTGACGAAGGTGCCTGCTGAAAGCAACGTGCTGTCTGAGTCTAAGGCCCCCTCTGAACTGAACAGATCTGCTGAAACGAAGGGGTCAGCGAAAAGAATTTCCTCTACCAACAGTTCTGCCGTGCTGGCCGACGCCGCCATCTTATCTCAAGAACTACTGAAGCCGGGCTTTTTCCGCCTTGTTCTCTCCGCGCCGGAACTGGCCCGGCGCTGCCAGCCCGGCCAGTTTGTTCAGGTTCGCGTCAGTGACGGCATCGACCCGCTGCTGCCTCGTCCGATCAGCATCCACGGTTTCGACGGGGAGCAGGGGACCCTCTCGCTGCTCTACCATGTGGCCGGACAGGGGACGGGCAAGCTGTCTCGTCTCGCCGCCGGAGCGTCGCTAAAGGTCTGGGGACCCCTCGGGAGAGGGTGGGTCATGCCCGATCATCTTACCAAAACTTCCTCTCTTCGCGATGTCGACAACCGAATCAGGGGTTCCGAAGATCTTGTCGGCGGCCCTGAAGATATTCAGACTGACGCTCCTGGTGATGCAGGTAAAATCTTGCCCCTCTTCGTCGCCGGCGGCATCGGCGTCGCGCCGCTGCCGCCGCTGGCCAAGGCCTGGCGCGACTTGGGGGCGGAAGCGATCCTGCTCTACGGCGCCCGTTCTGCCGACCAGACCGTCACCGCCGACGAGTTCGCCGCCATGGGCGTCGATGTGCGCATCGCCACGGAAGACGGCTCAGCGGGCGTGACCGGCCGGGTGACGGAACTGCTCAAAGGCCTCCATACCGGCGACAAGCTGCCGCTTCTCTACGCGTGCGGTCCCAAGCCCATGCTGAAGGCGGTGGCTCAACTGGCTGACGAACGGGGCTGGCCCTGCCAGGTCTCTTTGGAGGAGCGCATGTGCTGCGGCCTCGGCGCCTGCCTCTCCTGTGTCTGCAAGAAAAAGGCGGACGACGGAAAGGACGGCGGCAAAGGTTGGACCCATGCCAAGGTCTGCACCGATGGACCGGTCTTCTGGAGCAGGGAGGTGGTCTGGAATGGGTAGCCTGAACTTGCAGGTCAACCTGGGCGGATTGACCATGAAAAACCCCGTCACCACCGCATCGGGCACCTTCGGCTTCGGCCTCGAATTCGCACCCTTTATCGACCTCAGCCGCCTCGGGGCGATCGTTGTCAAAGGGACGACCTTGGAGCCGCGGGAGGGAAACCCGACGCCGCGCATGGCCGAGACGCCGGCAGGCATGCTCAACGCTATTGGCCTGCAAAACCCTGGGGTAGAGGCTTTCATTCGCGACTATCTGCCGCCGCTGCGGCAGATCGACACACCGGTGATCGTCAACGTCAGCGGCAACAGCGTGGAGGACTACGGCCGGTTGGCGTCCATCCTGGACGAGGCGGACGGTGTAGCCGCCCTGGAGGTCAACATCTCCTGCCCCAACGTCAAAGAGGGGGGCATCCAGTTCGGCACCCTGCCGGCTTCAGCGGCGGCGGTGACCCGGGCCGTCCGGGAGAACACGCAAAAACCGGTCATCGTCAAGTTATCGCCTAATGTGACCGACATCACCGAGATGGCCCGGGCTGTCGTCGACGCCGGCGCTGATGCCCTGGCCCTGATCAACACGCTGCTGGGCATGGACATCGACATCTGCACCCGCCGACCTGTGCTGGCTAACATCTTCGGCGGCCTCTCCGGTCCTGCCATTAAACCGGTGGCGTTGCGCATGATCTACCAGGTGTACAGAGCCGTCCATGTTCCCATCCTGGGAATGGGCGGTATCATGAACAGCCAGGACGCCATCGCCTTTATGCTGGCCGGCGCAACGGCCATCGCCGTGGGGACGGCCAACTTCACCAACCCCCGGGCCACCATGGACATCCTTGAAGGGATCGAGGAATACTGCTGTCGTGAAGGCGTGCGAGACGTCAATGAACTGATCGGCGCTGCTCATTCCCATCTGACCGGGTGACTTTCCTGCAAGGCAGCCTGATGCTTTGCCATTCGAGCCACCGTCACAAGCCTAGATTCTTTCGACAAATCAGCTTCCCATTTACGACAGCATTCTTTTCGGATATCATATAGCTGTGTGTCTCACCGATAATCAATCTCTTTTGTCCCTTTCAATGCAGCAGGAGGTGGGGGAGCAGTGCGCCGGAAGAAAGTGATCATGTTCATCATCGATTCCTTGCATCCGAAGGTATTCGATGACGTGACTCAGGACGGTTCCGCGCCTGTCCTCGCCTTTTTGCGCAAAAAGGGCATCAGCCACTCGCGGGTCGTCTCGGCTTTTCCCACCATGACCCCTACTGCCTTGAGTTCAATCGCCACCGGGGCCTATGCGGACAAGCACAAGGTACCCGGGTTCATTTGGTTTTCCGAGATGAGCCAGCGGCTCGTCAACTACGGCGCCACGCCGGGAGCCATCCTCAAATTGGGCGTCTTTCAGACCGTCAAAAACCTGCTCTACAACCTCAACCAGGAACATATCAACCCCCGCATCGAGACCTTCCACGAGATCCTGGAAGACCGGGGGTACACGTCTGGCAACATCAACTTCTTCATCTACCGGGGACGTAAAAAAAGGGAGCCGCACCTGCCGCTGCTGATCCGCCTGGCCGCCTGGCTGCGCCTGCGCGGTCCCGTCTTCGGCCCTGAGAACCTGGTCCTCGGTGAGTGCTGTCTCTCACCGAGCCTGCAAGGCTTTCGCGGTCCTGCCGGTCCCTTCAACAAGTTTGGCTTCAATGACCGCTACTCGTGCCTGGCTGCGTCGGAGTTGATCCGCCGGGGTAAACAGCCTGACTTCATGATGGTCTACCTGCCCGACAATGACGGTTACTCCCACCGGGTGGGCCCCCTCAACGCCCATCCCTGTGTCCGCAAGGCTGATCGGATGATCCAGACGGTGCTCAACGCCTTCCCCTCCTGGGAACATGCCCTGGAGGAGAACGCCTTTCTCGTCGCCGGCGACCATTCCCAGTGCCCGGTCGGCCCCAGTCACACGACGGTGCTGCTCGACAGGATGCTCTCTCGTTTTCGACGGATGGAGATGCTCTCCTGGGGCGCTGCGCGGCGCTATGATATCACCATCTGTCCCAACGAGCGGATGGCCATCGTCTATGTCCTGCGCAACCAGGAGTCGGTGCTGCCGGCTGTCGTCGACACCCTGTCCGGCGATGAGCGCATCGCCCAGATCATGTGGCGGGAGGGGGAACGCATCCGCGTCATTCAGGGCGGTTCGCGCAAATCGCTTACCTTCTGGCGCGAAAAGACCTATAAAGACACCTTCGGTGTAGACTGGAACTTCAACGGCGACCTCTCCGTCGTAGACGGCGAGGTCCGCGACGGCCTCCTCCACTTTGGCGAATATCCGGACGCTTTCTCCCGCATCGCTTCGGCCTTGGAGAGCCAGGTGACACCTCGGGTGCTCCTCTCTGCCCGGCCCGGCTTTGAGTTTTACGCCGATGACTCGCCCATCTACCCTGGGGGCGGCAGTCACGGATCGCTCCATGAGAGCGATTCCATCGTTCCCGCCGTGCTGGCCGGCACCGATCACGACCTGCCTAACCTGCGCGTGAGCGACTTTTTCCATTGGTTGATGGAAATGCTGCCGGCGCCGTCGCGGTAGGCGTTAGGGCGCAAAATCAACATCGGAGAAAGAGGTCTTTCGTCGAAAGGCAATTCGGCGAGGGGCTTTTTTTTTTGCAGGTCAGGGCCGTTAGCATGGGAGAAAGAACCTCTGCATAAGGTGGCTATGCATGATGAAAGCATGCTCTTTGTTGCAGGAAGGGAGGCATCATGATGACTGTGGCACCGACACAAGGGCAAAGACGCGCGAAAGGAATAGGCCGTTCGCTTGCCCATGTGTGGAGCGACTGTCGCGAAGGGCGGGAGAGGGTGACCCAAGGCTGGTTGGGTAGTCTCGTGGAGTTTGCAGATAGCTTAGAAATTGCGGAACCAGGCTGGCGAAAGATCCGCCTTCCGGATCAAGGCGGGTATGAAGGTTGGGTGCGAGAAGACGATCTGGTTCCGGTTTTGTTCGCAACAAATAAGGTTCTGCCGCTGGCTGTTATTGCGCAACCGTTTATCGAAATCGAGAGAGGCGGCTTTCTTCAGGATAGGGGTTGGCTGCCCATGGGCGCCCGCTTTCCTCTGCTTGATCGAAAAGAAGGATTCGTAGCGCTTCAGATGCCCCAGGGCACTCCATGTTGGATTCCCGAAGAAGCGATCAGAGCTTGGCCCAGTGATGTTCAGACAGGTGAAGAGGCCCTTCTGTTGGCCGCCAAGTTTCTCGGTCGACCCTACCTCTGGGGCGGTATGGGCTGGCCGGGCATTGACTGTTCCGGCCTTGTTTTTATCGCTTTTTGGACGTTAGGGATTATGCTACCCAGAGACGCCAAGGACCAGTGGGCTCTGCTGGAGGCAGTTGATGAAGCGAACGCTCGTCCAGGTGATCTTATTTTCTTCTCTCGTCGCCCGCCGCTGGTGGATCATGTCGGCTTGGTAGCAGGTAAGGGCGTTTTTCTTCATGCTTCAAGCAGCCTCGGCGGGGTAGCGTATTCAGATTGGCGGGAACAAAGGTGGAGGGAGCGTCTGTTCGGATTTCGACGCTCACCTGTCTAGAAAAACAAGGAAATAGGAGACCGAATTCGTCCAATTTCGACAGGAGCTAGTGGTAAAATAGAGACAACAAGGTGTAGGAGGGTAGTACGGTGCACTATATTGAGCATGAGGGACAGCAGGTAAGGGTCCGCCTAGAAGGGAGTTTTACATTTTCAACGGCTAATAAACTCAAAGATGATATTTTGAAACTTATCGATGAAGGGAGGCATTTTGTCACGATCGACATGAGCGGGGTAGATTTGATCGATAGCCTTGCCCTTGGTTCGCTGGTGGCTGTATTAAAGCGCACACATGGCTATGGCGGTAATGTGCGATTACAAAAACCGCAGGAGTTTGTCCGGGAGGTCTTGACGATTACGAAGCTGAATCAGCTGTTTGTCATCGATTGAAGAGGATAGAGGGAAAAAGCCTTTGAGCGGGAAGGGGTCTCAAAGGCTTTTTTGCGTTTTTTGAAGAAAGCCTTTATAATGGAAAGAGATCAATGATATCGGCAGCGCAGCGAAGCTGAAAAGGCGTCTTTTTAATTTTTATGACGATGATAAACGGGAAAGGTGTGTACCGATGACAGTCAAAGGAAAGTTCAGCTTGATGAATGGGTTGGCCGTACTTTTCACAGCCTTAGCCGTTGCCGCGAGCATCTTTTTTGTGTTTTTCCAAGATGAGATGGACGATACCCAAAGTGCCGTGGAGATGATGGCCGATTCGTTGAAGCAGGAGTTTGCGACCGATATCCGCGAGATAAAGCGTGCAGGGGTCACAGAAGCTTCTTTTCCGGAACTCCGCAGCCCTGATCGGCAAGCGGTAGAAGAAGAGTTGGCCTTGATGTTCCAACAGGCCGACGATCTTTATGAGAACCTATTTATTTTAGATCGTCAAGGAACGATGACCGCTATCTATCCGCCATCTCCGTCCCTCCTCGGCACAGATTTTTCCGATCGCGCCTACTTCAAGGGTGTCATGGCGACAGGAAAGCTACAGATGTCGAGTGTTGTCAAAAGCCGCAACACGGGCAACCCCATCTTTGTGATTGCCCACCCGATGAGGGATGAGGCTGGTCAGATCGTCGGCCTTTTCGGGCAGGCCGTGCGATTCTCTGTGTTGCAAGGGCGGATTTCGGAAGTGACTGTTGGAAAAACAGGCTTTGCGACCATCTTCGATGCAGAAGGGAAGCTCATCGCCCATAAAGATGATGAAATGGTTTTGTCGGGAAAACATACACCGCCGGCCGTGTGGGAAGCTGCAAAATCAGGAAACCTCCATGTCTTTGAATTTACCAATCTCTATGGCGAAGTAAGTCTCGGTACCGTGCGGCCGATCGAGGGAACACCGTGGTACCTGGCTGTTGTGGTGCCGAAAGCGGAGATGCTGCAAGGCTTTATATCGGCTGCTGTATGGGCGGCGATGATCACCGGTGCCATCCTTATTGGTTTTACGGCGTTCCTATGGTGGCAGATCGGAAAACAACTGTCGCCGCTTGAGCAGATGGCAGGTGCAGCCCGGCAGGCCGGTGAGGGCGACTTGACGCGCCGCCTTGAACATGACGCGAAAGATGAATTCGGGCAACTGGCAGGCGCCTTCAATTCGATGCAAGAGAACCTGCGTCGGTTGATCCAGCAGGTGGCCGGCAATGCGGCGCAATTGGCTGCCGCCAGCGAAGAGATGACGGCCAACGCCCACGAATCGGCTGATGCGGCTGGACAGGTGGCTCAGTCGATCAGTCAAGTGGCTGTTGCTGCCGACGATCAGGACAAGATCTTTACGGGGGCCCTTGAAAAAATCGCTCATCAAGTCGAGCAGGTCCATCAGGTGGTGGAGGACGCGAAAGGCCATCACCGCCCGAGCGATGGAAGCGGTGAAAGCGACGGAGGCGGGCAAGACCGATATGCAGCGAATCGAAGGGACGATGGAGACAATTGCTGCGGAAAGCCACAAGGTCTCTGAGAGCATGGATCAATTGGCCAAGAGCTCGCAACAGATCGGCCATATCGTTGAGCTCATCGCTGGCATTGCGAACCAGACGAACCTGCTGGCCTTGAATGCAGCCATCGAAGCGGCTCGTGCCGGTGAACAGGGGCGCGGTTTTGCTGTTGTGGCTGATGAGGTGCGCAAATTGGCCGAACAGTCACAGCAGGCAACGTTGCAGATCGCCGATCTCATTCAGCAAAATCAGTCGAGCATGGAACAGGCTGTCGCTGCGACGGAAAGCAGTGTCAACACGGTTAGGCAAGGCGCGGCGACGGTGCAGACAGCGGGCCAGCGTTTTCAAGCGATTGGACAGATCGTGGAAGAGGTTCATCGGGCGCTGCAAACTACCTCCGCGACGATTGTCGAGGTGGGCGAAGGCAGTCAACAGGTGAGCCACCTCTTTGAATCGTTGTATGGGCTAAGTCAAAAGATCGCTGCCGAATCGCAAAACGTATCAGCGGCGGCACAAGAGCAGAGCGCCTCGATGGAAGAGATCGCTTCGGCGAGCCAGGTCCTTGCCCGATTGGCCGAGGAACTGGAGGTGGAAGTGCAGCGTTTTGTGGTATAAGCGTTTCAGAAAAAGTGCATCTGTTGTGGAAATACCCACGACAGACTGTAAGGTCCTGCTTAGATCAACGGAAAAACCGGTTACCGCCAAAATCGGCAATTCACAGGAATAAAAATGTGGGAATACAGCGAAGGAAGCAGCAAAGCCGTCTCATGCGAATATCATGCGCAGGAGGCGGCTTCTTCATCGTTATGGTGGAGGCGCTCTCACCGGCATATCCACTGCAAAGTTGCAGCCATCTGCGCGATTGCGCAGGATAAGGCATCCCTTCGATCGAATTGTCGCCGTATTATCTCCTCATAAGAAGGTTTCCTAAGATTTACAGATTTGTTACGGTCATGTGATAAATGGCAGGTAACCAGATTAACTAAAAAATAACTGTAATTTACTCAATCCTTGATATAATGAGAGTAAGCGAAGAAAATCGAAAAATGTCGAAACAGAACTATAGTGGGTCGAGTTTTCTGGTTGATTTTCTCCACCTGATAGCTCGATAGCGTATGGGGGAGGGCATGTCATGTCACAAAAAAGCGTTTTCTCATTCAACAGTATTGCGGCCAAAACAATGCTATCGATCCTGCCGTTGACCATCCTTGCCTTGGTGGCTTTATCGTCGGTCAGTTTTTATTATGCCAAACAGATCATCTATCAAGATGTTGATGATGAAATGAGCCAACAGCGTAACTACGTTATTCGTGATATCAGCGCCCGCTTGACGGCCCATGCGAAACTTGCTGACGTCGTGGCGCGCAATATGGAAGCGTACGGTGAGACACTCAGCAAAGACTTGTTTGAACAACAACTGATCAACACGGTGACGGCCAACGAGGAAACCTTTGGCGTAGGCGTTTTCTTTGAGCCGAACCGGTACAAGCCGGATCTGAAGTATTTTGGTCCCTATGCCTATCGGGATAAGGACAAGATTGTTCCCACCTGGGATTACAGCAATGATACATATGATTACTTCCAGTATGATTGGTATAAAAATGGCGCCAACACCAAAGCGAGATACGTCTGGAGCGATCCCTTCGCCGATACCGTGACCGGCGTGGTCATGGTGACGACGACAGCCCCTTTTTACGACGAGCAGAAGCGGTTCATGGGTGTCGCGACAGCTGACATCGATTTGACCAGTTTGCAAAAACTGATGAGAGAAACCAAGGTCGGTGACCAGGGCTGGGCCTTCTTGCTGGACAAGCAGGGCACATACCTCTCCACCAACGATGAGAAGAAAAATATGAAAGTGAAGATGGCGGAGGAAGAAAACAGCAGCCTCGTCGCCTTGTACAAAGAGATGGAGTCTCAGAAACAGGGCAGCGGCGTCTTTCGAGACGGCGGTGCTGCCTACCGGGTGTATTACGATGTTGTTCCCGAAGTCGGTTGGACCGTAGGCCTCGTCATCCCCGAAGAAGAATTGGCGGCGTCGTTGAATGCCTTGATGAGCAAAATCGTACTCATCGCCGCAGCCTCCATCCTGTTTGTCGCTCTTGTCGTCTATTTCTACAGCCGCTCGCTCACCGGCAACATCAAAAAAATCCATCAGCTATCCGAGCAGATGGCAGCTGGTGATTTCACGGGAACCGTAACAGTGACATCTCGCGATGAGATCGGTGAGCTGGCCGATAACATCAATACGATGGCCGAAGCGGTGCGAAGGATCGTTCATAAGATCAGCCTGAGCGCCAAAGATGTGCACACTTCGGCGGAGAGCCTCCGCAGCGGAGCGGAGCAGAGCGGAAAAGCGGCGGAGACGATCAGCGCGTCTATTCAGCAGGTATCGAGCGGCATCGATCAACAGGCGGCCAACATCAACGCCAACAACCAGACGGTCGCCGAAATCTCGGCACAAATCGGGACGGTCAGCAGCACCATGGCCGCTGTAGCCGG